>CAYOMP010000078.1:0-12170 GCA_964405075.1 uncultured Lachnospiraceae bacterium
CAAGGTGACCACATTTTCAGATTTCAGGTTCCAATTACTGGAGAACATCAGATTAAAGCTGTTTGTATTGAGAATGAGAACCTTGTAGATGAGATGACAATTCGTAAGGTTGATGAACCAAATCCAGATTACTTTATGGATGCCACAAAGGTGCGTAACTGGTTTGATGAACCAGAAGAGGATGATGTGGATGATCAATTTCTATCTTTAAATTCTACTATGGCAGAGATTCAGGCAGTCCCTGAAGGTGCAGCACTTCTTGACCAGATGATGAAGCAGATGCAAAACGCCACTGCCGGTGGAATGGGAAAAGATGTGGAGCTTCCACCATCTATGATGGCAATGATTGCAAGACAACCATTAAAAAAGCTGTTAGCGCAGGGTGGAATTGAAGTAGATGGTGAGCAGGCTAAGATGCTTACAGCAGCACTTTCGAGAATTCCCAAAAATAAATAGATTATTGTAAAGCAGATATCCCACATAAATGATATGTGGGGAGTTTGCTATATATGAGAGGATGAAAAAAATGAGTAGATTCCCAGAAGGATTTATGATAGGAGCTGCAACAGCAGCTCATCAAGTAGAAGGAAACAACATTCACAGTGATTATTGGGCTATGGAACATATGAAACATACCAGTTTCAATGAGCCATCTCTTGACGCAGTAGATCATTATAATCGATTTGAGGAAGATATTAAGCTAATGGCGAAAGCAGGACTCAATACCTATCGTTTCTCTATTGAGTGGGCAAGAATTGAGCCAGAAGAGGGTAAGTTTGATGCTTCTGAAATGGAGCATTACAGAAATGTATTAAAATGCTGTAGAGATAATGGAATTGAACCGGTTGTTACTATGATGCATTTTACTTCTCCGGTGTGGTTAATCAAAAACGGTGGATGGGAAAGTGAAGCAACAGTAGATGCTTTTTCCCATTACTGCAAGTATGTTGTTAGTGAACTTGGCGATTTGATGAAATATGTTGTTACCATCAATGAAGCCAATATGGGATTACAGGTGGCGGCTATTGCAGAACGATATAAGAGACAGATGATGGCGAAAATGAGTCAAATGCAACAGGCGCAGGGTAACAATATGGAAGGAACTGCTCAAGTAGGAATGAACTTTAATGCCATGATGGAAAATATGGCCATGCAGGCAATTGAAAATGAGGAAATTTTTCAAACCAAGAGTCCACAGAACTTTGTAAGTTCCAGAACTCCAGAGGGAGACATACTTGTGATGAAAGCTCACCAGGCTGCTAGAGATGCTATGAAGGAGGCTTGTCCGAATCTTTTAGTCGGATTATCTCTATCTCTCCATGATATTCAGTCTGTAAACGGTGGTGAGGCTGTTGCAGCAAAAGAGTGGGAGGAAGAGTTTACGCATTATCTTCCATACATCATGGAGGATGACTTTTTTGGGCTTCAGAATTATACAAGAAGTCTGATTGGACCAGACGGTATTTGCCCAGTTCCAGAGGGAGCAGAGACTACCCAAATGGATTATGAGTTTTATCCACAGGCTTTGGAACATGTTATCCGCAGAGTACATAAAGAATTTGAAAATGCTGGCAAAAGAATGCCAATTATGATTTCAGAAAATGGTATTGCTACAGATGATGATACTAGACGAGTGCAATTTATTGAAGAAGCTACTAAAGGTGTAGCAGAATGTATCAAGGATGGAATTCCTGTCATTGGTTACTGTCATTGGTCATTAATGGATAATTTTGAGTGGCAAAAAGGCTTTTCCATGAGATTCGGTTTGATTTCAGTAGATAGAACAACAATGAAACGTATTCCAAAAGATAGTCTTGCGTTTTTAGGGCATTTATAGATTGAGGAGGAACAAGATGAAGTATTTTTGTAATCCAGTAAATATAAATTATCGCTATCAGTTTAATGCTGATCAGAGAAAAAATAGAATTTCCGTTTGTCGTGAGGCTGCTGATCCTTCTATGATTTCTTTTCAAGGAAAATATTTCATTTTTGCATCTATGACTCTTGGCGTATGGGTATCTGATGATTTCGTGCATTGGGAAAATCATAAATTACCACCAGAATTGCCTCTTTATGATTATGCACCTGATGTACGAGTAATGGGAGAATATGTATATTTTTGTGCATCAAAGCGTGGTGAAAATTGTAATCGTTATCGAACAAAGGATATCTTAAATGGACCTTATGAAAAAATAGAAGGTACTTTTGATTATTGGGATCCAAATCTGTTTGTGGATGATGATGGTCGCGTTTACTTTTATTGGGGATGCTCAAATGAGACACCTATATGGGGTGTGGAGTTAAATCCGGAAACAATGGAGCCAATGGGGGAGAAAAGAGAACTTGTATGTGGACATCCAGAGAAATATGGATATGAACGAATCGGAGAGGATAATAGTAAATTACCTAAAACAGAAGCTGAGATTGAAGTTGCATTTCAATATTTTGTGGAAAAACAAGGTACTCCTTTAGAACAAATCCCAACGCAGTATATTCCACTTATTAAGGGAATGTTTTCTGATAAGCCATATATCGAAGGGGCATGGATGGATAAGCATCAGGGAAAATATTTTCTTCAGTATGCCTTTGCAGGCACTCAGTACAATACTTACGGAGATGGCGTTTATGTATCGGATTCTCCACTTGGCCCATTTGTTCTAGCAGAGAATAACCCATATTCCTATCATCCGGGCGGATTTATGCCAGGAGCAGGACATGGGTCTACTATGGAAGATTTATCGGGAAATATCTGGCATGCTGCAACTATGCGAATCAGTGTGAATCACGATTTTGAACGAAGAGTAGGTATTTGGAGAGCAGCTTTTGATCAAGATGGAGAGCTTTGCTGTAATCAAAGATACGGAGACTGGCCAATTGTTGTAACGGAAGGAAAAGAAGATGATATTTGGAAAAAACCTGAATGGATGTTACTTTCTTATGGAAAAAAAGTAAGTGCATCTTCTTTCGTAGAAGATAAAGAGCCTGAGCTTGTGTGTAATGAAAATGTTCAGAACTGGTGGCAGGCTAAATCCAATCATTCAGATGAATGGCTGTTAATGGACCTTGGAAAAGAGATGGATGTTCGCGGAATTCAAATTAATTTTGCAGATGATGACATTATGATTCCAGTTCCAGGAGAAATACGTGGAACCACACAGGCTAGATATATTGAGGAAGCTGAGCTAAAGACTCAGTATCTTTTAGAAGGCTCCTTGGATGGAGAGATATTTTTTGTGTTGGAAGACAAGAGAGAAGGCAATTCTGATTTGAATCATGATTTTCTGGTATGGGAAGAAGGTATAAAAGTTCGTTTTGTTAAATTATCTCATATGAAAGTTCCATATGATCAAAATCCATGTATCAGTGGACTACGTGTATTTGGAAAATGTAAGGGCGAGCTTCCACCACAGGCAAGCTACAGAATTGAGAGAATATCTGGAATCGACATGAATGTACAGATTCAAAATCCAGAGATTTCATCTATAGAAGGGCAAGTAGGATACAATATTCTCTGGGGACACGAGAAGGACAAGCTTTATCATAGTTATATGACTTATGAGCCTTCAAAACGTATTGGAGCATTGGTGGAAGGAAAATCCTATTATGTTCGAGTAGACACGTTTAATCAATGTGGAATCACAGAGGGCGAGATACAGTTTGTAGAATAGAAAAAGGAGCAAGAAAATGGCAATCAAAGCAGTGCAACAAATTATGCTTGGAACAGTAACTGGAACAGATATAAAGGCGCGTGAAACCTTAAAACTAGTAAAAGAGGCTGGCTACGATGGAATTGAATTAAACAGTTTCATGGTGAATCCTACACCTTTTATGGTTCGTATGCTAACCAAGGCAGCCGGAATGCCGACAGGAAAGGGTGGTAATCTGGATTGGGTTCGCCTTATAAAAGAGGCTGATCTTAAAGTGGTTAGCTTGCATAAGGATTTGGGAAGCATCGAGAAAGACATACAAGAGACCGTAAGGGAAGCTAATAAATTCGATACTTCCAATGTGGTAATCACTGGTATGTACCGTTTTGATTATCGCAATAAAGCAAAGGTAGATGATTTGTGTAAAAAATTGAATGAATCAGGCAGACAGTTGAAAGAGGAAGGAATCACTCTACTTTACCACAATCATAACTATGAATTTCAAAAGGTAGATGAAAAACAGACAGCTTATGATTACATCCTTGCAAATACAGATTCTGATTATGTGTCTTTTGAATTGGATTCTTATTGGCCTACAGAAGCTGGCGTATGTGCGTTGGATGTTATGAATAAGCTTGGAAATCGTATGAAGCTTTATCATATCAATGACAGAGGAACAAAGCTGCAAAAGCCAATGATGACACCGATATTAAAATCTGATAGTTGTGAACTGGGATATGGAAATATGAATTTGGAAGTTTTGTGCGAGAAGGCATTATCCGTAGGAGTAGAATCAGTTGTATTAGAAAGTCATAAGAACTGGATAGACAATTCTCCAGTAAAGTCATTGCAGGTATCAGCAGAATTTTTGAAAAAACATGTGAAGTAGAACCCTTTAAAAATGTGAAATTAATTGGGAAGGAAGTAGAGAAATGCGTGCAATTAATTTGAAAACAGAGCATATGAGAAATCCTTTGGGAATAGATGTAAGAGAACCATATCTGACTTGGAACTGTCTGGATGGAAAAAAGCAAAGTGCATATGAAATTCAGGTTTTGGAGAATGACAATGTGGTATGTAACAGCGGAAAGATTATTTGTGATGAGATGCATCATGTGTATACGGGTGGTATCAAAAGTCGCCAGAGATATACCTGGAAACTTCGTCTTTGGGATGAACTCAATCAGGCTGGCGAGTGGAGCAAAGAAGCTTTTTTTGAAACAGGAATCTTGGAAAAGAACGAATGGAAAGCAAAATGGATTAATCCAGAGTTGACCTGTGATTCAGAAGTACATAAACCAGCCAGCTATCTTCGTACATCGTTTCATTTGGAAAAATCAGTATTAGAAAAGGCAAAAGCTCATAATTCTGGAAGATTGTATATTACTGCCCATGGATTATATGAAGCCTGGATAAATGGAAAAAGAGTTGGAGATTTTGTTCTTGCTCCAGGAAGTTATAACTATGACAAGAAGCTTGGTTACCAGACCTATGATGTGACAGATCTTCTATGTGAAGGAGAGAATCAGGTTCAGGTTATTTTAGGAGATGGCTGGTATCGAAGTGTATCTGGTGTGGATGGAGACAGAAATATCTATGGGACAGATATCGCATTACTTTTCCAGATGGAAGTGGATGGAGAGATTGTTTGTAATTCTGATGAAAAATGGGAAGCTTCACAGAATGGACCAATCAGAGAAAATGATATGCAACAAGGAGAAGTGGTTGACAGAAGAATTCAAGATATCGAAGCTTATCATGAAGTGAAGATGGAAGAATTTTCTTTTGATACCCTGATGTGTTCGAACTGCGTTCCAATCAATGAAATGGAACATTTGGAAGGAAAAATCATTGTGACACCAAACGGAGAGACCGTCATAGATTTCGGACAGAATATTGCAGGATATGTTGAATTTACTTTGGAGGCAAAAGGCGGAGAGACTATTGTTCTCACCCATGGTGAAACTTTAGATGAGAATGGAAATTTTACGCAGGAGAACTTTCAGGATAGAAAGCGTCACAAGGAAGGCGGAACTAACCAGAGAGTAACATATACCTGTGCAGAAGGAGAGAACCATTACAAAACTAAGTTTTCCATTTGGGGATTCCGTTATGCGAAGGTGGAGACTACCATTGATTTGAGTAAAGCTTCTTTCACTGCCATTGCGGTTTATTCCAAAATGGAGCAGCTGACAGAGTTTTCTTGTGGCAATGAGTTGGTTAATAAGTTAGTTCAAAACAGCATTTGGAGTCAAAAATCCAATTTCTGTGATGTGCCAACGGACTGTCCGACCAGAGAACGTGCAGCTTGGACTGGAGACATGGGTGTTTTTGCCCATACAGGAATTTACCTGATGGATGCGTATACTGTGATCAAAAAGTGGTTGGGTGAGTGTAGAATAGCACAACACGAAGATGGAAAGATTGCAAATATTGCTCCGAGAAATAATCAGCCAAGTTTTTTCTCAGGACTATTAGCAGGTTCTGTAGGATGGGGCGATGCTTGCATTATTGTGCCATATACCCTGTATCAAAGAGATGGGGATGTGCGAATCTTAGAGGAAAATTATGAGATGATGAAGGGATGGTATCATTTCCTAGAGGAGAGAGCAAAGAAATTACCTGTAAATCCAATTAAGATATTAAAAAGAAATCCATATCGCAGATATACCATTGAAACGGGAATAGACTATGGTGAGTGGTGCGAGCCTGATGTAGAAAGTACCTCAGCTATGCGTACTCCACAGGGAAAAGTGGCAACAGCCTTTTTTGCCCGTTCTGGACAGATGATGGCAGAGATTGCTAATATCTTAGGAAAAACAGAAGATGCATCTCATTATAAAAAGACTTCGGAGATGGCAAAAAAGGCATGGAGATTCATAGCAACCGAGGATGGACGCATTCATTCAGACAGACAGGCAGATTATGTACGGGCACTTGCATTCCAACTTTTGGAGGGGGATGAAGCAAAACAAGCAGCTGCAGATTTAAATGAACTTGTGAAAAAATGTGATTATCATTTAAATACAGGTTTTTTGTCTACTCCGAATTTGACTCGCGTGCTTTGTGACTATGGATATGAAGATACTGCTTATAAACTTCTGCTTCAGGATACCAGACCTAGTTGGTTGTACGAGGTGAAACATGGTGCGACTACCATTTGGGAGACATGGGATGGTATCAATGAGAAGGGAGAAGTAAGGGAATCATTGAACCATTATTCTTATGGAGCTATCTGTGGGTGGCTTATGGATGGTGTATGTGGTATACAGGTAAAAGAGAAGCAGATAACAATCTGTCCACATCCAAATAAAGCTTTGGGATATGCAAAGGCTGTTTATCAATCCCCTGTAGGCATTATTTCTAGCGGATGGAAGTATGAGGGTAATAAGGTGGTTTATGAAATAGAGATTCCTTCTAATACAAAGGCAAAGATTATTTTGCCTGACGGAAGAAATGAAGAGGTTGTAGCAGGAAAATATTGTTTTTAACAGGGGGAAGATAAGCAATGAAAAACGAAGCCTTGTTTCGAGATAAGCCAGTCTGGACTGCTATCTTTTCGCTGGCGATTCCTTCCTGTATTACGATTCTAATTATGACCATCTACAACATGGCAGATATGTTTTTTGTTGGAATGCTAGGGGATACTGCACAAGTTGCAGCAGTATCGATTGTGAGTCCGATTTTTTCTCTTGTTATGGCAATTGCCACTATGCTTGGAGCCGGTGGCTGTTCTGTGGTGGCAAACGCTATTGGAGCAGAAAAAAAGGAAGAAGCAAAAATATATTCCAGTCTTTGCTGTATGACTTCTGTAATAATTGGAATAATCTGTTCAGTAGTAATATTATCTTCTACCACTTCAATTTTGAACCTGTTAGGGGCAAATGAGGATATCATGGTTTCAGCCTACACTTATATGAGAACACTTGCTGTAGGAGTTCCGTTTATGTTGTTTTCCACAGGATTTGCATCTATTCTCCGTGCAGAGGGAGCTATTAAGGAAGGACTTATTGGAAATATGATGGGAACAGTACTGAATATCGCTTTGGATCCTATTTTTATTTTAGTTCTTCATAAAGGTGTGGTGGGAGCAGCTATAGTTACCGTAATCGGAAATGTGGTAAGTAGTGTTTTTTATCTATATTTCATAGTGAAAAAAGCAACAGTGATTAGTGTGAATCCAAGATTTGCCATGAAAAATCTGATGTCCTTGTTTCACATTCTTGCAATTGGACTTCCTAATGGAATTAGCAGTTTATTATCTGGCTTTGCTTCTACATTTTCCAACAAATTACTAGTTGGATATGGTACAGACACTGTTGCAGCTATGGCAGCTGCTGGAAAAGCAGTTATGGTAATTACTATGATTCATATGGGAATTTGTATGGGAGTGCAGCCATTAATGGCATATACCTATGGTGCAAAAAATGGAAAAAGAATGAAAGAAATTCTAAATAAATTGCTGTTGTTGACTGTTGTTTTTGGAACAATGATTACTATCATTTGTTTTATGACAAGGCATGAACTTATTGGTTTATTTTTGAAAAATACTAGTGCAGCTTCTATGGGCGAGAGTTTAGTTATTTATTTGTTATTAGCTAGTCCATTCATGGGAATATTCTATTTGAGTACAAACTTTTTACAGGCTTGCGGAAAGGCACTTCCAGCGACAATTATTTCGGTACTTAGACAAGGAGGAATATTGATTCCGTGTCTATACCTGATGGAACATTTTATGGGATTTACCGGAATTGCGGTGGCTTATACGATCGCGGATTTATTCTCTGTAATCATTGCTGCCATATCTATCATTTTGGTAATAAAATCAGAAAAGTATTTAAGAAAATAAGTGTACTTATCGTTTATTTTCTTTTACTAGCAAGAACGATTTGAGTACAAATTGAGTACACTTTTTTGTCCAGTCAAAATAAAATGGGATAATATAGATAATATTGCAACCAAAAATCAATTATTTCATTTGGAAAATAATGAGAATTTTATCCAGACACTGGAGTTTGAATAACCATTTGTGAAAATTGAACCTTTATTTACACTTATTCCAAACAAAAAGTGTTAAGTTTTGGCAACGATTTGGCAACAGAATCTAACGCAAATGTGTTAAGTGAAATATTATATTAATTATATTATAAAGAAGGCCTTACTGAAGTTCTTTTCCAAACTGGAAAGGAATTTTGGTAAGGTCTTCTTCTTTTATCTGTCTCTTATTTGCATGGTCTGTTGCCACTAGAAAATGGAATTAAAGCAGACCTCGTTTCTTCATTTCTTCTGACAATGCATCATGGAGCTCGGCATCCAAATTGTCAGAGATGGCATTCTTTACAAAGCCGGTGGTTGGTTTAATGTTAGGGTAGTTACATATCCAATTGTAGTATTCATCTTCGGAGATTTCTTCCTGTTTAAGCTTGGAATATTGACTAAGCCAAGTAAAAAGCATAGGTGCTATCTGGTCATAAGCCTGATGGTCTTCGTTTGATATCAGAGAAGATTACAGATTATGATTCCAAAACATTGGAAGAGTTATCTGTGCCGATTCTGACAAAGGAAGAATTTGAGCGAAAGCAGATTGAAAAAATGCAGGAGACAATCAGCGAGAAAGCACGAGAATTATGGAACGATGCATTGAATAATATTTATGGTTCTGTGTATCCGAATAAGTGGAAGTACCTGGACTACCTAGAAGAGATAAGGTATCGAAAGGAGTCTAAACTTTATAGACACTGACTGCCGCAGGCAGATAAGCTCCCAGCAGGGCGCAAAACCTGACTTGTCAGGTTGAATTTTTGATGCCGCAGGTGTCAAAAGTGTTTTTGCAGGTACTTATCTCTTTGTAGGCGCACCAAAAGTAGGCAAAGCCTTCTTTATGGCACAGCTTGGCTACCATGTAAGCATGGGACTTGATTTATGGGATTATCCGGTGCGAAAGGGTACGGTTTTATATCTTGCCCTTGAGGATGATTATGCGAGGTTGCAGAAGCGTTTGTCGAGGATGTTCGGTATGGAAAGCAGTGAAAATTTCTACTTTGCTACAATAGAGGGGCAAGGTAGTATTAGAAGTGGAGTGGGAAACTGCTCCGCTTTTGTATTAAGGGAACATAAAATTTGGTGGAGAAATTGTATATATCATGATATAATTGGTGTGTTTGTTAAGCGAGAAAATTGAAATTGTGAGTGAGTCTGATGAAGAAAAAGATACATAAAGGTCTAAAATTTCTGAGTATAATATTGCTACTATTTGTGGTTGTAAACTTGATACGTCCGACATGGACTCCTAAAATAGACGGGGAAAACAGTATTAGTGAACTCCGGATGGTGAAGATTAATGGTGAGAATATTCAAATAATGATAAGAGGCTGTGATAGAAATAATCCGGTTCTTTTATTTGTACATGGGGGACCATGCTGGTCGGAAATCCCTTATGTGGTGAAGTATCAGAAAGAATGGGAAGAAAAATTTACAATTGTTCATTATGACCAAAGGGGAAGTGGAAAATCATATCAGTTTTTTCGGGATTATTCAGATGTTACTGCCAATACTCATGTTGAAGACTTAATCGCTCTTACTGAATATGTAATGGAATATTTAGGGCAGGAACAAGTAGTATTAGTGGGGCATTCGTATGGAACCTATGTTGCGATAAATGCGGCTTATCAGAGACCAGAGTTGTACTGGGCATATGTTGGTATTGGGCAAGTGTCAAATAAGACAGAGGATGAATTAGATAATTTGAATAAGTACATATCAGCAGCAGAAGAAAGTGGAAATACAAAAGATGTACATTATTTAAAAAGCTTGCAAGAGTCTGTAAAAAATGGAGAGAGACGTGCGCCAAGACGCTATGCGAGAAAATATGGATTGGCGGCAAGAAAAATCAATGACGATTTGGATTATTTACAAGGATTTTTATTTCGACCGGAGTATAATTTGTTGGACGCCATTCGTATATATACGGCATCTTGTTTGTATCAAGAGGCATTACTAAAGGAATCTTCGGATAACCCAATAACGGATATTGTTATGGAAATGGATATACCGGTTTATTTTGTGATGGGTAAATATGATGGTATGACATCTCCGGACGCAGCAGAAGCATATTTGGAGGCTTTGATATGTAATCAGAGTAAAGAGTTTGTTTTGTTTGAAGATTCGGCGCATTTTCCGCAGTTTGAGGAAAGAGAGTTGTTCTTTAACTGGTTGTGTGAACATTTTATTGATGGTATAGAATAAAACAGTAATATGAAACGGAGAATAAGTTAAGAATGAAAAAAGTATGTGGCATTTTAATTACGGTATGTCTTATTTTAGCGTTATATGTATGTGTTGATCAAAGTGTTAGAAATTCGAAACCATATTCCTCAGCTACCACTGAAGAAATGTTGGAAAAAGTAATTTCCACAGATAATTATATTATTGTAGATGCACGAACAGAAGAGGAATATGAGAAGGGACATGTAGTTGGTGCTGTTAACATTCCATATGATAAAATGGAAGAAGATATTAGTTCTTATATCGGATTAAATGAAAAGGATATTATTGTGTATGCTAGAGATGAAAAAGAAAGTAATCTTGCATGCGCTAAATTAATAAAACTAGGGTATGGTGGACTTGATATAGGAGCATATGATGCGATAACTTTAGAAAAAGAATAAAGAAAAGTGTAAATGATATAGTATTTTGGTTTGGTAGTGAAAAGAGTTGTTTTATTTATTAACTTTGGTATAATAAGTATTGGCAACACTTTGGCAACAGAAAATCAGTAAGCCAAAATAAATTATGTAGATGAAGTAAAATAATGGCAAAAAACGCATAAAACCTAAACAAAAAAAGTTAAGTCAATGCATCAACTTGCCGAGTTCGAATAATTAACATAAGCCCACAAATCCTTAGAAATCAAGGGTTTGCGGGCTTTCTTTATACCTCGTGACAATCAAATGACAATACTTTTTGAAAAAATATATGAATAATTTCTATTTTTCTTTCTGAACAATATTAGATAAATCTTTTACCGGTATCTCTGTATGGAAGTTATCATCAAAAGCTATCATATTATTCGGATATTTTATTTCTGAAATATAGTAATCTGATTTGCTCATTTCTTCACTGGCAACCTGATCTCTCATTTCTGCCCAGGATAGTACCATCTCCTGGAATGCTTTGACATTCTCATCTGGAACATTTCCAGACATAGACAATTTTTCACCAAAATGAAGTTCTACTTTATTACTAACGATTGTAGGGCGTAAACCATATGCCAGCTCAATGTTAAACAAGGCATGGAGCGCTCTATATACATTTTCAATATCAATATCAGCAAGTGCAAAGAAACTGATATTAAGTGCACTGGAGATCTTTTTCAGAGTTTCAGTGTCTGGGTAACGGTTTCCAAATTCATAATTTCTTATTGTTAATCCCAGATTCTTGGCACATTTACCTATATCTAGCTCAGGATACTCCTTCCAGTATCTTACTGCATCTTTCTTAAATTCTTCTGTGTACTGTGTTGCC
>CAYOMP010000079.1:0-12130 GCA_964405075.1 uncultured Lachnospiraceae bacterium
GAGGAGAAAATTATGTTTACATAGGTTTTCGATGAGCGCCGCGAAACTATCGAAAATCGTTAAGCGTGTTTCTGATAATTTGCTATATAAGTACAATATCATGTCAATAAATATATTCTTAGTTGAAATACAAACGAATACTAATTAAAAGTATTTGAGATTATATATATGTAATACTTAATGAAAAAATATAATTGAAAATATTTAGAAGTTCATAGACATATAATAGTAGAAAAGACTCTAGGTGGGTAATATTAAGCGATTAGTGGGCTACACTCTGTTTTGTATTGGACTTGGAATATGCTTGGGTATCATTATGGGACAAAAGTGGATAACTATATGTATTATGATAGGATTAATGATTGTGGGATATAAGATATTTTGTGGATGTAAATAGAAAGAGAGAAAGATAGTAATGAACAAACAAAAAGGCAAGATAACTAACCGACTTCTAGAAAATCTATTAGATATCTTGCCTATTGTTTAAAGAAATTAAGCACGTTCTACTTTGCCAGATCTTAAGCAAGAAGTACAAACGTACATCTTTTTACTTCCACCATTAACGCTTACCTTTACAGATTTAACGTTTGATTTCCACATTTTATTACTTCTTCTATGAGAATGACTCACATTGTTTCCGAAGTGAGCGCCTTTTCCACAAACTGCACATTTAGCCATAATAGCACCTCCTTGAGTGTAATTAACCGTTCTAATATTGTATCAATACAAATTCACAGCAGATTTATTTTAACAGAAAAGCATTGACAATGCAAGCATTAATTTAAATAATGGAAAAATATTGTGTAATAACAAAAAATATTGTTCCATTTTATGTGAAATAATAGTATAATGGATTTTGACCTATGGCTAGGCGAAACGATTATTATAAGATATTCGGAGGTAGAAACATGAAAGGACGTATGAACAATAATTTAGGCCAAGTATTAATCGACTCAGATGTTATTGCATATTATGCGGGTTCTACTGCAGTTGAATGCTTCGGAATAGTAGGTATGGCAGCTGTTAATGTAAAAGATGGGCTCGTTAAATTATTAAAAAGAGAAAGTCTTACTCATGGTATTAATGTAGCCGTTGTAGAAAATAAAATCATATTAGATTTTCACGTTATAATTGCATATGGAGTAAGTATATCTACAGTTGCTGATAATCTTATCAGTAGTGTTAAATACAAAGTTGAAGAGTTTACAGGCATGGAAGTAGAAAAAATCAACATTTTTGTTGAAGGCGTGCGTGTAATTGATTAATTTAAGGAGGAACATATTGTGACAACTAAGACTATTGATGCATCGTTGATGGCTAATATTTTTTTAGCTGGTGCAAAAAATATAGATGAGAAGAAAGAATGGATTAACGAATTAAACGTTTTCCCAGTTCCAGATGGAGATACAGGAAGCAATATGTCAATGACTATTATGTCTGCGGCTAGAGAAGTAAGTGCTTTGGATAATCCAAATATGGAACAGTTGGCAAAGGCTATTTCTTCAGGATCATTAAGAGGAGCAAGAGGTAACTCCGGTGTTATTTTATCACAGCTATTAAGAGGTTTTACTAAGGTAATAGCTCATGAAGATGAAATTGATATAGTTATTCTTTCGAATGCTATGCAAAAGGCTGTAGAGACAGCATATAAGGCTGTTATGAAGCCTAAAGAAGGAACAATTCTTACAGTCGCTAAGGGTATGGCGGACAAGGCAGCCGAATTGGTTGATTCAGCTACAGATTTAGAGAGTTATATGGCAGAGATTATTGAACATGGTGATTATGTGTTAAGTCAGACACCAGAAATGCTTCCTGTTTTAAAACAGGCGGGCGTTGTTGACTCAGGCGGTCAGGGTCTTATGCAGGTCGTTAAAGGTGGATTCGATATTTTCTGTGGAAAAGAATTAGATTTAAGTATTGAAGGTGCTGCTAAGCCAGCGGTTAGCTCAACAGCAGGAGCTTCATCAGCAGATATTGATACAGCCGATATCAAATTTGGCTATTGTACAGAATTTATTATAATGTTAGAAAAAGAATACACTATGGATACAGAAAGAGATTTTAAAGCATATTTAGAATCTATAGGTGATTCATTAGTTGTTGTATCTGATGACGAAATCGTAAAAGTTCATGTTCATACAAATGATCCAGGACTTGCAATCCAAAGAGCATTAACATATGGTTCATTAACTAGTATGAAGATTGATAATATGCGTGAAGAGCATAATGAAAAGCTTATTAAAGAGGCTGAGAAAGAAGCAGCAAAAGCGGCAGAGCCTAAGAAGAAGACTGGTTTTATTGCAGTCTCTGTAGGCGAAGGAATTAATAGCATCTTCTCTGAACTTGGAGTGGATTACATTATTGAAGGTGGTCAGACAATGAATCCTAGTACAGAAGATATGCTAAATGCAATTGAAAAAGTTAATGCAGAGAATATTTTTATTTTCCCTAATAATAAAAACATTGTTCTTGCGGCAAATCAGGCAAAGGCATTAGTAGAAGATAAGAATATTATCGTTATTCCAACAGCGACAGTGCCACAGGGTATTGCAGCAATCATTGCCTATGTTGAAGAGACTTCAATAGAGGATAATGAAAAAACTATGTTAGAAGAAATCTCAAATGTAAAGACCGGACAGGTAACATATGCAGTTAGGGATACTAACATTGATGGTAAGGAAATTAGAGAAAACGATATTATGGGTATTGGCGATCATTCAATTCTTACTGTAGGTGCTACAGTTGATGGAGTTACTAAGGATATGATAGCTGAATTAGTTGATGAAGACTCGGAATTAATTAGTATTTATTACGGTGAAGATATTGATGAAGATGCAGCTAGTATACTAGCAGAAGAGATTGAAGAACAGTTCCCTGATTGTGAAGTAGAAGTACAAAAGGGTGGACAGCCAATTTACTATTATATAGTATCAGTAGAATAGTTATGGCTCTTTAGTGAGCTTTGAGAATGCGACTCGTTTGAGTCGCATTTTTCTTTTTACGTTGATAGTGATAAAAATGTTTTTTATTACTTGGGACAGGGCTTTATGGCTTTAATTATGGGATAAACGTAAGGAGAAATTTGACTAGGTACAATTTTGCATTAAATAAATGAAACATACAATACTTGCGAATGTATGTTTGGGTGTAGTATAATATGTTATAACTATTTATTAATGAGGAACGTGCAATGGAATTAAATTCAGATATAAAGGTTTTAAAAGGCGTTGGGGAAAAAACGGCAATGCTTTTTGAAAAAATGGGAATAAGTACAGTTAAAGATTTGCTAGAGCATTATCCAAGAGATTATGATGCTTTTGAAAAGCCTGTTAGTATTTGTGATGTCAGATTGGGAAAAGTAGTTGCAGTAGAAGGTGTAATTAGAAAAAATGTTAGTATTTCTAAAGTACGCAATTTGCAAATAGTTACAACTACAATAGCAGACTCTACAGGAGAATTAGCTGTTACTTGGTTCAATATGCCTTTTTTGCGAAATACTGTAAAGGCAGGAGCCAGGTTTATACTTCGTGGAAATATTGGTATGAAGAATAACAGATTAGTTATGGAACAGCCGGTTATTTATTCATTTTCTGAATATGAGGATATTGTAGGACGTTTGCAACCTAAATATCCTTTAGTGTCAGGTTTGACAAATAACGCAGTAACAAAGGCACAAAAGCAGTTATTAGAAGAAGAGAATCTTTTAGAAGAGTATTTGCCGGAAGATATTCGCAGGGAATACGATTTAGCAGAATATGGAGATTCTATTAAAAAAATTCATTTTCCAAAGACCATGGATGAATTGATAAAAGCCAGGGAAAGAATAGTATTTGATGAATTTCTATTTTTTATTATGGCAATAAGGAGATTAAAAGAAACAGGAGAGAAGATTCAAAATAGTTTTAAATTGGAACACAAAGAAGAAACAGATGAATTAATCAAAATGCTGCCGTACAAATTAACCAATGCTCAGTTAAATGCTTGGAAGGAAATAGAAAAAGATATGACTGGTCCAACAACAATGAATAGATTAGTTCAAGGGGACGTTGGTTCAGGAAAGACAATAGTTGCAGTATTAGCGTTGGTTATGACAGTAGCTTGTGGATATCAAGGTGCGTTTATGGTTCCTACAGAAGTTTTAGCTAAGCAACAGTGCGAATATATGGAAGAACTTTTTAAGAAATATGAAATGCCATATAGATGTGTATTGTTAACAGGTTCTATGACAGCTAAGGAAAAGCGAGTGGCGTATGAAAAAATAGAGATGGGTATGGTTGATATTGTGGTAGGTACTCATGCTCTTATTCAAGAAAAAGTCAATTATAAGAATTTAGCATTAGTAGTAACTGATGAGCAACATAGATTTGGAGTCAGACAAAGAGAAACATTAGCAAATAAGGGGCAGAATCCTCATATTTTGGTTATGAGTGCTACACCTATACCTAGAACTTTAGCCATTATTATCTATGGTGATTTGGATATATCCGTTATTGATGAGTTGCCAGCAGAACGTTTACCTATTAAAAACTGTGTAGTAAATACCAGTTATCGTCCAATTGCATACAATTTTATAAGAAAGCAGGTGGAAGAAGGCAGACAAGCCTATATTATATGTCCAATGGTTGAGGAAAGTGAAAACATAGAAGCTGAAAATGTTATTGAATATACTGAACAACTAAAGTCGGCATTGCCGCAATCCATAACAGTTGAATATTTACATGGAAAAATGAAACCGAAGGAAAAGAACAGTATCATGGGACGATTTGCCAATAATGAAATAAATGTCTTGGTTTCAACAACTGTAGTTGAAGTAGGAGTGAATGTGCCTAATTCTACTGTTATGATGATAGAAAATGCAGAAAGATTTGGTTTGGCACAGTTACACCAGCTTAGAGGTCGAGTTGGAAGAGGTAAATATCAATCCTTTTGTATATTGATAAACACTTCTGATAGCAAAGAAGCACAGAAAAGATTGGAAATATTGGTCAAATCTAATGATGGTTTTTTTATAGCAAGTGAAGATATGAAGCTTAGAGGACCTGGAGATTTGTTTGGTATCAGGCAAAGCGGTTCTATGGAATTCAAAATTGGAGATATTTATAATGATGCCAAGATTTTACAACAAGCAAGTGAAGTTGCTACCGAGCTATTGTTAAATTGGGAACAGTTAAAGGAAAATGTATATGCTAAGCTAGACGATAGATTAGAATATTATATTGCTAAGAGTTTAGGGAAACTTAGTTTGTAGGTAAAAATACAATGGTATTTAAGACTATTTTAAGTAAGGTATTATATAATAAACCCATAGAGTGCAAACTTCGGAGGTATGAGAAATGAAAGTACTAATTGTTGAGGATGAGGTAAGGCTTGCAGATACATTGTGTCAGATTATGACAGAGAATAAATATATGGCAGAAGCAGTTAATGATGGCAAAACAGGTTTGGATTATGCTATGTCCGGAATGTATGATGTTATAGTATTAGATGTAATGCTACCACAAATGAACGGATTTGAAGTAGTTAAGCAGTTACGAAAAGCAAAAATCAGCACACCAGTTATTTTACTTACTGCAAAAGATGAAATATCAGATAAAATTACAGGCTTAGATTCAGGGGCAGATGATTACTTGACAAAGCCTTTTGTACCTGATGAATTACTGGCAAGAATAAGGGCATTGACCAGACGTCAGGGTGAAGTGGTTATGAATGAATTAACCTATAGTGATATAATACTAAACTTATCTACATATATGCTACAATGTGGAACAAAATCAATTCATTTGGGATTAAAGGAATTTGAAGTACTAAGAATGTTAATGACAAATCCAGAGATAGTAGTGCCAAAGGAAGAAATGATAGTAAAGATTTGGGGAACTGAATCAGATGCAGAGGATAATAATGTTGAGGTTTATATTTCATTTCTAAGAAAAAAATTGTTCTATTTAGGCTCAAAGGTTAATATTTCTACTATGAGAAAGATTGGGTACTTTTTAGAGGAGGATAAATAATGCTGTCAAAATTGAGAAATCAATTCATTATAATAAATATGACATGTGTAGGAATAATTTTACTGGTTGTTTTTTGCATTATAGGAGTATCCACATTTGAAAGATTAGAAAAAGATAGTCAGATGGCTTTGGAAAAGGCTTTCATGCATGATGAGAAAGGAAATATGCCAGCATGGGAAATTGGAGGCCCTAAACTTGAGGAAAAAGATAATTTCCGTTTGAATCTAGCTACCTTTGTAGTAAGAGTAAATGCTGATAGAACGGTTGGTGATTTGTTTGGTCAAAATGTTACAATTTCTGAAGAAACTTTGGAACAAATAGTGTCTAAATGCTTGGATAATGGAAACGAAAAAGGTTATATACGAGATTCAAAATTAAATGTATCTTTAAAATATTTGATTAGAGAATTTCAGGGAAATACAGAAATTGCTTTTTATGACATGAGTCAAGATTATAATATGCTCTTTCATTTGATTAAGAATTTTGCACTTGCCGGATTGTTTAGTATGTTGATTTTTTTTATAATAAGCAGACAATTAGCAAAGTGGATATTAAGACCTGTGGAAGAATCATGGGAAAGACAGAAACAATTTGTAGCAGATGCGTCTCATGAATTAAAAACCCCACTTACTGTTATTTTGGCAAATACAGAAATATTAAATTCCCATAGTCAGGATACTATAAAAGAGCATAGCAAATGGTTAGAGTATATCAAAGAAGAAGCAGAGCATATGAAGGGATTAGTAAATGATTTATTGTTTTTGGCTAAATCAGATGCTGCCAGAGAAAAAGTAGTATTTTCAGAGGTTAATATAAGTGATATTTTGTGGAATGTATATTTACCTTTTGAATCAGTGGCATTTGAACAGGGAAAGAGTCTAAATGCTGAGATAGCTTCGGATATATATATAAAAAGTGATGCTGGTAAGCTTAAACAGTTGATGATGATATTGTTGGATAATGCATGTAAATATACGCTTGATAATGGAAAGATATATGTTAATTTGTATAAACATCAGGAAAAAATTGTATTATCAGTAAATAATTCGGGAGAACCAATACCGAAGGAATATTTACCACACTTATTTGAACGATTTTTCAGAGCAGAGGAATCAAGAGCAAGACAACAAGGCGGTTATGGTTTGGGACTGTCCATAGCTAAGACTATTACGGATATGTTGCATGGTAAGATTAGTGTGGTGAGCAATGAAAAAGAAGGGACAACATTTACCGTGACATTTAATTTAAATAAAGATTTATCGCGCTCAAAGAAAAAGGAAGCACGAAGGTAGTAAGTATTTACTTTTTCTGGCGCGATACCGGCAAAATCAAAAAGTGCAAAGCACGACAGGCACGAAGTGACTGGATTTTGTGGGTGAAAGATATAAAAAATAACAAAATAAGCCATATTTCCAGTAAAGGAATATATCACTTATTTTGTTATTTTTTATTTAGAAAGCAGGCTCGCTGTATTGAATTCTCGCCATATTTGTTTCTTATTTGGTCGATTGCACTATCTAGCTTAGTGTTTTTTTCATAGTTTGTAGTGTTAAATAAATCGTATTGAATGAAAGATTCTTTTGAAGCATGACTAGTATGAATACCAATTTGGCGAAGAGGTTCTTTGTGCCATAAACTATCAAAAAGTGATATTGCATTCAGGTAAATATCATTAGTGGAATTAATTGATGAATCTAAAGATATTTGCTTTGAGGTTTTGTTAAATTCACTGTCGGTTAAAGATACAGAAATAACACTTATATATGAATTATCTTTTCTAATACGAGTGCCAACTGTTTCACACAGTGAAAGGAGGATGTTTTTAGCAACACTTGAGTCTGTGACATCATGTCCTAAGGTTATTATATTACTATATCCTTTATTATCCTCAATTTCATCCGAAACAGGAGTATCATCTATTCCGTTTGCATAATTCCAAATAGTTTCACCATGTTTCTTGAGATGGTAAATAAGCATTTCTTTATCATAGTGAGCCAAATCACCAATAGTATTTATGCCTAGATTCCTTAACTTATTTGCGGCAGCTTTTCCTACGAAATATAAATCGCCAATATCCAGAGGCCACATTTTTTGCGGAATTTCTTCGGGAAAAAGAGTGTGAACTTTATCCGGTTTTTCAAAATCAGAAGCCATTTTAGCTAATATTTTATTAGAAGAAATACCAACATTAACAGTAAAACCAAGCTCTTCATAGATGATTTTTTTTAACTTTTGGGCTAATTCGGGTAATGAGCCATATAGTGTCTGCGTACCTGTCATATCGCAAAAAGCTTCGTCGATGCTACATTGCTCTATTACGGGAGCATATCTTTTCAATATTTCAATAAATTTGTTAGAACATTCAACATACCATTCAAAGTTAGGAGGTACCACTGTAAGATTTGGACATTTGCGTCTGGCAGAGGCAATAGGTTCTGCAGTTTGAATTCCAAATTTTTTTGCAGGAACTGATTTTGCTAAAACAATACCGTGGCGAGTTTCTTCATTACCACCTACAATAGAAGGGATAGTTCGTAAATCAGTACACGTTCGATGTTCGTTTTGGGCAATATTTAATTGGTTACAGGCCTCCCAGCTTAAGAAAGCACTATTAACATCAACATGAAAAATAACTCGTTTGGCCAAATGTTTCCCTCCTTTTTGGGATTTGAATAAGTACATACATTTTAACACATTATAAGGAAATGGAGAATATAAAGTAAAAAATATTCTTTATTAAAGATGCTTTATGCGAATATGTAATTAGATAAACTAATGAGTTGTTTTGTTTTAATAAATAAAATTACAAGTATCTTACATTAAATCATAAAGCATTAGTAAGTATATTTGTTTTAATATGAAAATCTTTTAATCTGGAGTATATGTATGAATATGCTGGATGGCATTATTTTAGAAAAAAATGACAGATTCTTCTGTTGATGAAGATATTTTCTAATATGAGGAATCTAAGATTGAACATTTAGACGGAATCTTCAAAAAAGAATGGTTCCTTTAATTGTTTTTTTTCTTATTGTATTGTTAAACAATTAATATTTCAATTTAGCGAATGGCAAAATAGGAGATTGGGATACAATTTGGCTTATACATTTTCTTCTGCTTTGCATTTTTACTATATTTACTTCTTTTTATTCATATTGGAACAGGATTATACAAATTAAAGAATAAGTATAAGCGTAATTAAGAACAAGAGTTTGAGATAAAATTAACGGTCTAATAGAGTGTTATAAATAAAATTAATGAATAAAAACTCTTTTTTCTGACTATTGTGGTTGAAGAAGAATTGCTATTAGAGTATAATAACGTTTAACATTGAGTTTTAGGAGGAAAATAATTATGCATTCATTTGATGAAATTACAAAAGTCGATGCAGAAATTGCTAATGCAATTACAGAAGAAGTTGATAGACAAAGCAGCCATATCGAACTTATTGCATCAGAAAACTGGGTTAGTAAGGCAGTAATGGCTACAATGGGTAGTCCACTAACTAATAAATATGCAGAAGGATATCCTGGAAAAAGATATTATGGGGGATGCGATTGTGTTGACGTTGTAGAAAATTTAGCAATCGAAAGAGCGAAAGAATTATTTGGTTGTGATTATGCAAACGTTCAGCCACATTCAGGTGCACAGGCAAACTTAGCAGTATTCTTTGCTATGCTTGAACCAGGTGACACTGTAATGGGTATGAATCTCGACCATGGCGGACACTTAACACATGGTAGCCCTGTTAATATTTCAGGAAAATATTTCAATATTGTTCCTTATGGTGTAAATGATGAAGGGTTTATTGATTACGATAAGTTAAGAGAAATTGCTTTAGAAGCAAAACCAAAGTTAATTGTAGCCGGAGCAAGTGCTTATGCCAGAACAATAGATTTTAAGAAATTTAGAGAAGTAGCAGATGAAGTAGGAGCTTATTTAATGGTAGATATGGCTCATATCGCTGGTTTAGTTGCAGCAGGACTTCATCCAAGTCCAATTCCATATGCTGATGTTGTTACAACTACAACTCACAAAACATTAAGAGGACCAAGAGGTGGACTTATTTTAGCTAATGAAGAAGCAGCTAAGAAGTTTAACTTTAACAAAGCAATCTTCCCAGGTATTCAGGGTGGACCATTAATGCACGTTATTGCTGCAAAAGCAGTATGTTTTAAAGAAGCTTTAGATGATAGCTTTAAAGTATATCAACAGAATATTATTAAAAATGCACAGGCATTATGTAATGGATTAAAATCTAGAGGAATTGACATCGTTTCTGGTGGAACAGATAATCATTTAATGCTTGTTGATTTAAAAAATCTTGGAATTACAGGTAAAGAAGCTGAAAAATTACTTGATTCAGTTAATATTACATGTAACAAAAATACAATTCCAAATGATCCACAGTCTCCATTTGTAACAAGTGGTATAAGACTTGGAACACCAGCAGTTACTTCTCGTGGTATGAATGAAGAAGATATGGATGTTATTGCAGAAGCAATCGCATTAGTTTTAAAAGATGCGTCAAATGCAGCAAAAGCAAAAGAATTAGTAAAAGGACTTACAGATAAGTATCCACTTGTATAAATTGTACAGGTTGGTATTTGCAATATGACAGTAGGTTTGATGTTAATCTATAATTAAGATTCGCGAGGAAATATTAGAGATAACGCAAAAAAGCATTACGTGTATAGTTACACACGTAATGCTTTTTTGTTGCCAAGAATACGACAAAATGATCCAGAGAACCTTTTTTTATTCATAGGAAATATGTTGTCATATTAAAATGTGAAAGCATATAAGTTTACAAAAAGCACTCTGCTAAGGAGGCGCACCTTGCGGATATGAAGTTATTCGTAAACGACACCACTCGGGCGCGGTAAAGCGTGTTTCTCATAATCCATGCGAAATTTATTCCATATATAGAAATTTAACAAATTCAATAGTACGATCTAAATTTTCGGAATTAGATATTATAGAAAGAATAGGTGTTTCTCTATACAGTAAGTCTTCGGCACGTTTACAATTACTTAAATCAAGTCCCATTATAAATTCGTTGCCGTCTTCGTCAATTCCTGTAACAAAATCTTCTGAATGTGCTTCAACAAAATCCGCTGGTAATACTTCATCTAAATGATGAAATGCATTCATATTGCAATAGAAATTAAACATATCAGGATTTGCAATAATAGCATCAACTGATTTAGAAGCAAATTGCGCATATAGCTTCATTGAAGAATTGTAACTTTGTTCAGTGGACATATCTGAATCAATAGTATAAGAAACATCAAGAGTAGCTTTCTGTTTTTTGGGATTCATTTCCATATATTCAGCAAAATCATTCATTAATGTAGATTCATTATTACTAACTATTCCTGAATTGAGGACTGCAACGTAAATGAGATCCTCCTTAGAATTTTGTATTTGCGCGTCCACCAGGGCAAACACAAATAAACCAAATATTAAAATTCCAAAAATCCACAACTTGTAATATTCATATATATATTCAAATTTCTTTTTAAATCCTTTTTGTGATTTTATTTTGAATATTTCAAACTTAACTTTCTCTTTAAATGGCATGCCATATGTTTCTTTATTTTTTTTCTTAAAACCCATTTATAAGTACTCCTTAACTTTCTGATTTTTTAACAAGAATCATTGTATCATAGATTTGTAGAAAAAATGTGAAAAAAGGAAATTATTTCTTTAAAAAAACACAATTTTATTTTATAATGAATGAGAATTATAATACGGGAGGCAAGTTATACAATGAATGAAGTATATATTGAACATTTAGTTAAGAGAAAATCAACACCGACATCAATTGCAGCAAAGGTTGGAATGATACTTGTAACAGTATTAGCATTCCTCGCAATGCTTTACATACCGTTTGCAATGGTTATAGGCGTAGCACTTATTTTTCTTGATGTATATTTATTCCCAATGACAGATATTGAATATGAGTATGTATACATGCGTGGCGAACTTGATGTTGACAAAATAATGGGAAAACAAAGAAGAAAAGAAGTAAAAAAATGTGATTTATCAACTATGGAAGTATTTGCTCCATCAAATTCACATGCTTTAGATTCTTTTAAAAATAGAAATAATAGCAAAGT
>CAYOMP010000080.1:0-12126 GCA_964405075.1 uncultured Lachnospiraceae bacterium
ATCAATAATTTTTTTCATGATATCCTCCTATTAAAAATTCACTTGTTACATTATAATACGAAAAAATGTAAAATACCATATGTAAATAATAAAAAACCCGGTTTCCGAGTTGGTAGAGGTAGGAAACCGGGCGTTTTGTGACAAAAAATGCTATAGCATTATATTTAAATCACCATTAGACATTGTTACTGACAAGTCACTGTATGTTAAGCCAAGCTTAAATGCTGCAATAGCAGCTGCTGTAGCAATATCTACATCATCTGTAGTTAAAGTTTTTACAGGCGAATCCAGACAAAGGCTGGTTCTGCTTATAACGGATATTAATGTCATATTAATTGAATCTTTATAATAAATAGTTGGATTATCATATTTAATAACTTCCTCCAGCATAATTGTAATCTTATCAGAAGGTACATACGAAGCGTTATATAAACGGTCATTGTGAATAAATGAAATACTTACAATGTTTAATAAATCATCGTTTGAATTAAGTTTGTTAATTACCATATCCATAAAATCACTCCTTCCTAATCTGGAAATATTTTTGAACTCTTATAACCTAATTATATACAATATTTTAACTGAAAACATACATATAATTGCTTGGAATGTTGCAAAAAGTGCTGTATAATTATAATAGACAGTATGTAGTAATATAGTCAAAAATATATAGTGATTAGAATGTGAAATTATAGTCAGAGTGTTAAATTTGTTTAATTGAAAAAGAAATTTGACACTTACATCATATTTTATGAAGAAATTTTTTTAGAACAATAAATTTATTTAGAAAGAGATTGGTGTGTTATGGATAAGCAGGCATTAGGATATTTAAACCAACAATTTAAGTTGTTTCATATTAAGGACAAAACAAATAAGCAATTTGATTTTCACTATCACGAATTTAATAAGATAATAATTTTTTTAAAGGGAAATGTTACATATTTTATAGAAGGAAAAGCATATTATCTTAAGCCATGGGATATTTTACTTGTAAAACATCATGATATACATAAACCTATAATTGATCCAAATGAAGAATACGAAAGAGTGATACTATGGATTGATAATGATTTTATGAAATCACAAAATGATACTAATTCGGATATTACCAAATGCTTTGATATGGCAGGTGAGAAGAGTCTTAATCTTATTAGATTAGATGGAGAGATTCAGGGAAAATTAAAAGAAATTATTAATGAGATGGAAAAATCAATTAATAGTGAGGAGTTTGGTAGTGCAATATTGACTAATGCATTATTTTTTCAGTTTATGGTATATATGAACAGAATATTTATGGGTGAGCAATTTGTTCCGGCTCAAAAGGTATTAAGGTCAAATAAACAGATAGAAGAAGTTATTAACTACATAAATGAGCATTTGACCGAAGAGTTAAGTGTAGAAGAATTATCGGAGAAATTCTATATAAGTAAATATTATTTAATGCATAAATTTAAGGAGGAAACAGGCTTTACATTACATAACTATATTAGTCAAAAAAGATTAATGTTGTCTTTGAAGATGATAAAAGAAGGGGTACCGGTAGTAAAAGCATCGGAAAATTGTGGCTTTGGAGATTACTCAAGTTATCTGAGGGCTTTTAAAAAGTTGTTTAAACAAACACCACGACAAATGCAGGGAAGTGAATATAAGGACTAAAGCAAAAACAAACAAAAAGCAACCTATATTTTTGTGGAAAAATCTTCAAAAATATGTTGATTTTGAATAGGAATAGTGATAAAATTAAATAAAGTCAAAATAAAACAACACAAACACACATTTTAAGGAGGGTATTTCTAGATGGCAAATGTAAATGAATATGAAATCAAGAAACAGATATGTGAGATTGGGAGAAGAATCTATAACAGAAACATGGTTGCTGCAAATGACGGTAACATTTCAGTAAAATTAAATGACCATGAATTCCTTTGTACACCAACAGGGGTTTCAAAAGGTTTCATGACACCAGAATATATTTGTAAAGTTGACGAAAATGGTAATTGCATTCAGTCAAATGGTAATTTCAAACCATCATCTGAAATAAAAATGCATATGCGTGTATACAAACACAGACCAGACGTTGGAGCAGTAGTACATGCTCATCCAACATTTGCAACAGCTTTTGCTATTGCAGGTATTCCATTAACTCAGCCAATCATGCCGGAAGCTGTTATCGCTTTAGGCTGTGTTCCAATTGCTGAATATGGTACTCCATCAACTAATGAAATTCCAGATGCAGTAGAAAAATATTTACCATATTACGATGCAGTATTACTTGAAAGCCATGGTGCATTAACATGGAGTGTTGATTTATTAGCTGCATATCACAAAATGGAATCAGTTGAGTTTTATGCAGAATTACTTTACAAAGCTAGACAGCTTGGTGGACCAAAAGAATTTGACAAAGAAACAATTCAAAAATTGTATGAAATCAGAAGACAGATGGGACTTCCTGGAAAACATCCAGCAAATCTTTGTGCAGAACTTGGTGGAAAATGTGGTGGCGGATGTCATTCATGTACAGGAGCTCATAAAGGTCAGGATTCAGCAGATATAGAAAAAGTTGTTGCTGAAGTAACTAGAAAAGTATTAGAACAGATGAAATAATTGCAACAATTATTGGAGGTGGCAGTTTTGGCAATAAATGAAGCCGAAATTCAAAATATTGTAAGAAGTGTTCTTGAAAATATGGGGAATGCGAATGCTTCAACAAATAATGTAACAACATCCAGCCAGCCAAATAAGTTATTGGGAATTTTTGAAACTGCGGAAGAAGCTATCGCAGCAGCAAAAAAAGCTCAGAAAGAAATTCAACCAATGCCTTTGGAATTTAGAGAAAAGATTATCGCTAATATTCGTAAAAAAACATTGGAAAATGCAAAAATGTTTGCAGAATTAGGCGTTGAAGAAACTGGTATGGGTAATGTAGGACATAAAATTTTAAAACATCAGTTAGTAGCTGAAAAAACACCAGGAACAGAAGATTTATCTACAACAGCATGGTCTGGTGATAGAGGACTTACATTAGTAGAAATGGGACCATTTGGAGTAATCGGAGCTGTTTGTCCTTCAACTAATCCAAGTGAAACAGTTATTTGTAATTCGATTGGTATGTTGGCAGCAGGAAATGCAGTAGTATTTGCTCCACATCCATCAGCTAAAAAGGTTTCAAACCTTGCAATCGATATGATTAACAGAGCAAGTGTTGAAGTTGGTGGACCAGTTAATCTTGCAACAGCTGTTGAAAATCCAACAATGGAAGTCAGCAAAACAATTTTTGGACACAAGGATGTTAGCCTTTTGGTTGCAACTGGTGGTCCGGGAGTAGTTACAACAGTCCTTTCATCAGGAAAGAGAGCAATGGGAGCTGGAGCAGGTAATCCACCAGTATTGGTTGATGAAACAGCTAACATTAGAAAAGCAGCAGAGGATATTATTAATGGATGTACATTTGATAATAATTTACCTTGCATAGCTGAAAAAGAAGTAATAGCAGTTGATTCGATAGCTGATTCTTTAATTAAATATATGATTGAAGAAAATGGCTGCTACAAATTAAATGATAGAGAAATCCAACAGTTAATTGAAACAGTATTTGTTGAAAAGAATGGTAAAAAGATTCTTAACAGACAGTGTGTAGGTAGAAGCGCAAAGGTTTTACTTAGCAAAATTGGAGTAACAGTTGGTGACGAAATTAGATGTATCATTTTTGAAGGCGATAAGAAGAATCCAATGATTGACGAAGAACTTATGATGCCAATTCTTGGAATTGTAAGGGTAAAAGATGTTGATGAAGGAATTGAAACAGCAGTAGAGTTAGAACATGGTAACAGACATTCAGCTCATATGCATTCAACAAATATTAACAATCTTACAAGGTATGGAAAAGCCTTAGATACAGCGATTTTTGTAAAGAATGGACCTTCATATTCAGCATTAGGTTTTGGAGGAGAAGGATATCCAACATTTACAATTTGTAGTCGTACAGGTGAAGGTTTAACTTCAGCTAAAACATTCACAAAGAGCAGAAGATGTGTAATGTGCGACGCATTATGTATTAGATAAGGAGTGATATAAGGTGGATATGAATATAGAAGATATCGTAAGACAGGTACTTACAGAAATGCAGGGAGCACCAAGTACAAGCAAATCTTGTAATTGTGCTTCAGCACCAAAGGCATCAGGTAGTGTACCAGCAACAGCAAAAGTTGCAATGCTTACACAATTGGAGAAATTTGAAATAAAAGAATATCCAATGCCAGAAGTTGGCGATGATGATATTTTAGTAAAAGTTGAAGGCTGTGGCGTATGTGGAACAGATGCACACGAATTCAAAAGAGATCCATTTAGCTTAATCCCTGTAGCTCTAGGAAATGAAGGTACTGGTGAAATCGTAAAAATGGGTAAAAATGTTAAGGTAGATAGTGCTGGAAAGCCACTTAACATTGGTGACAAAGTTGTTACTTGTATGATTTTCAAAGATAATCCAGATATTACAATGTTTGATTTGAATAAACAGAATGTTGGCGGTGCTGATGTTTATGGTTTATTACCAGATGATGACATTCATTTAAATGGATGGTTTTCAGATTACATATTAGTAAGAGGTGGCTCTACAGTATTTAATGTAAGTGATCTTGATTTAGATTCAAGAATTTTAATTGAGCCATGTGCAGTTTTAATTCATGCAGTAGAGAGAGCAAAAACTACAGGAATTTTAAGATTCAACAGTAGAGTAGTTGTTCAGGGATGCGGACCTATTGGTCTTATCTGCATTGCAATTTTAAAAACTATGGGTATTCAAAACATCGTAGCAGTTGATGGAGAGACTAAGCGTCTTGACTTTGCCAAAGAATTAGGTGCTTCTGCAACAGTTAACTTTAAAGATTTCCAGGGAATAGAAAATCTTACAAAGGGAGTTCAGGATGCCTTTGGTGGATATTTAGCAGATTTTGCTTTCCAGTGTACAGGTTCACCAATAGCTCATGCTAATATTTACAAATTCATCAGAAATGGTGGAGGTCTTTGTGAACTTGGTTTCTTCATTAATGGTGGCGATGCTACAATTAATCCACATTTTGATATTTGTTCAAAAGAAATCACAACAGTTGGTTCTTGGGTATATACATTAAGAGACTATGCAACCACATTTGATTTCTTAAAGAGTGCAAAAGACATTGGACTTCCAATGAGTAAGCTTATCACTCATAAATATCCATTATCTCAAATTAATGAAGCTCTTCAGACTAATTTGAAGATGGAAGGATTAAAGATAGCTATCGTTAACGAATAGGAGTGTCACTATGAAAGAAGCGGTAGGATTATTAGAAGTGTATGGTTTCGTGGCTGCACTGGTAGCTGCTGATGCAGCTGCAAAAGCAGGTAATGTAACTATAGAATCATTAGATAAAAACAAACCGGCAAATGCCGATGCACTTCCAGTTCCATTATTGGTATGTGTTAAAATAAGAGGAAGTGTTTCAGATGTAAATGCTGCTATGGAAGCAGCAGAGGAAGCAGCTAACCAGATATCTGGAGTTGTATCAAAATACATAATAGCTGCCCCGGCAGAAGATACAGAAAAAATGTTAAAAATAAGTGCTATTTAGTAGGAATTTAAGGAGGATTTAATTATGAATCAGGAAGCATTAGGAATGATTGAAACAAGAGGTTTGGTAGCAGCAATTGAGGCATCAGATGCAATGGTAAAATCAGCAGACGTTACATTAGTAGGAACAGAAAAAATCGGTTCAGGACTTGTAACAGTTATGGTTCGTGGAGATGTAGGAGCTGTTAAGGCAGCTACAGAAGCTGGTTCAGCAGCTGCATCAAGACTTGGAGAATTAGTAGCAGTTTACGTAATCCCAAGACCACACGCAGATGTAGAGAAAATCTTACCATCTATCAAATAAGGTAGAATAGTATGAATAAATCATTAGGTTTAATAGAATTACCTAACTGCACAGATGCGATAGAAGCATTAGATGTAATGTTAAAAACCGCAGATGTAAAGTTTCTTACTTGGGAAAAGAAATTAGGCGGAAGACTTGTAACAATAGTTATCCAGGGTGAGGTCTCTGCTGTAACAGAAGCTGTGGAAAGTGCAAAGAAAAGTGCAGTAGGAAAAATAGTTGCATCAGCTGTTATTGCAAATCCACATGACGAAACAATGAAACTTATTGAAACTAGTGCAAAACGTAATAAGTTTATGTAACTTATATAGATGAGGTAACAAGATGGCCGATGAAAAAGAGTTAAAGGCAGAAGAAAAAAAGCCGACAACTAGAAAAACAACAAAGAAATCAGCTACAGTGAAGGCTGAAACAGTAACTAAAAAGGAAAGTGTAATTAAGGAGGAAATTAGAATGGATCTTCAGGCATTAGGAATGATTGAAACAAGAGGTTTAGTAGCAGCTATTGAAGCAGCAGATGCTATGCTTAAAGCAGCAAACGTAGTATTAGTAGGAACAGAAAAAATTGGTTCAGGACTTGTAAGTGTTATGGTTCGTGGCGATGTAGGTGCAGTTAAAGCAGCTGTAGAAGCTGGTTCTTCAACAGCAGCAAGATTAGGAGAAGTAATTGCTGTACATGTAATTCCAAGACCACATACAGACGTAGAAAAAATTCTTCCACAGATTAAATAATTAATTTCAGGAGAATGATTAACTAGGAAGGGATTTATTCCCTTCCTGTTTAACAAAGTATCGGGGAAGGAAAGGACGTGTGAATGTGCAGGAAGAATTAGTTTCAGCAATTGCCGCACAGGTAATTGATGCTTTAAAAAATCAGCAATTTAATGTGGAAATGACTTCTGATAATGCCATTCCAATTGGAATATCAGCTAGACACGTTCATTTATGTAGGGAACATATTGATATTTTGTTTGGAAAAGGGTATCAGTTAAATAAGAAAAAGGATTTGATGGGTGGACAGTATGCCGCTCAGGAATGTGTTACATTAGTAGGTACTAAACTTAGAGCAATTGAGAATGTTAGAATTTTGGGACCAGAAAGAAAATCTTCACAGGTTGAGGTTGCTAAGACTGATGCTATCAGACTTGGAATTAATCCACCAGTAAGAGAGTCTGGAAATACTAAGGGTTCAGCACCAATTGCATTAGTTGGACCAAAAGGAGCAATATATCTTGAAGAAGGGTGTATTGTTGCAAAAAGACATATACATATGTCACCTGAAGATGCTGCAAGATTCGGAGTTGAAGATGGTCAGATTGTAAAGGTCAAATTTGACAATGGTCGTGGTGGTATCTTTGAAGGGGTACAGATTAGAGTAGATAAAACATTTACATTAGAAATGCATATCGACACAGATGAGGCAAATGGATTAGGTATAGGAAAAGATAAGGGTATTTTAATTAAGTAATTGACTTTTGGAGGCTTGTTTTATGATTATAGGTAAAGTAGTAGGTACAGTAATCTGTACAAGAAAAAATAATAATCTGGTTGGAAGTAAGTTTTTAATTGTCGACCCAATTCAAAAGATGGAAAATTCATCTATAGGTAGCCGAATTGTAGCTGTTGATAATGTGGGGGCTGGTATTAGTGATATAGTACTTGTTTCCACAGGAAGTGCAGCCAGAGTAGGTTGCGGTAATATGGATTCACCAGTAGATGCCTGTATCGTTGGTATCGTAGATGATCCTCAAAAAATAGTTATTGAAGAATAGTAAAGGTTGGAGTGAGCTTAATGGATATTTTAGAGTTGAAGCAGGCTTTATTCGACGGTGGTGTTGTAGGTGCTGGTGGAGCAGGTTTTCCTACTCACGCAAAGCTTTCAGAACAAGCAGAAACTATTATTTTAAACTGTGCTGAATGCGAACCTTTAATCAAGGTAGACAGACAGTTAATGGTTAACTATGTTAATGAAGTGTTATCAGGTATGCAAATGCTTGTTGACGCTATGAAAGCAAAAGAAGGCATCATAGCCATAAAGAAGTCATATACAGCTTCATTAGAAGCAGTTAGAAGTAATATTGGAAATTATAAAAGTTTGAAATTACATGTGTTACCAGACATTTATCCGGCAGGTGATGAGGTGGTTCTTATTTATGAAACAACTAAAAAGGTTGTTCCTATGGGACAGATTCCAATTTCTGTTGGTTGTGTTGTAACAAATGTAGAAACTGTTTTAAATGCATATAGAAAAGTAACTAGTGGTGAAAACGTTACAACTAAATTTGTAACTGTAGCCGGATTGGTAAAAAATCCAGTTACAGTAGAGGTTCCTGTGGGTATCACAGTTAAAGAGTTAGTTGATATGGCAGGTGGTTTCACTACAGATGACAGTGTTATGATAATGGGTGGACCAATGACAGGACGTATTTGTTCTGTTAATGATATTGTTACTAAAACAACTAAGGCAGTACTTGTTTTACCACCAACAGTACCACCTATTACAAAAAGACAAAGAACAACAAAAAATGATATTAGAAATGCAATGTCTGTTTGTTCACAGTGTTCTATGTGTACAAGTCTTTGTCCAAGAAATTTACTTGGTGCAGCAATTAAGCCAAATGAATTTATGAGAGCATTAGCAAACGGACTTACATATAATGTTGACCCATTTTTGAATTCATTTTTCTGCGTTTCTTGCGGACTTTGTGAAATGTATTCGTGTCATCAGGATTTATCGCCTAGAAGATTACTTGACCAGTATAAGGCTGGTTTGAGAGCAAATGGTGTAAAACCTCCTGTAAGAGAAAATAAACCTGTAAGCAGTTTAAGAGAAGAACGAAGAGTCCCAGAACATAGATTACTTCATAGATTAGGATTGGCACCATTTGATATTCCGGCACCAATGACAGAATGTGGTGATATCAAGGAAGTTAAATTAATGCTTAGACAAAACATCGGTGCACCTTGTGTACCAGAGGTTAAAGTTGGTGATAAAGTAACAAAAGGTCAGATGATTGCTCAACCACCAAAAGAAGCATTAGGTGCATGTTTACATGCCAGCTTAACAGGTAAGGTTACAGCTGTAACAGATAATTATATTACTATTACAAAGTAACTTCTATAAAGTCGTAATGGAGATGAGAAAACATGAATAAGGCAATTGGAATGGTAGAATATAAGACTGTTTCCACTGGTATTAAGGCAGCCGATCTTATTGTGAAAACAGCAGAGGTAGAACTTATAATGGCACAAACTGTTTGTCCTGGTAAGTTTATCATATTATTTAGTGGTGATTTAAGTGCAATCAGAGTATCTGTTGATGCGGCACAAAAAGAATATTCAGAAGGATTAATAGATAGTTTTGTACTTGGCAATCCACACGATACAGTATTTAAAGCTCTTACTTGTACAAGTGAGATTGATGATATTCAGGCTTTGGGTGTTATTGAGACATTTACAGGTGCCAGCGCAATTGTAGCAGCTGACCATGCAGCTAAAACAGCACAGGTTGATATCTTTGAAGTAAGATTATGCCGTGGTATGTGTGGAAAATCATATGTATTGCTTTCAGGAACTGTTGCAGCAGTAACTGAAGCAGTTGAGTCATCAGTTGAAATGATTAAAGAAGAAGGTTTAATACTGGATTATGCAGTAATTCCAAGTCCTTCAAAGGATTTTGTAAAGACTTTGATTTAGGACTTTCTAAATAGCACAAAGGAATTAAAAGTAGGCACTGCCATTTGGTAGTGCTTATTTTTTGCCAAGAATACGACAAAAGGTCTTGTGGAACTTCAAATAAAAAAGAAAAGTGTAGTATATTCTGTAATGCAAAACAATTTGAGTAGTGTGCTGCGCATACTCTTAAAAAAAGTTGATTAATAGTTGATTTTAAAATGGTAAAAGATAAAAACAAAATCAGACACAAACTAGAAAATATGGGCATTTGATGGATAAAAAGCATATAAACTGTGTTGTTTTTTTTGGATTCTAATAATAAAAATACATAAAAATACTACAAAAAACAAATATAATATGGTATAATTAAACAAAAAAGTAACGGAGGTGCCGGAGTGCTTGCAATAGAACGTAAAAATGAAATTTTAGCAACTTTGCAAAAAGAACAAAGAGTATTAGTCTCCGAATTAAGCCAGAAATATGGAGTTACAGAAGAGACAATTAGACGAGATTTAGAAAAATTAGAAAAAGAAGGATTTGTTAAGAAAACCTATGGTGGTGCAGTTCTTAACAACAATACAAATGTAGATTTGCCATTAAGGATTAGAGAAAAAACTAATAAAAAAGAAAAAATAGTAATTGCTAGGGTGGTTTCATCGCTAATAGAAGAAGGAGAAAGCATTATGCTGGATTCATCTTCAACATCATTAATGGTAGCAAAAGATTTGAAACAGATGAAAAAACTTACAGTAATAACTAATTCGGTTGAGGTATTAGTAGAATTATCCGGAAGTAAAGGTATTACAGTGATTTCTACTGGAGGAACATTAAGAGATTCTTCACTTTCTTTAGTAGGAAAAACAGCTGAAAAGACATTGGCGAATTTTAATGTAGATAAAGCAATAATTTCTTGTAAAGGAATTGATATTGAAAAAGGAATTACAGAATCAAATGAAGCAGAAGCCGAAATAAAAAATGTGATGCGTTCTTGTGCTAAACAGACAATATTAGCTATTGATAATAGCAAATTTGATAATGTTTCGTTTACTAGAGTAGACGATTTGAAGGCTGGGGATATTGTAGCTACAGATATGCTTGAGGATGAAAAATGGATTAAATACTTTGAAGACAGGGATATTCAGATTGTAAAAGAATAATATAAAAGATAAGAAGAGGAGAAGATGGATAATGAGTGAAGCAGTTTATAATTTAGCATTTGACTTTGGAGCATCAAGTGGAAGACTGATTATGAGCAAATATCAGGATGGAAAGATTGAATTAGAAGAAATCCATAGATTTGCTAATGAACCAGTTAGAGTAGGAAAGAATTTCTATTGGGATACATTTAGATTGTATCATGAACTTAAGATGGGGCTTAAAAAAGCGGCAGCTAAAAAGGTTAAAATAACTAGTATGGCTATTGATACTTGGGGAGTTGATTATGGCCTTATTGACAAAGATGGTAATTTGATTGGCAATCCAGTGAATTACAGAGATGACAGGACTATAGGAATTATTGATAAAGCAGGAAAGATAGTTCCTCTCAAAGAAATATATGGTTCAACAGGAATTCAGTTTATGAATTTTAACACAGTATTCCAGTTTATGGCTGATAAAGAAATGAGACCAGACATTTATGAAAAGGCAGATAAAATGCTTATGATGCCTGATTTGTTTAACTATTTCTTAACTGGTAAAATGTATAACGAATATACTAATGCCAGTACAGGACAGATTCTTGATGCTAAGAAGAGAGAGTTTGATTTAGATTTACTTAAAAAATTGGGACTTAGAACAGACCTTTATTGTGAAATGATTAAGCCTGGAACAATCGTTGGGGATATGCTTGAAGAAGTAGTTAAGGAAACAGGCTTAGAAGGCGTTAAGGTTATTGCTGTAGGTAGTCACGATACAGCTTCGGCAGTAGCTGGAACTCCATTTGAAGAAGAAAATGCTGCCTTTTTAAGTTGTGGTACTTGGTCATTATTAGGTATGGAAATTGATGAGCCAGTTATTACAGATGAATCATTTGAGTATAATTACACAAATGAAGGTGGAGTGGAAGGAAAAATCAGACTCCTTAAAAATATCAACGGTTTATGGATTATGCAAAATCTTAGAAGAAACTGGTGTGAATTTGAAAAAGAAGTTTCATTCCCAGATATTATTAAAGCATCCAGAGAAGCTAAGAGAAAGGATTTTATTATTGATCCTAATGACCAGAGATTTACAGCTCCATACAATATGATGAAAGAAGTAATCGCATATTGCGAAGAACATGGACAGGGAACACCAGAAGGACTTGGAGAGATAGCAATGGCTATTTACAATGGTCTTACTCAAGAATATAAGACAACAATTGAAAATCTTGAGAAGATTACTGGAAAAACAATTCCATGCATTAATATGGTTGGCGGCGGAATTCAGGATCAGTTGTTGTGTGAACTTACTGCAAAGGCAACTGGTAAGAGAGTAGTAGCCGGACCAATTGAAGGTTCTGTACTTGGAAATATTGTAATGCAGCTTAAAGCAATTGGTGCTA
>CAYOMP010000081.1:0-11967 GCA_964405075.1 uncultured Lachnospiraceae bacterium
CATATTATCCGCCTAAATTACATTTTAAATTATTCTATTTATATATTACATAATTGTCCATACAATAAATCCTCTTACATCTGATTATTTTTCCTCAAGTGCAGTACTACATAATCTTAGTCCTATTCAAGTTATATCTTGATAAATTAACGTAAGAAAGTGTTGAAATTTCCTATAATAAAAAAGCATTCTGTGCCATATTAACACACCTCTCCTAACTCCATCACCTGATCTAAGAAGTGTAAACCTGTCGATATTTTTTCTATTTTCTCTGCAACCTTTACTGCTACCTTTGCAGTTATTTGGCTATTGCAATTACCATTTATGGCCATTACTTTTTCAATCTCTTTTCCATCTTTAATTCCACTTACCTGAATCTGAACTGCATATTCATCCGTTCCAATATGTAAAAACTTTGCTACAATTAGTTCCAGATGTAATATTTTCTGGAATCTCCTATATGCCTTCTCTCTTTTTGCAGGATTTTTATGAACTAAAGACTTAAATATTCCCAGCCTTTTCATAAAACATACTATTCCCGTAATTAAGCCAACATCATATGAAAACCATGAACGGCATATTGCATCTTTATATTCCAGCTCCATAATATGCCAATCTGCCAAATCGATTCTTGCCATTTTTTGTTTCTTTTTTCCATGCTTTCTATCTAAAATAATGTTCTTTGTTTCCTGAAAGCTATCCACTCCCTTTGTAGCAGAATAAATATGCTGAAGAAACCATAGTATGGCATTTTTTCCATGTTCTTCTCCAAGTCCCAGCATCAAATAACTATCAATAGTTTTCACCTGATCCATCTCCTTGCTGGCTTCCTTGCATAATAAATTACTGATACCTGGTGCAATACCAACTCCTATAACACAACGTATGCCAGCTTCCTCAATCTGATTCTTATATTTTATTATCCCAGACAATATATCAAAACTTGGAGAAATATCTATATAATTGATTTTATATTTAATACAGGCTTGGAGTACACCAACATTATTACTCTCAACACCCATAATAACCGTGTCAACATTATCGAAATTTTCTTTTTTAATATTATTTGTATCAATGTAACGGGATATCCCATTAATATTGTTTTCTAAAATAAATTGATCTGCCTTAGATTGATTTCTTCCGGCAACTATAACATTATCGATCTGCCTGCTGGCAAATCCCCCAACTTGTCCATATCCTCCTATTACCATTATCATATGTCATGCCCCTCTCAGTAGTATTTTATTAATGAAATTCTTAACTATTTATACATAAAAACAATTATAACATATTATACTCTGACCACAAGTTTTTACAACTATGAGAAATTCGCGGTGTTCTTCGAATACCCATGCAAATACGGTATTTTCTTGGCTACTCAAAACAAAGAATGTGCAAAGCACATTCTCGCGCCGCTTTTGCGTCGCATTTTGCGGCATTTATCTACTGCAAAAGTGTGCGCATCTTCGCGGAGAGTTCTATTTGATAGTAAATAACTTTCCTATCAAATAAAAAATATCCTCGGCAATTAACTGCCAAGGATGTTTAACCTAATAATTATAATAAAATCCCGATAATTACTTTGTACAATATGCAACTAAATCCTCTATTGACTCTCTTCTTGTATTATCAGCCCCTTTGATTGACTCCAACATATGCAATTCATCTGCTGTCTTATCTGTTTTCTTTTCAATAGACTTTTTAATCATATTCACCATCATTTTCTTAAAGAAATTAAGCTTTTGCGGATTGTATCCCCCTTCAAAATAGAAGAAACGTTCTCTTGAAATCTGATTTTGTGCCGCAAACCTTTCAACAACCTCATCACTAGGCATAGACATTCCTACTCCAAATACAACTACATTTTTAAGATTTAATGCTTTGATTTTGTCATATCCTGCTACCATGCCACCCATAATCCAGCCACCAAATATGACCATATCATAATCTATCAGTTCTTTTGGATTAATACTTTTATATTCTTTTGCTTCACATCCTAATCTTTCAGCTATCCAATCTGCATATTTTTTTGTAAATCCTGTTCCACTTACATAAATTACTACTTTTTTCATTTTACAATTCCTTTCTTTTTCCTATATGATATTCTTTTATGGATGCTTTATTAAACTTAACCTTACCTCTTTGTACTATTACTTTTTCTTTTGTTCGAACTACACATTTTATACAAAACACTTTTTATCATAGGAATATCTAATTCTTTCTCAAATTAAAGCAATCATTTCCTGCTGAACTCACGAAACACACTTTGCAAGTTTCGCGGCGCTCGTCGAAAACCTATGTAAACATATTTTTCTCCTCGTCGCTGGCGCAAAGCAAAAAGGTAACATATCACCTTTTTAAGTAATATATTACCTTTCATTAATTCTGTCAATACTTATTTTAATTTTTTATTTCATTTATCCTATTTTTTTAATTTTTCCTAAATCAAACTAAAAAAGATTTACTGGACACTTTTGTCGTATGCTTAGAAATAGAACGCTCCGCGAAGATACGCACACTTTTGCTACATTAATTGTTCAACTATGATTTGAGCAATGTCTGCATTCCCCGCCACAATATTGTTAGCCTTTTCCATTCCAATTGGTTTTCCACAAAAATTTGTAACCATACCACCTGCTTCCTCTATAAGAAGCATTCCTGCTGCATAATCCCATATTTTCAAATTTCTCTCAAAATATGCTTCACATTGCCCTGACGCCACTCTTACCAAATCAAGTGCCGCCGAACCACATCTTCTTATATCCTCACACTGTAAGAATATTTTCTTAAAAATCTTAAAGTTCTCTTCTGCATATTCATGGTTATATGGACTTGTTCCAATGGAAATAAGACTGTGTTGCATATCTTTTACCTTACTTACGTTGATTAGTTCACCATTTCTATATGCTCCACTACCTCTTTTGGCATAGTAAACATCATCTGTATAGGGATTATATATTACTCCAAGTACTATCCTTTCTCCATCTGAAAGTGCAACTGATACCGCACTTTCCCTATAATTATGTATCAGATTAGTGGTCCCATCTACAGGGTCAACTATCCATGTATACCCTTTAATACTCTCTCCCGAATAATCTTCCTCTCCTAAAAATCCAATCTCCGGATACAACTTTTCGAATTCTTCCTGAAGATATTTCTGAACAGAATAATCCACCAAAGTTGCATAATCTGCCACTCCCTTTACCTTTACGCTTTCTATTGCATTTTTATTTTCAAAAAACTCTTTTGCATTTTTAATAATTTCAATAATTCTTTCTATATCTATGTTCATTTCCATATTTGTTATCCCTCCTAAAAATATCTACAGTTTTTAAGGTTAATCTGAACCTTTTTCCATTTATCATTTTTTCATAAGTTACTTGGCACTATCCCAAACCATTATGTATATATACAGCTTTAATTTTTATCTATTCATTATTCCATTATTTCCAAAACAGCTCTCATCGTCTGCTCCTGCTGCTCTTCTCTGCTTATTAGTGCCTTGCTATCACCTTCTTGTTCTCCATAATTACCAAAATAGGCATGATTTCCACCTTCGATACACACCTCTTTATAGTTAACCGGCATATATTTTAATCCCTCTTCAAAACTATTCATATTTAAGACCGTATCCTCACTACCATAAATCGATAGCACCTCAAATTTCTCATTATCCAAACTTTTGGTCGGATATGCTGCCAGCAATACTAACCCCTCAAGCTCATCTAAATGCTCTGATGCATATACTGCCGCCATTGCTCCTCCCAATGAATGCCCTGACATATACCATTTTTCATAATCGTATGTTTTAATAATACTATCAGCCGTATTTTGCCCAAGAAATGCAAGATTACATGGCATTTCTATTAGAAAACAGTCAATTCCCTGCTCTGCCATATTAAAAAGAATCGGCAAATATGCAGTGTACTCTACCTTAGCTCCAGGATAGAAAATCAAAGCATTCTTGTTCCCTTCTCCGTCTATAAACAATCCTTGTCTAATCTGGTTCACACTAACCTTTTCATTTCCTTTTAAATATTCCTGAATATCTTCGTCACTGTGATAATAATCATTTATATACCCAAATGCCGCTCCCGCTCCAAGAAATATTATTAACAGCACTGCCAAAAAAATCTTCTTTTTCCATTTTTTCCTCATAATATGTCCTCTTTCCAATCTTATTATGCAATTCATATATTAACCAAATTATAACAGAAAAAACCCCCTTTAAACAAATAGCTTTTTTAGCTTAATTTGTTTAAAAGGGAATCATTTTATCTTACTTTACACCATACCGTTTGCCATTCTGTATTTATACAACATTTCTGCATGATTTTGTTCTTCAATCTGTATATCTGCCAGTAATTTTCTAACGTTAGTATCAGAAAATGCAAATACATTGGTATTGTAGTCAGAGGATATCATCTTTTCCGTACCAATGCTATCAACTGCCAAAAAACAATCTGATTTCTTATCTTCTGAATCACTCAAGGCATCATATGTTGCAATAGGATTATAATTCTTTCCAGCTGTATCATTACAATCCGCTGAAGGCACATTTCCTGAAAGAATCTGTTCTAATGAATTATAATGTTTTTGCTCTTCTTGCTGTATTGTTGTAAATAATTGTTTTAAAACAGGGTCTTTTGCTTCACCGCTGTATTTCTTGTATTTTTCAACACAAGTCTGTTCCTCTGTCTGTAATTCTTTAATTGCTGATTTCTCTTTTTCATTTAGAACTATCATAATATTCACACCTCTTTATATTTTTGTATCTAGTTAAGATATGGAATATTATTTGGAAAAATCATTCATTTTATGCAAAAAATATGATATCTGTTCAGAATGGTTTTATTTTCACTTATAATGGTTTCAGTTTTAGCTAAGTAGAATATTGCACCACTTCTTTTTTACACAATCATGATTATATTAGAAATTGCTTCCGTTCCATCCCCAATCGTTTGTAGAAAAAAAAGCGACGTAGATACGGTCTGCCGGAATATCAAGTTCACGCTCCAACAATTCGCATACTTTCGTAGTCATCTGGTTGGTACCTGCTGAAGAAGGCGCACCACAGGTCTTCACTTCTACATATGCAATATTTTCCGTACTCCCTTGAAAAGAAAGACTAGCATTGTCTTCATACCCAGTCATAACCCAATTTTCTGCTTTTCCAAGACATTCTCTGGTAATGGTAGAAAACTCTGAAGTGAGAGTTTCTTTCTGAGAATTACTGATAGCTTTAGTTGTTTTCGTATTAATAAATGGCATAAATAAATCCTCCTTGCATTCTTTTAGGAATAGTATATACCAAAAATTGCCTATATACAATGTAAATTGGTATCCGTGTCATTTAGTATTACAACTCAATTATGAGAAACACACTTTGCGAGTTTCATGATTTTTGCGGCGCTCGTCAAAAACCTATGTAAACATAATTTTCTCGTTGCTCACGTAAATAAAAATCTTAAAATGTGACTTCATTTTTTCATATTTATCCTATATAATAGAACATAGTACTGTGACAAATGTTATATAATGAAGTACAAAAGTGAAAAGGAAAGTGAGGAACTAAGTTATGAAACATCATTTTAAAAGATTAACATTGGGAATGTGTAGTTTGGTTGGTGCTCTTACGTTATTGTTTAGTGCCCAGGTTGTAAAAGCTGATTATCAGGGAGAATTAGCTTTTAATACTACCTATAAATTCGAAAAAGGTAATGAATATGAGTATAGTGTTACCCTTCCAAAATCTGGTGCTTTAAATATTAACTTTATAGCAAGTGAAAGCAATGGTAAATCAAGAATCAATATGACAGATTCTTATGGAACATCCATTACAAAAAACTGGAATTACGATGGTTATACTGGAAGTTACACTTCTGTTTACAATTTGAAAGCAGGCTCTTACAAAATCAGTTTTCATGGTGGAGCAGGCGAACCTCAAGCTGCAGGAAATATGCGATGTACCTTTACAAGTGCAAATGAAACATATGCAGAAAATTTAGAAACAACCAATGATGACGCATCGGTTGCATCCGAGGTTAGTAATCCAGCATCAGCTTCAATTATCGGACAATTTGCTTTAAATGATACTACAGATTGTTACACATTTAAAATTCGCAAAGCAAGTGATGTAAGCATCAGCTTTATAAGTGGTCTTTCAGCGGTAAATTTACAGCTTTACAATGAAGATCTTGATTTGGAATATCGAGAGAATTCTATCGCAGCAGGTAGCCATAAATATACATACAAATTACCTTCAGGAACATATTATCTTGTTCTTAAAAATGCGAATACGAAAACAACTGGTAATTATACTCTTGCATTCAAATCATCGGCTTTAAAGAAATCTTCTGTGAATAAAGTAAAAAGTTCTAAAAGTAAAACAGCAACTGTTTATGTAAAAAAAGTCAAAGGAGTGACAGGATACCAGATTCAGGTTGCTAGAAATTCTCGCTTTACAAAGAGCAAAAAGACTGTAAATGTCACTTCAACTAAGACAACTATTAAAAAGCTTACTTCTAAGAAAACATATTATGTAAGAGTTAGAACTTATACAGTACTTGACAATAAGAAAAAATGCTACTCAGACTGGAGTAATGTAAAAAAAGTTAAAATAAAATAATCATAAATGATTTTATTATTAGTAAACCTGAAATCCTCTGCCTACAATGTAGTGCAGGGGATTATTTTAATTTACGCTTCCTCGAGCTGAATATGAATTTCACCTTTTGCGTGTCGTGCCTCGACAATAATTGTATAAACACCGCTATTTGAAATGTTTATAGTAAAATCTGTGGTTTCCTTTCCATTTCCGCGATAAATCGTTGTTCCATCCGGTGCTTTTATCTCCATATACAAGAAACCTTTCTCTGTTTTAAAATGTGTCTGAAGGACATCACCCTCATTCAACTCCAACGTATGTAAATCAGTTCCATTCATTCTCTCAATATCCAGAGAATAGGCGTCAGGATTTTTGACGCGACTTCCATTGAACCCCTCCATATTGTAACTGATCAAGAATACAATACCACCTACAATAATTAGCAAAAAAAGTCCAATCCACATCCATTTTTTACTTTTCATAATTGTACTTCCTCCCCATTTGTTCTGAAATATCCTTTCATAAGATATACTCCCAATACTGCATTAAATACAACCGCTGAAAACGTACTAAATCTCTCGAATAGGCCAAATACCGCTTTGGGCAACAAAACTGTACCAATCGGACCGATTAACATAGCCACAAGACAGATAATTGCCCATATACCAAGTGATTTTATCTGTTCTTTTCTCGCACCAATCGCTATCAATACCAAAGATACTAACGAAAATACTACAACCAATACTGTGACAACAAGATGCATGACATTCTGTGGATTTGATGCTGGTGCATCACTTACCCACGGGAATAGCTTATATCCCACATTGCATACCCATTCCATGGCAGCAAAAAAACAAACGCCTGCCTTCAACACTTTTGATTTACAAGCAGCAATGCTTACACATACCGCCATTATAGAAACTAATCCACATGGTCCGAATAGTGCATTCAACTGTCCTGCAAGTTCCTCTGATGGTGCACCTTTTGCGCTCAAATCACTTACTGCCATACTCAACCAATCATAGCCTGGATACGCAAGTGGCGAAAATACCACCATTGCCGTATATGACAACAAACTTATTATTCCCAATATTCCAAGTTTTCTCAATCTTTTTTCTATCATATTGTTACCACCCTTCTTAAACCTTCTCTTTAACCATTAATACCTTTATCCGCCGAATATACTCTACAGAATTCATCTATGTATTGTTCTAGAATACCATGGGAATTATCTTTACCATCAATACTGTCATCAATCCTGAAATCCAGAATTGCATGTACTCCCATCGCAAATGAAACCGCCGCCGCATCGATGTTTTCAAAATATGCAACCTTCTTTGCCATAATAGCATAAAAAAGTTGCTTTGTTGCCCAAATCATAGTATTAGTCTCAGAAACCATAATTTCAGCTGCAATTTGGTTCAATGTCTTCTCCGATATGATTACCTTGTAGAACATTTCCATCTGCGGATTGTGGTTCATCCTTTCATAGGACAACACAGTACCCATTAATATATCCTTTAAATCCTTCCCCTCAACATAGGTTCCATAATCAAATTGTCCAATCTCCCTATTTTGATTGGCTTGTTTTCTCAAAAATATATACATTTCAGAAATAATTTGTTCCTTTGAAGAAAAATGACTATACAACGATGATTTTTTTATACCGACTTTCTCAGCAATTTGAGACATAGATACACTTCTAAGTCCATTCTCACAGGCAAGTTCCAACGTAGCCATTATAATTTTTTCTTTATTCATACCAACGCACCTTTCGATAGTAATTATACGACCGATTGGTCGTATTTGTCAATTTCCTTTTTATCTCTGTCTTTTGCGTGTCTTACATAACGAGTTTCGATAGTTTCGCGGCGCTCGTCTAAAACCTATGTAAACAAATTCTTCTCCCCGCTGCTCGCGTAAATAGAAACTGCTCCAAGTCTAGAAATGGGACGTAATTCAAAGAATCCCCCAACACTTGACTTAGAGCCAAAAAGATATGGTAACTAATCAGAATACTTTCTAAATTAACTACCATACTTTATATACACTAATATTTTCTATTCAATAACAACTCTAATAATACTCTTCACAATATTTACTAAATCTTCGCCATAGGCATTCTTTATAAAACCTTATAATGTTTTAAACCTTCTCTGAAAACCCAAAAATTGAATAAACCTATGCTTACTTATCCTTATTAATTATTTCTCGAATAACTGACCTGGAAGTTTTAATTTTTCTTTAACCGGAAATTCCTTATCAAATGCTTCTACCTCTGCCTCATCCACAAAATACCCCTGTGGTGTCGCATACTCTCCTGTAATCCCATCTAAATATCCTGGAATTAATTCTTTACATAAAAAGAAGGATGCGTCTTCACCTTCTGGCAAACCATGATAGCGAATGCCGAAGTTACTTGCCTGAGTAAATCCACTCTTTCCATAAAAATCAATATTTCCTTCAAAACAAACTGCACCACAACCAAGTTCTTTTGCTTTTTCTAAGGAATAATCTAGTAAAATTTTTCCATATCCTTTTCTCTTCAGTTCAGGTGTAATACAAATTGGCCCCATAGTCATAATAGGGATATTTCTGCCATCATCCGCTTTGATATTCGCTCTCATAAACATGTTCTGACCGATTAACTTACCATTCTGTTCCTCAGCAGAATGACCTACCGCACCATTCTCTTGTGTGCTGAGACACATAACAAAATCAAGTTCTGGGACGAATGCTGGATCATTTCGAAGCTGATTCAACACATAATGCTCATAGCACCCTGGACGATATACATTCCAAAAGCTTTCCCTTACTAAATTTTCTACTTCTCGATATTCTTCTTCTTTTTCTAATCGTATAATAATATTGTTTGTATTCATTGTTTTATCTTCATCCTTTCCTATTTCTCTTATTAATTTTTGCAATGTTCTTAAATTTTTGTTTTTTCTCAACCAAATAACCTTGTGTATCTTCCACATACCGATTCTCATTCATCAGTTTCTGCCAAGAACCAAGTCGATCATTCGATAATCTACCACAATCCACTGCCTCTTGTACTGCACACCCTGGCTCACCCTTTGAATGAGAACAATCACGGAAGCGACATTTTAACGCCAACTCCTCAATATCTGCAAACGCCTGATCAATTCCGTCTCCAGCATCCCACATTCCTAGCTCTCGCATTCCCGGTGTATCAATCACCATGCCACCAGATGTCAAAAGAATCAGCTCACGATGGGTTGTGGTGTGTCGTCCTTTGTCATCATTCCTGAGTCCATTCGTGTCCAGATATTTTTCACCCAGCAAACAATTGATTAAAGTAGATTTTCCCACACCGGATGAGCCAATAAATGCGATTGTCTTTCCCTCAGCAAGGTACGGATAAATCTGCTCATAACCATCTTGACTTATGGCATTCGTAACTAAAACATCCACACCTGCCGTTACAGAAGATATTTCTAACATTATGTTATCCAAATCTTCGCACAAATCTGATTTTGTCAAAACTACAACCGGCATAGCGCCACTGTTCCATGCAATGGAAACATATCGTTCTAAACGTCGTAAATTAAAATCATTATTTAGGGACATACACAAAAATACAGTATCAATATTGGCAGCAACAACCTGCTCCTCATTTTTTTCACCAGCAGCTTTTCTCACAAAACTGCTTTTTCTCGGAAGAACATGGTGAATCACTGCATTACCGCCACTTTTGTTCCAGTCAACCATAACGAAATCACCTACTGCCGGATATTCTGATTTTGCCTGTACATCATAATGAAATCTTCCCGATATTTCTCCCCATTTTTCTCCCTGTGAAGAAACCAATCGATATATTCCTTTTTCCTGTGAAAGAACTCGTGAAATAATCAAATTTTCAAAATGTTCGGCCGATTTTTCTACTGCCTCAGACAGGCCATATTGTCTCATATTAATCTCGTTTCTCATATCATTCCTCCTTCCGAATCCATTTCATACCTCTGCATAAAATTCTCCGTAGATTTACGTAGAATCTCAACATAATCCTCACTTTCTCCTCTTTTATCATACATACAAATTAGAAGAAAAAACGGAGCATAATACTCTACTGCAAGTTGTTTTGGATTTTCCTCTTTCAGTGTTCCTTCCTGAATCAATTCACGGAACAAATCTTCCATATATGAAACTGGTCCTTCAACAATACACTGACTATACAGCTCTGCCATCTCCGTATTACGATATTGCTCTAAAGTCAGCATTTTACGAAAATCAGACGCAAAATCGTCTTTTGTCCAAAATAAAAACTGTGCAATTGTATAATCCATAATTTTTTCTACAGATTGATTTTTATATGATTTCGGCTGGGTTTCATATTTTTCTTGCGGTACTTCATATTCTTTTGCTCTTTCAGCATCAATTTGATACATTCTCTCAACAATGCTATCAAAAATATCACGTTTATTTTTATAATGCTTATATAAAGCTCCTTTTGTCATTCCCAATTCTCCTGCAATTGTACTTACCGAGACAGCCTCATAACCATCCCTTGCAAATAAGTGAAGTGCAGTAATTAATATTTTTTCCCTAGTATCTAACATTATTATCTCCTTCATTCAGTAAACGACCGTTTACCATTATTATAGTGAACGGTCGTTTACTTGTCAAGATTTAATTTGAATTTTTGGTAATTTGTATTTATTTTCATTTAAGCTTAATATCCTATTTTAATAAAAAAGTGGATAGTGTTTCTGTATTGAAAAGTTTCTTCTATGTAGAACAAAGAATGTGCAAAGCACATTCTCGCGCCGCTTTTACGTCGCATTTTGCGACATTCTACATCTTCGCGCGAGTGCGAATCCATTGCGGAGCATTTTTAATTTGTATGAGGACTTTCCTCATATAAAAAAATATGGTAACTAATCAGAATACTTTCCAAATTAGTTACCATACTCTATATACACTAATATTTTCTATTCAGGAACAACTCTATAATACCCTTCACATAATACACCAAATCTTCATTTATAGGCATTCTTTATAAAACTTATATATATTCTAAACCTTCTCCCAAAATCTTTAGAAATATTGAATTAACCTATGCTTACTAAGGATTTTAGTGTTTTGTTCTACAGTATTATTTATTGTTTATAGCTGCCTGTGCTGCTGCTAATCTAGCAATTGGAACTCTAAATGGTGAGCAAGAAACATAGTTTAATCCAACCTTGTGGCAGAATTCAACTGATGATGGATCTCCACCATGTTCTCCACAGATACCAAGTTTGATATCAGGACGAGTTTTACGACCCTTGTCTGCTGCCATCTGAACTAACTGTCCAACACCTGTCTGGTCAAGTCTTGCAAATGGATCTGATTCG
>CAYOMP010000082.1:0-11923 GCA_964405075.1 uncultured Lachnospiraceae bacterium
TCTATGATACTAGAATTTACTCTTGCCAACTGGAATTTACAAATACATTTAACTATTAATACAGGATTTGCACAATGAAGAACAAATAAGAGAACAAATGTTCGTAAAATGCTTGACATATGTTAAAGCTAATGCTATAAATAAAATATAGATAAGAGTTTTTCATATTATGAAAGGTATGTTGAATGTGTTTGAGGACTTGGGAAAGTTAATTGATTTTCTTGCGATTGAGTATGAAAATGTTAGTGTGAAGTGGAATGAAATATATACTAATAATAAGTTCAATTTAAAGAAAAGACTGGTATCGGATATTAGGGATGATGCGTACATTTTTGATGAAATTATAGAATATAGAACATATATTGGAAAGGAATCTTTTGAATTTCTGACAAAATTAGTTTCTATGGAATTTGTGAGTTCGGAAGTAACATTTAGAGTGAAAACCCAGAACTCAATAGAATATAAAATAGATAATTACATTCGTAACCATGAAAATGGTAAGATACCAATCAGAAAGTGCTTAAATGATTTGTTTGGAATAAGAATTATATTGTGGGGAGATTTTAAGCATAGTGATGTGAAAGAATATATGAGAAATTATTATCCATTATATAAATGTATTGATTCGGCTAAACAAGATTATATAGCTTCGCATATATATTTTGAGAATGGAAATTATAATTTTCCTTGGGAACTTCAAGTTTGGTGTTATGAAAATATGCAAAGTAATTTTGAATCACATAAAGAATATAAACAGGATTATACTAGATGGGAAAGAGAGAACAGGAGGGTGTGGGATATGATAATGCATTACATTATATTGAGTAGCTCGTATTCTAAAGGTGTGCGAATAGCATTACACTATGCTATTATGAAGAATATGAAAATTGATTATATAGCAGAGGTGCTAGATAGAATAAAAAGTGAATGTGGAGAAAATGTATCAGTATCTACACACTCTGTTGTAACGGAATCACAAAGCTGGCAGTCGGTAACGGAAAAAGATGGTTTTTTTGAAGATATATATGTAGTAAGTTCCGTTGGTGAATTTATTGACCTCATAAAGAAAGATAGGTATTTACAGGGAATTGATGTTGCCAAATATATTTTGTCAAAGTGTAGATGTACGCACCTTAAATTAGAAAAACTGGTATATTTGTGCTATGCAGATTATTTATGTAAAACAAAACAAAAATTATTTGTGGATAATATTTATGCTTTCAAATATGGTCCTGTTGTTGAAACAGTATATGAAAAATATAGAGGAAGTCGAGATGAGATTTTAGAGTTAGAAGGTTCAGAAGATAGTATAATTGAAGATGTGTTCAAGCATATGCCGGCACGTAGTAGGATTCTATTTGCAATGAATGGAATTGAGAAGTTGAATACAATAGATAAAATACTGGAAAAGTATGCAGATTATACAGCTGGACAATTGGTAGATGTAACTCATGTTAGTGGGGGACCATGGGATAGAACGGACAAAAGTATTATGTATTCGAAAATCAAGGATTCAATAATAGAAAAGTTTCATTTTCATGAATGTTAATTAATTGAAAAAGAGTTAAAGAGGAGTTATAAAAATCTCCTAAAGGAAAAATCGTTGTAGACATAGAGTTTGCAGCGGTTTTTTGTATGAATATTTATGTTACTAACTAATAAATCTGAAACTTTTTTACAGGGTAAATGAAATTGTCTATAATTCATTTTACTAGGGCAGACTTTCTACATCTGCGATATTGTTTATTTTTCAATGAATGTATATAATGTGTTTAGACAAATATGAGATTATATATCAAGCTTTAGAATGGAGAAAATATGAAGAAAACATCGTTATTTTTGGCACAGTCATATCAAGATACATGGGACGATTATAATAGAACGCTTACGAGAGATAATTTTGCCTGTTGGGATTATGTAATATTAACTGCATCTAATGAGAAGCAGGCAGCAGGCTTTGAGGCGCAGATTGAAGAAAGAGTTAAATCAGGGTTTTTACCTGGTAAGACTCATTTTTCAGTTATTCCGGATAAGGATGGCAAGAGGGTAGGCTCTGGTGGTGCTACACTAGGAGTTATTGATTATATTGCAAAGCATACAGGCACATCGGATTTTTCTAATCTTCGAATTCTTGTAATTCACAGTGGTGGAGATTCTAAGAGAGTACCGCAATACTCTGCGCTAGGTAAGCTTTTTTCACCTGTACCCCATTGTTTACAAAATGGTCGTTCATCCACTCTTTTTGATGAGTTAATGATAGTGATGAGTTCTATGGCCTCAAGAATTAGGGAAGGAATGCTATTACTATCAGGAGATGTATTATTATTATTTAATCCGCTACAGGTTGATTATAACGGTAATGGTGCTGCTTGTATTTCCTTTAAGGAGCATGTGGAAACAGGGAAAAATCATGGGGTTTTTCTAAAGGGCGATGATGGAAATGTTGCAAGGTTTTTACATAAACAAAGTGTGGAATCATTAAAACAGGTTGGTGCAGTTAACGAAAGAGAACAAGTAGATATTGACACCGGAGCGGTAATATTTTCAAAAGAAATGTTATCGTCGTTGTATCAATTGATTTCAACTAATGGTAGAAGTGATATTGAAAAATATAATAGCTTTGTAAATGAAAAGGTTCGTTTATCTTTGTATGGAGACTTTTTGTATCCATTGGCAAATGAATCTACATTAGAGCAGTTTTATAAGGAGAAACCGGAAGGAAAATTCTGTGATGAATTAACTGAGGCTAGGACTGCCGTATGGAATGCACTTCGTCCATATAGAATGAAGTTACTTCGTCTGGCTCCTGCCAAATTTGTTCATTTTGGGACAACGAGAGAAATTTTGCATTTAATGTCAGAAGAAATTGAAACCTATGCTGATTTGGGATGGAGTCAGCATATTAACAGTAGTATAAATAATTCAACTGCCGGATATAATAGTATTCTTTCGGATGGTGCTACCATTGGAGAAAGATGTTATTTGGAAGTATCTTATGTACACGAGAATGCTACCATTGGTGAGAATACAGTTTTATCATATATTGATGTACATAATGAAACTATTCCATCGGATGTTGTTGTTCACGGATTGAAGCAAAAAGATGGCAAATTTGTAGTTCGTATTTATGGGGTTAACGATAATCCAAAAGAGGATAAGTTATTTGGAATACCAATAACTGACATTTTGGATAAGAATGGAATATCAGTTAATGAGGTGTGGGATACAAATGACCATTCTTTATGGCTTGCCAACATTTATCCTGCCTGTGATAGTATTGTTGAGGCTCTTGACGCGTCTCTTAATCTGTACAATTTAGCTATGGGACAAGGGGATGTAATGTCATGGAGACAGCAGAATTGCAAATCATTATGTTCTGGTTTTAATGAGGCTGATACAGATGCCATTATTGCATGGGATAATCGTATGCAGGAGCTGGTTCGTATGGATGGTATTGCTAAGTTAATTCGGGCTGGAAGACCTGCAAAGGAAGCTATTGATGTGTTACAGGCCAGTCAGTTGACAGTAATTCAGAAACAGTGGATGGACAGACAGTTAGCAAATGCCGGATTTATGGATGCCATTCGTTTGTATTATTACGTTGGCGTAGCTCTTGGGGGAGTAGAAGGAGAGCGACTAATTGCTCAGTGTTTTCAAAAAATATCTGATACAATTATGGAGGGTTCCATTGAACAACTACAATATAATGATAGCTGTAAGATAGTATTGGATAGACACACGGTACATTTACCACTTCGTGTAAACTGGGGGGGTGGCTGGTCAGATACTCCACCACATTGCAATGAAAAGGGTGGTACTGTATTAAATGCATCAATTCTTCTTAATGGGGAAAAACCTGTAGAAGTCACTCTTGAGAGAATCTCTGATAAAAAGATTGTATTTGATAGCCGTGATATGGATGTGCATGGAGAGTTCAGTTCTATTGAGCCTCTACAGGCAACAGGTGATCCATATGATTCCTTTGCTTTGCAAAAGGCGGCATTATTAGCTTGTGGAATAATACCAAAATCAGGGGGAAGTCTTGAGGATATTCTTACTCGTCTTGGTGGCGGATTCATTATGCATTCAGAGGTAACTAATGTACCTAAGGGTAGTGGACTGGGAACCAGTTCCATTCTGTCGGCGGCATGTGTAAAGGCTATTTTTGAATTTATGGGTATTGAATATACTGATGATAAATTGTATAATCACGTACTAATTATGGAACAGATTATGTCTACTGGTGGTGGTTGGCAAGATCAGGTAGGGGGATTGACTGATGGTATCAAATATATTACCGCAAAGCCTGGTCTGCATCAAAATATTAAGGTACAGCATGTGGAACTTTCTGAGGAGACTAAGAGAGAATTATCGGAGCGATTTGTATTAATATACACAGGTCAGAGACGTTTAGCAAGGAATCTTCTTCGAGACGTAGTTGGCAGATATGTAGGAAATGAACCGGATTCTTTATTTGCACTTAATGAGATTCAAAGAGTGGCGGCGTTAATGCGTTTTGAGTTAGAGCGTGGTAATGTAGACGAATTTGCCAAGCTTCTTGATTATCATTGGGAGTTGTCACAAAAGGTAGATGCTGGCTCTAATAATACCTTAATTGCTCAGATATTTGCCAGTATCAATGAATATATAGATGGTAAATTAGTATGTGGAGCTGGCGGTGGTGGTTTTGTACAAGTTATTTTGAAAAAAGGTGTGAAAAAAGAGGTTGTACGACATACATTAAAAGAAGTATTTCAGGATTCAGATGTAGATATATGGGATTGTACTTTGGTATAGTGGAAAAGAGAGAGAATCTTAAGGATTTCTCTCTTTTTTTACCAATAAAAAAATGCTATACTTTATTAGGAATTTTAACAGAATGGAAATATGTTATGGGGAAAAATAGTAATAATAATTTGAAAAAGAAAAAAAACATAGATTTTTTAATGTATTTAATGGCTTTACCCATATTGTTAGTTACAGTTGTAATGCCATTAATAATGAGATTAAATATATTAAAAACTGATTTATATAAATATCCTTGGTATTCTGATAGTACGGATGTGGCGGATATTTTCCTATATAGTAGAGCACATTTTTTTGTTGGTGTGGTACTATGCATGGTTATATTCATTGTTATGGCTCTTGCTATCGGTATGTATAAGCTGGAGTATTTTAAGAAGAAGCAACTACTTCCTTTGGTGATATATGGGATTTTCTCAATTATATCTGCTATTTGTTCAGAGTACAAAGATGTAGTCTTTAATGGAAGCATTGAGCAATATGAGAGTATATATGTGGTCGTTGGCTATATGATTTTAACATATTATGTATATCTATTTGTGGTTCATTATGGAAGTGTGAAGTTGATTACAGTAGGAATTACTCTTGTTTCTGGTGTTATGAGCATTTTGGGAATAATGCAGTATTTTGGCAAGGATTTCTTTGAATCAAGTATTGGTAAAATGCTAATAGTACCTACCGAGTTGGCTGAGTATAGAGAGCGATTAAGTTTCAATTTCTCTGACAGTGCAATTAATAGAGTGTATATGACATTGTATAATCCCAATTATGTAGGGGTTTACTGTGCAATGATTATTCCGGTATTAGTTGCAATTAGTTTGTCAGCATCTAAAATGTGGACTAAGATTGTAACTGGTGTAGTTACCATGCTTTTGGTGTTATGTGATTTTGCTTCGGGGTCAAAGACATCTCTTTTAGCTATAGTGGTTGGAGGATGTTTTTATACTATTCTTATTTTTGTAAAAAATAGAAAAGTTAACTTTAAAATCTTAGGTGTAATTACTATTGGAATCATTATAATTCTTGGGATTGATATTGCGTCGGGAAGTAATTATATTCAGAGTATTAAGCGTGGATTTAATACTGATATTAAAGAATATAGTCTTGAAGACATATCAGTAAAGGGAAATAAGATTAGTCTGTTATATAAGGAAAAAACAGTTGATATTATTATAAAAGATGATGGGATAAGTGCTTTTTTAAATTGTATTGACAAGCTACCTGTTGAAAAAGAAAAAAGTACATATAAAATTACCAAAAAAGGTTTTAGAAGGATATCAGTGCAGATAGATGGCGATGATGTATATCTTTGGGTAGGAAAAAATCAATGGCATTTTGTTCAGGAAAATGGTGATTTGCAATATATAACAATATATGGAAAAGCAGATAACCTTAAAAAGGCAGAAAGTATTGGATTTGAGGGACACGAGAAATTGTTTACTAAACGTGGGTATATTTGGTCAAGAACATTGCCTTTGTTGAAAGATAATTTGTTGATAGGTACTGGAGCTGATACCTTTGTATATGAGTTTCCACAGGATGATTATGTAATGAAGACAAATGTTATGTCTAAGAATTCATTAATTACCAGACCTCACAATATGTACTTGCAGACATGGGTGCAGGAAGGTATGATAGCTTTTATTAGCTTGATGTTTTTCTATTTGTGGTATATAATTTGTACGGTGCAGGTTTTGGTTAGGACTTGCCATAATTCTTCTAAGGAGAATAGGTATTTAACTATTCTTGGTGAAGGATTATTTATGGCGAATATTTGTTATCTGGTGTCAATGATTGCAAATGATTCTATGGTGGTTACAGCACCAATGCATTTTGTGATAATTGGGTGTTCTATGGCAATTAATCAATTGATTGCCAAGGAACAGTAGATATTTTGAAATTTCTAGTTTACGCCAGTGGCGAAGAGAATGCTTTGCTTATAGAACTATTTGAAAAGTACCGTGAAACTTATGAAACTCGCAGAGTGTGGCTCTCATAGCTAATATTGGAAGATATTTACTGAATATAATCAAAGGAATTCTAATTAACAGATAGTGTAATAGATGTAGTTGATTTGAATATGCTACTGAAAATAAGAAAATATGAAAGGAGTATATAGATAATTAGTCCGATAGTAAAAATATAAATTATTATGTATACTAGTGTTGGTTAATGCTTGTGTTTGTAATTAGAGCTAGTTATTGTGTAGTATTTAGAATAGCTTATGTAGAAATTCAGGTATTAATACAAAATAAGCATGCAAAATATTTTTACAATATTACGGCTAAACACATTATCTATAATGTAAAAAAATGGGTATGAAAGTATATGGAGTAATAATGGCTGGTGGCAGTGGTACAAGATTTTGGCCACTTAGTAGAAAGAAAACACCTAAGCAGTTATTGAATTTAAGTGGTAATGGAGTAATGATTAACGAGGCGATTGACAGAATAACTCCAACTATTGATAAGGAAAATATCTTTATCGTAACTAATACTGAACAGGTTGAGAAAATGAAGGAATTAGTAGAGGATGGTATTAGAGAAGACCACATTTTAGCAGAGCCTTCAGCAAGAAACACATCAGCATGTATTGGTTATGCTGCTATGGAAATTATTAAGAAATATGGTGATGGAATTATGTGTATTTTTCCATCAGACCATTACATTAAATACGAAGCTGAGTTTAACAAGGTATTAGCTAAAGCTATTGAAGCTGCCGAAACTCAGGATAAATTAGTAACTATAGGTATAAAACCAACTTTCCCATCAACAGGATATGGTTACATTAATTTTGATAAAAAAGATGTTTCAGAAGTTAAGTCCGTACAGAGTTTCGTTGAAAAACCTAATTATGAAACAGCAGTTAAATACCTTAAGAGCGGAGATTACTTATGGAATAGTGGAATGTTTGTATGGAAAGCATCTACTATATTGGATAATTTTAAACGTTTCATTCCAAAGGTAAATAACGCTATTGAAAAAATTGGAGAAGCTATGAATACACCTGATGAAAAGGCTGTTATCCAAGAAATATATCCAACTATTCAGAGTATTTCTATTGACTATGGTGTAATGGAACGTTCTGATGATGTAGTGGTATTAGCAGGAGATTTTGGATGGAATGACGTTGGTAGCTGGGATATGTTAGGAGCTATTTACGACACAGATGATAATGGCAATATTATTATTGGTGATCAGATTAATATAGAAACTTCTAACTGTATTTCATACTCAGAAGGAAGAATGATTGCAACTATAGGTGTTGATAATACCATTATTGTTGAAACAGACGATGTTGTATTAGTATGTGATAAGAATAAGGCTCAGGATGTTAAGAAGATTGTTGATATTTTGAAGGAACAGGGACGTAAAGAGTATTTGTAGGATTGAAATAGTCGGATTAGTAATAGTCTAATAAAAATAAAAAGAATGAGGAAGTTATTTATTGCATTGCAAGAATGGTAATGTAATAAGTAACTTCCTTATTTAGTGTGTCAATATAGTGTTATTAATTCGTTTATTAAGTTAATAATCACTTTCAAAATTAACAATACATATAAAATAAAAATAGTGTTTTATTTTATGTATGTAGTAAAAATACATTTAAACTATAAATCTGTATATAATAGCTAGCAATAGAATGCCATAGTTAAGGATTAAATGTACAGTAATCATTTATCATATAATTTCAAAACAATTATCTATAATACACTATAATGTTAAATTAAAATAAAAATTCTTCAAAAAAAGTTAAGAAAAAATTAAAAATAGTTTACGGATAGAAAATATAATAGTATAATTGGGAGAAAAGTAACAAAAAGGACTACTTAAAATAAGCGAGAGTCATGTCGGAATATAGTAAATGATGCTAAGGTGTGAAAACATAAAGTGAAATCTGAAAAATTATTATATGAAATATGCAAAATAGAAGTTTATTTTACTGCGATATATGTTCGTTGAGTTTAACATTAAGGAGAGCTGTTACTTAATTTTCAAGGAGGAAGAAAAACAAATGAAGAAAAAAGCAGTGGCGTTAGTGTTAGCTGGTTTATTAATGGTAATGGATGTAGTACCTATATATGCCAGTTCAATAGAAGCTACTAACATTAACACAACAGAAGAGACAAAAGAAAAAGCTCCTATACAGGAGCCGTTGACAGATTCAATACCAGAAGTAGATTCGGTAGTTACAGATTCTACAGAAGGAGTAAGTCAATTGTCAGAGGAACAGTCTGATAATGGGGAGATTCAGGAATTAATTCCTATTATCGACGAACCAGTTGAGACATCTACAACTGATAGTGAAACACAAGATGTTCAATTAGAGGAAGAAAATGTAGATAGTATTCCTGTAATTGAACCTATGGAAGAATCAATTAACAGTGATATATCAACAGAAGTATATAACTTAGGTGCTGAGGTGGCTTCATCAGCAGCTATTAATGTAGATAAGGTTAGAAGCAGTTCAACAGTTACCGTTGAACAGTTAAATGGCGGAATTCAAGTATCAGGTACTTGGTATACACCAGCATATATTGAGTTTACACCAGCAGAAGCTGGGGAGTATGTACTATATACAAATGAGACAGCTTATAGGGCTTATGGTTGTATAGATAGATTTTATGAAGATTCTAATGTATATTATGGTTTGGGATATCAAGCAGGATATTGCTATTCAGAGGGAGATATAGGAGAGTCTTATAAAGGTTTTAAAGTAGTGTATACTTTAGAAGCAGGAGTTACTTATAGAATAAATACTTATTCAGATAGTTTGGACAACTTGTATACCGTATATTTGGAGAAGGTAACAGATTCTACAACAGATAATAAAACAGTTATTTCGGCTACAGATGACTATTCCTTTGCGTTTAATAAAGCAGTTGGAGTATCTATTGAAAGTGATACTAGTAAGTATTGTTCTTTTTCGATAGATAATGGCAGTCAGTATGATGTATACATTAATTTAACAAAGGTTGTTGAAAATAGTGAGGGATACTATGAAGCTATATTATATTCTGGAGTGAATAGCTTATACATTATTGCAAATACTAATTCAGATAATCAATGTGTTGTATCATGGTTAGATAATGAGATAACTGATATTGGCGAAATTAATGGTGAAAAAGAGTTAGCATTTAATGAATTAAAAGGAAAAGACCAAAGTGAAATGTTTGCATTTACTGTGGCAGAGGATGGAGAGTATATATTTACTAATCAGGGTTATTGTAATTATGAAATTTATGAATTAAATGATAACCAGTATTGTAAATTATATATGAACTATAATTTTAGTTATGAAACAGAATCTAAAAAAACATATTGTATTGCTAATGAATTGAGTGTTGGTAAAAACTACATATGTTTAATTAGAAATAGTGAAGATAATCAAAATGGTATTACTTCAAGGATTAGAAAGATTAATGAATATACCTATACAGATGGAATGACAATAGATTTTGACTATGCAGCAAAGGTTACATATACAACTACTGAGGATGAATACTATTCAATAGAGTCTTCATTAGAGGTTGATAATTATGCATACAAGAGTGTTGGTACTTGGGATGGTGGAAATTCAAGTTCGACTAGTTTTAGTCATAGCGCAAATTCGTACCGAAATATTTCTAAAGAGGAACGTTTTTTCAATAAAGGAACAGTGGAACTATATTTATTGGAAGATTGTAATAATAATCACACAACTTTAAATATAAAAAAGGGTGCAGAAACTGTTGCATTAAATACTAAAAAACACGTTGCATTATCACATACAATGTATAATAAAGTATATTCTTATACACCGGATGAATCTGGATATTATGCTATTCATACGGAAAAAAATTATAATGAGTGTCGGATACATGTTAGTGGAACAACCATAGATGGAGATGAGGAAAATAAATATTTACAATCGTTAAATATGGCATCTTCAAGCAGCATCTATGATAATAATGTTTTGACAATGTATAATTTAGTTGCTGGAAAGACATACTATTTTGCAGTGCTGGCTAGTGATTACAATGTAGATAATTGTAGCGCAGATTTTGATTTATATATTACGAAATCTTCAGAAAATGAATTAGTGTGGAATGCTGATAATACAGTAGCATCTGTTAATAACAACAATGAAAATATAAATGTTTATAAAGCCGCTAATTTGAAATTTACAAGCAAAGAAAAAGGATTCTATCGTTTAGATGTTAATGGACCAGAAGAATCTTATATTATTGATATTAATGGAATGTCATACCATGTCTACAAGGGAATAGGCAAGGTGTTTTATGTTAATGGAGAAAACACAGAATACGATATTAAAGTTATTAGAGAAACTATGTCTTCAGTAGGTGATAGCGTTAATGTATCAGTTACTAATAGTGGTGTCGTAAATAATATTTTACTTGATGCTAATGATGAGTATGCTGATAAGACTGAGATTGTGGATGCTGAAGAAGAAATATGGTACAAGTATGCGCCAGAAGAAGATGGTTTATATGTAATTTCTGCTGTCAATAATGAGGGAGAATATAACAATTGCACTTATACAGATATTTATCATGAAACAGATAGCGGTATGCAGTGGGTTAACAATACGTTTTATGGTGACAATTTTAATGTATGTAATCATGATGAAGGCGAGTGTGATTGTTACGCTAATAGGAGAATTGAAAATACTGTAGTTAGACTAGCTAAGGACGAAAACTATTATTTCAAAATTAGATTAAGTGATGATACAGAAACATCTGAGGATATTGATGTTAAGTTTGCTAAATTACCTGTAGTAGATATTACCAGCACAGGTAAATCTGAGGCAAAAGAATATAGATTAGGTGTTGTATATGAGTATACGACAGCTGAAGGTGGGCTATATAGTGTTTCTTGTGATGTAAATAAGAATTATAAATTGTATACTAATAATTATAGTGATTACAATTCAATTTATGCGGAAAAAATTATAGCTATTTCAAATAATACCACTAAAGAAGTAGTACTAATTAATAATAGTGGAAGTACAACTTTTAATGCTGGTATGGAAATAAAGAATTTTGATAACGAAACAGTATCAAGTGTTGCAGGGTTGAATGAGAGTATAGATGTTAACATTGCTAATGAAGGAGATTCTT
>CAYOMP010000083.1:0-11766 GCA_964405075.1 uncultured Lachnospiraceae bacterium
AATTTAATTCCTTTTAATTTTATATAATCTTTATACTTTTTTATTACATCTTTGTTGTGCCACTTTTTTAAGAATATTATAATTAATTATAACATATAAAATATTTTTATTGATATTTATTGTCGAAAAAATTTATTTCTTCGACAATATTATTGTTTATATAAATATTTTGTAAAAAAGCAAAAAGGGTATCTGAAAAAGCTATATTTTTTCATTACACCTTTACTCAGGAGGAAACGACATATGAAAAAGACAAACAAAAAAGTAAAAAGCTTACGAAATTCTATTATGTTACTATGTACCTTAGTAGTAGTAATAACCGCAATGGGAATAGGTTGTAATTCCATTCGCTCATTAAAAGATATTTCAACCTCATCTGCAAAGTCTTACAAAGATGCTGTGTACAATGGTTACAAGTCAGAAATCAAGTCCCAGGTACAAGTAGCAATTTCTATTCTTCAAAATGAATATGACCTTTTTAAGTCAGGACAAAAATCTGAAGACGAAGCAAAAGAAAACGCAAAAGAAACAATTAGAGCAATGCGTTACCGTGATGATCAAAGTGGATATTTCTGGATTGATGCCAGTGATTACACTTTAATTATGCACCCAATTTTACCTGATAATGAAGGACAAAACAGAAAAGAACTAGCTGATCAGAATGGTGTAATGATTATTCAGGAAATTATGAAATCCTGCAATTCTGCTGAAAAAGGTGGTTATAATGAATTCTACTTCACCAAAGCAGATGGTGTTACTGTTGCACCAAAATTAGCATATTCCGCATACTTCGAGCCTTGGGGATGGGCTGTATCAACAGGTAATTATACAGATGATATGGATGCTAATTTGAGTCAGACAATTACGGTTATAACTGATAAATATGCTCAAACCAACATTCTTGCTACAATAGTATTCTTTGGTGTCATCGCCATTGCATTAGTTATTGCATACATTTATGGAAGCAAATTAGTTAAACCTTTATTATTAATTCAAAAATTTGCTAATGACCTTTCTGAAGGTAATTTGACTACTACAGTTGATATACCAAGAAAAAATGAAATTGGTGAAACTGCTGCTTCTCTTTGTATAGCACAGGAAAATGTAAGAAATTTGTTAAAAGATATTGATTCAGTTTCAAAAAATATTAATAAAGCATTAGATGATTTTGATACTACATTCAACAATATGAAGAATTCCATTACTGAAGTTTCATCTGCTGTTGACTCAATCTCTAATAATGCCACAGAGCAGGCAATTTCTACCGATACAGCCACTAATGACGTTACAACAATGGCTAATCAAATTGAATCAACTGGTATCGAAGTATCTAACCTTGATGAAAATTCAAGCAGAATGAAACAGCTTAGTGAACAGTCAATGGATACACTAAACAAATTAATTCAGGTAAATAATAGTACTCGTACTAATATAACTGCTATGTATGAACAAACAGAGCTTACTAATCAATCAGCTCAAAATATCGAGTTAGCTGCCAACCTTATCAATGAAATTGCTGATCAAACCAGCCTGTTAGCTCTTAATGCAAGCATTGAAGCAGCACGTGCAGGAGAATCCGGAAGAGGTTTTGCCGTAGTTGCTAACGAAATAGCAAGCCTTGCACAACAGTCTGCTAATTCTGCTGAAAATATTAGAAATATTGTTGAAGAATTGTTATCAAATGCCGGTAAATCAGTCAGTGTTATGAAAGAAATTAATGCCTCAGTTGATGTTCAGGTTAACTCCTTAACAGAAACACAAAATATCTTCAACGATTTATATAAAGAACTTGATACTTGTGTAACTTCTGTAAAAGCTATTGATGATATGACTAAAGAAATTGATTCAGAACGTGTCCAGGTAACTAACTCTCTTGGAACTTTAAATAACATCGCACAGGACAACGCAGCTGTTGCCGAAGAAACATCGGCTATGTCTACTGACCTTTCAAGATTAGTAGATGATTCTACCGCTATCATTAGTCAATTAGGCAATAATGTTTTTGAATTAGTTGAAAACATTAAAAAGTTTACACTTTAGAATGTATCCTTAGAACAACCACATAAAACAATGCAAAATCCTCTACAAAAGGTAGAAAGTACCTTTGTAGAGGATTTTATAGTTTACACGAGTTTTTCATAGTTTTGTATCATTCACTTGTGCCTTTAGTTATTATATAAAAGCAACTTTAGGTTTCACTAATTCTAAGTCCGTACCACCATTTCCATATGGCTACTCCAATAATAATCACATAGCCTATAATGCTGTATATATCTGGAATTTGCCCCAGGAAAATCAGTCCCAAAATTGCTGCAAATACTACCTGTGAATAATCAAATACCGATATTTCTTTTGCCGGAGCTTTTGTGTACGCCTTTGTTATACATATCTGTCCCACCATGGCAGATATTCCTGCCATAATTAGAAATATCAATTGCTTTATTGTCATTGGTTCGAAATTCATAATCATTAATGGAAATGTGATTATTGTTGAAAATGTTGAGAAAAATAGAACAATAATATTCCCTCTTTCGCCTCTTTTTCCCAAAACTCTGACAAATGTATACGCCAAACCTGCTCCTAATCCACCCAACACACCAATCAATGCCGGCATTGAAACCACTCCGGCTCCCGGCTTAATAACAAATAATGCTCCGATAAATGCTATAATAACCGCTATCCATTCATATCTATTAGCTACTTCTTTCAACACAAATACAGAAAATATTATTGCAAAAAATGGAGATAATTTATTTAACATGGATGCATCTGAAATATTTAACTTTCCAATTGCATAAAAATTGCAAATAAGTCCCATAGTACCGCTTGCTGATCTTATAAACAAGTATTTCAAATTACCTTTTCCTATTGCAAAGCCTTCTTTGCTTCTTAAAATAATAAAGAACATAACTATCATTGCTACTACATTTCTGAAAAAACATTTCTCCATTGTAGGCAAATCCCCTGCCAGACTAACAAACAAGTTCATACAGGCAAAGCCCATTGCCGCTCCTAATATAAACAAAATACCTTGATTTCTTTTACTTTTTTCTGTCATTGTTTTCTCCTTAGCTAGAGGTATATTCTCATTAATTTTTCTGCATCTTGCCTCTATCATAATATTTTATAATCTTCTTGAGTTTGCTCCATATACAATTATTCTATAAATAACTGTATGTACAAATGTTATATGGTTGCATTTCCTTCTATTTTACTCCAATTATAGATGTTTTCAAGATTTTTCTATTCATAAGTTTAATCATTTACAAATAAGTTTTATAATTATCTTCATTTTTATTTTGCAAATTCTATCTATAGGTTTTATACTATACTTATTGTGAAATTAAGAGAGGGTTTATTATGGCAACAATTAAAGATATCGCTAACAAGTTAGGTATTGCAACCAGCACTGTCTCAAAGGGCTTAAACGGTGCTAACGATATTAGTAATGAATTGCGTCAATTAGTATTAGATACCGCTGTTGAAATGGGTTATACTACCAAAAAAATGAAAAAAGAAGCCAATCAAAAGCTTTGCATTCTTATTGGAAATATGGAATATGAAAGCACTGGTTCTTTTGGATACGATATTATCCTAGGTTTTAAGCAAATGGCTATATCCGAAAAATGGGATGTGGATGTCGTTCAGGTTAATTCAACTATACAGGCTCAGGATAAGTATGATACATATATGTTAAAAAACGGCTACAGTGGAGCTTTTTTTGTTGGTTTTGAAATGCATGATGACTGGATTTTGCAATTAGCAGATACTACTGTACCTACTGTTTTGCTTGACAATTATATAAAAACAAATCCACTTGTTGGCTCTATAAGCACTGACAGTTTTGAAGGAATTGATTTAGCTATTGACCATTTAGTTTCCCTTGGACATTCAAAAATCGCCTTTTTAAACGGTAGTCCAAATTCCACTGTTTCAGATGAACGCTATCGGGCATTTATAAATAGTATGGAAAAACACAATTTAGATATTGATTATAGCTTAATAGAATTCGGTCACTATATGTCTGACTGTGCCAAACATCATATTCCTAACTTTTTAGAAAAAAAAGCTACTGCCATCCTTTGTGCCAGCGATTCAATTGCTTCCGGTACAATTACAGAATGCCAGTTACGTGGTTTAAATGTACCTGAAGATATTAGCGTTATAGGCTTTGACGATTTACCTTTTGCTGCTGATTTAACTCCCAGCCTGACTACTATCCATCAAGATCGTGCCGGTTTAGGTAAATGTGCCTACTTCTCACTTTCAGGTTTACTAAAAAATGTATATATTAGTAATACTACCATGCGTGCCAAACTAATAGTTCGTGATTCTACAGGTGCAGTAGCCAAATAAAATTTACATAAATAGAAATAATAGCACTATGACTGATAAAGATATTATTGTTTTATAGCCTAGTTTAAGTTTCTGTTTCAAATTATTTATTTATATACCTTCGCACTGTTTTATGGTAGACTAATTACATATAGTTCTATTTTTACTAATGTACATATTTACGTTTTTTCGCAATCGTCCAATAGTAAAGTATATTTGAAAGCTATCCAGGAGGAAATACAATGAAAGCAATTTTAATGGCTGCTGGTATTGGAAGTCGAATAAGTCGTGAAATTTCCAAGCCAAAGAGCCTTTTAGACATAGGTGACAACACACCACTTTTAAGACATACTGTTGAATTATTACAGCGATATGGTATGGACGTTTCCATTATTGTAGGATATAACAAGCATCTTTTCTATGATGCATTAGAAGGATTAAACGTTACATTTTACGAAAATCCTTTTTATAGAGTTTCTAATAGTATTGCATCCCTTTGGTTTGCAAAGGACGCCCTTGTTGAAGGTGAAGATTATTTATTTGCCAATGCTGATGTTTTTTTTGAAGAAGAAATATTAGAAAAAATTCTTAACAGTAAAGAAGATATCAGTATGCTTGCTGATTACAGAAAAATTGAAGAGGGAGATTATTTCTTCCACTGTAACGAACAAGGTCTGGTTACTAAATATGGCAAGGAATTACCTATTAGTGAAAGAACCTGCGAATATGTAGGCATCGCCAAAGTCGGCAAGAATTATATCAAACAGTTTAAAGATGTAATGTTCGAAATGATTGATAACGAAGAATATACTACCTGGTGGGAAACTATTCTTTATTCCAGATGTGAGCAATTCCCTATTCACACATTAGATGTGGCACCTTATTTCTGGTCTGAAATAGATTATATCGAAGACTATGAAAAAATAGTGGATTACGTAAACAAAAATGTATCGCGCTTGGAGAAAAAGTAAGCACGACAGGTCGTGAGCATTTACTTTTTCTGACGCGATACCTACAAAATCAAAAAAACTTCCGCAATAAAATAAGTATTTCTGCACATTATTCTCTAACTAAAGTTAAGAATATTTTGTGTCGAATATAACTACTTATTTCGCTGCGGAAGTTTTTTATTCTGATAATATTCACATTTTCATCATAACTTAGAATTTATCAATTTTATCCAAATGATTTACTTTGATAAATTTTAAAGATTTTTGAAAATCTCTGTTTCTTGTTTAAGCTGTAATGCTATTTCCTGATTATCATCCATATTAGAGGCAATGCTTGCAATATCTGTAACTAATACTTGAGTGCTTTCTGCGGCACTACTTACACCGTTAACACCTTCTTCAATAGCGTTAGCTATAGTATTAATAGATGAAGCTATCTCCTCCATAGTAACCTTTAAGGAATCCGTCGAATTAGTAAATTCACTCATTACCTGTTCAATAAAAATAGCTTTTTGCTTATATTCACCACCAGAAGTAACAAAGGCTTCAAATTCCGGCAAAATAGACTCACTAACATAATTTACTAATCCATTAGAATGTTCAGCCAGATTATGAACAGCAGTAGTTACCACTCGGTTAACCTCCTGAATATGATTAGCAGCATCCTGACTGGCAGATGCTAACTGACTTATTTCACTGGCAACAACTGCAAAACCTTTACCTGCTTCTCCTGCACGGGCAGCTTCAATAGAAGCATTAAGAGCAAGAAGATTAGTTTGACTGGCAATATTTAATATATCATCTGTAAGTGCATTAACTCGGCTTACGCTATTACTGTCTTCGATAGCTTTACTCATAACAGAAAGGATTTCTTCTACTTTTCCACTGGTTGTTGTCATATTATTACGGGCTGTTGTTTCCATACTTTCTGCATGAAGTTTCATTTCCTTAGTGTAAGAATTTATTTCATTAGTTTTTTCAGCTATGGCAGCAACCTCATCTTTTACTGAATTTGTATTTGAGTTAATCAAAGCCGCATTATCTGACATTTCCTCCATTGTTGCAGCTAATTCCTCTGTAAGTGCAGACAAGTCACTAACACTGTTACTAGAAGTATTTACACTTTTCATTACTTCATTAACTACACCTTCCATCTGAACTGAATTGCCAGATATCATCTTGAAAATAGTCTGAAGTTTTTCCATAAACATATTTATACCATTAGCAAGAGCTGATAATTCCATATTCTGAGGAACACTTACACGTTTTGTTAAATCGCCTTCACGATTATCAATGTCACTAACAATAGTTGAAAGCTCGTTCTTTATAGTAGTTAATGGTCTTACTACAAAGATAAATACACCAAAAAATGCGAATATCAAAGCTGAAATACTAACTATAATGGTAATACAATTATTAAAAATAGAAGAATTATATACATCCACTAATTGCAATTTTGCATTCTCAGTACTTGTGTTAACAGTTGCTGATAAATTTTCAATATTACCAAGCATAGCATTAACAGAGTCATTCAAAGCTCCATTGGCTGTTGCATAGGCTTCTTCGTTTTTGCCACTTGCACTAAATGCCATCAAGTCAGCAATATGATATTTAAAGGATTCATAATTGCTACATAACTCAGAATATTCCGTAGCATCTGCATCGCTGACGTACTGAGTATATTCTAATAAATATCCCTCTAATGTAGTTTGTTCCTCACGTATTTTATCTACTAACGTTGTCATAGTATTAAAGTCAGTAGCAATAATGTGAGACAATGCTAATGAGTGAATCTCTTGAGTGGTACTTTTAATTTCACTCAATTCAGTAACTGATGACATATATCTACCAGCAATCTCTGATGCATTTGAATTTACTTTTCGAATATTATTAATTGCAATCATATTTGACAATATAGACACAATTCCTAATATTAATACCGGCATTAATATTAATACTTTTATACTTATTCGTCCTCTTATTTTCATAATTATCCCCCCTAACTATTCAATGGTTGAAGCAGTAATTCCGGCAACTAATTCATCTACCAATTCTTGCGGAGTGAGACCGTCAGGATTTCCCTCTCCCACTGCATTTCCAAATTTAGTACATGGATCCCAATACTTATTACCTACACGTTGCAAACTGGCAAACTCACTCTGGGAAATTACTGCCTGAATTGCTGGTACCTGTGATACAGCATCTGAAGCTGCTGCATTTATATTAGAAGGTCCTTGATTTCTTTCAACAAAACGAAGAGTCTGATTTTCTTCATTTGTAAACCAATCAGCCAATTTCATTGCCCAATCTTTATGTTCAGAGTAATAATTTACTCCCATCATTTTATAACCGGTAAAAGAACTCATCTGTATCTGCTGTCCTGCACAAGTATATGTAGGGAGTTTCACAGCACCATAATCATCTCCCCAGATTTCCTTAATATCAACGGCATTCCAAACGCCACTAATTCCAGCAATTACACTGCCATCTGCCACACCTGCCATAAATTCATCGTCTGTGACATTCCTAAAGCCTGAGCTACTTGTAATATCAAGCATTGCCTGAGTTATATCAGCACCAGAAATATTTCCAGCACTCTCATTCCAATTACAATAATTAGTTACACCATCATCATTTAAGCCAAGTTCTAATCCTGTACAACCAAAGAAAGCATACAGATACCACCCGGAACTTAAATCCATAGTCATTACTTTTTCATTGGCAGCTGCAACCTCCAAAATCTTATCAATACTCTGAACATCCTCAGCTGTCAAGTAGTTTTTATCATAATATAAAAAGTATCCATTATCCGCCGTCATTGGATAAGCATAAAGAATATTATTAACCGTGGCAGCACTAACAGATTCAGCCAGATTAGCCTTTGATACTTCATCTGCATTAGCTACAGGTTCAATAGCACCAGCAGCAACTAATGCCATTAGCTGATCATCGGCAAAACCAAAAACATCTGCTCCATTTTGTACATCACCCAGTAAGTTTTCCTTACACACTGAATCACTAACGCTTTCAAGTGATACTTCCAAATTAACTTCACCTGAGTGTTCTTGTTTAAATGACTCTATCATTTTCTCTAATAATGGGAAATTTTCCTCATCCGACCAAACAACCAAAGAAACATCCTCCTTGGTAGAGCCAGAATTTTCTTGAGTAGCAGTTTCTGTTGTTGCATCGTCTGTATTCTCAGTAGTTGTATTAGAACTGCCACATCCTACAATGCTCACAAGCATAGAAACTGCAAGTCCCAAGGCTACTATTTTCTTTTTCTTCATGTAATTCGTCCTTTCTTCTTATATAACATCAAGTTATATCTTTTATATACAATAGATATAACATATATAGCATTCAAGGGCAATTTTTTATGTATAGTCATTTTATTAAAACTTTAATCCAAAGATTAAATTAACATAAACCCTATGTCTAAAATTCCCCCAGCATACAAATCAATCCCTTTATATAATTTTATATAAACAGATCAGCAGCTAAACTTTTCAAGCCGTTTAGGTAAATTATTTTATTGGTATATATACTGTATACCACTTATCTTCATATAATTTCTCATATGCCCCACAATTGGCAAATTCTAATGTGGCATAATACTTATCCATATTCCAATATCCACTCATATCCTGTGCCATATCACCCATTACTATTACCGGATATTCATTTGTTTCCTTTGCATTCTCTATATATTCTTCAAACTCTGTCATACTCAGATATTCCAAATCCGGCCATGAGCTGTTAAAGAACGGTTCCATATCAGTAATAACATATCCGATGTTAAAGCTTCCTAATGTCATTAGCTTATACTCACTATATGGAGTTAACAACTCTTCCAGTCTATCTATTAACTCTGCCCTCTCAGGTGATGTCTTGATTCCTGCAAAGATTGGATTATTCACTCCTGTGGTTAAATATTCATTATCACTGTCATGATATACAAAAGTGGTAGCATAATGTACTCCTGCTGCTAATACAAATGATAAAACAAAACTAGCCGTCATATGCATCGCCATCTTAATATAGTTATTTTTTTCTCTGGCAACTCTTATTATCACCAACACTACTATTCCTATTGGCAGTCCAAGGTACACTCTATAATATGCTGAACCCGTATCCGTACCTATAGTTAACACTGCCATTGCCACAGCCACTGTTGCACACAAATTGCTAAATTCCACATCCCTTACTGAATAGTATATAGCAGCTACCGCTCCAAATACTATACAGCCAAATGCTACTAACACGTGAGCATCTATATAATCGGCTTTGTATCCTGTAAAAGCTCCAAATATGGCAATTACTGCTGTACAGGCAACTATTTCATATTTTCTGATATCTTTCTGGCTACGTTTAGATAATCTATTTCCTACAAAGAAAATCAGCACCATAATTCCGACAAGAATAATTACTTCTATCCAATTACGTCCACCTTGCAACATCCCTCTATAAAACAAGGATATAATTCTTACTAAACCATGTGAAGATTCGCTACCTCCACTTACTCCTAAAAGATTCAAAATATCTGTAATAAATTTGTCTAAACCAAGTATTGAAATAACAATAATGGCACCAATTACTCCACCTAAGAAACCACCTAATGCAAACTGCAAAGACCTGATTACCGGTAACTTCCATTTTCCACATTTTTTATAAGATATGCTGTAATCATCTGCCAGCTGGATGATTACATAATTCCAAAATACCACTACAACTTGAGCTAACTGTAATATATTTGGCATTCTTACATATGTATTTATCCCAAATACGAAACCAGCCAAAACAATTTTCTTTACACTATCTTTCTTCAAAGCATCCAATAACAATATTATTGCTAAGGTCTGAACTGTCATACTAATAGCATTCCAATTCATACAATGTACCCATGTAATTCCAAAAAGACTACCTACTAATCCACACAATAATGCTAATATTGGTGACATATAATTCCTTAATATGTAGAAAGTCAAAAATGCTGTAGCTGTATAAAATAACCATGACATAACGTTTAATGCCATAAGCTGATATCCAGGCATAATGTGATAAATAATTCCTCCAATTAATTCACCCAAAAAATAGTATACCTCATTTACCCACACATCTTTGTCAAAAATATATTTGAATTTTGTCAAATATGAACATGTATCTTGAACATCCAAGCCTTTATTTATAAATGGTAAAAACCACACTACTATAAATATGGCCAAAGCTATACATATACTCTTTTCTATTTTTTTGATATTTTTCTTTTCCATATTTTCTCCAATCTTTTTATTCCCTATGATATAAGAAACTTATCCAAAATACTTAACCCAACCAATGATACTATAATTTGCATTATTTTCACAACTAATGCATTTATTCCAACAATTCCACCAACTGCCTGTACTACTGCAAATACCACTAAGTGAAGGCATAGAATTGCAATTGTATGCTTTCCGATATACTCTAATATTTTATCTATGAAACCAATTAACTCTAATAAATTAGATAACCAAATTAAACAGATACATCCTAAAACTGCAACTATATAATACAAAAATATTGATAATCCATAATCACGAACAGATAAATTCACAGACTGATTAGCGATAGATAATCCGATAAACGCTAAAGCAACCGCCACTACAATCACAGGTCGTTTCTTTGTTCTATCTATAAAATCATTCTCTTTAAGAAAATATCCAACTATCATAAATGCTACAAAAAGGAAAGTCGTATCCAGACTCCATGGCAATAATATTGGACAAAACTTTTCCAAAATAAAACTTAAGCCAAGCAATACAATAATACTTATAAGCATCTTTTTCCTATTATCGATTATCTTAGGCATTATTATCCTAAATAAACATATCGAAACAAACATTGCTGTCAAAAACCACGTCGGTGCATTTAAGACAGTCATAAGATATATATTATCGTTAGTTGCATTTCCAAAGAATGTATCTGTTACCGGATACATAACATTTCTCGAATACAATGCTCCTACTATGTACCCTATTATATTTTCTGAGGTATGGGAAATCACTATATCCTTTATTACAAAAATCCCAATAAGCACCAGATTAAAAACAGCATATGGAACCAATAGTCTTTTGGCCTTTTTCTTTACAAACTCACCAACACTTTCATCTTCTTTTAATTTAAAGGTATATCCTGCAACTACAAAAAATATAGGCATATACACCATTCCGCCAAAAAAAGTTACAGCATTTGATGAAAAGTTTGAATGATTAATGAGAACCAATATAATTCCTATTGCCTTTGCAATGTCAATCCATCCAATTCTTTTATTCAATTGTTGGTTAGTTGCCATCTTTGTTTCTTTCACTTAATTTCTTCTCCATATCTTATTGATACAAGTCATAAAAAGTCCAGCTACCTTTTCCCCTAATGGCTCAATATATTTTGTTACAAATGCAGCAACAATTCCCATAACAACAACTGTCACCACAAAATCTAT
>CAYOMP010000084.1:0-11677 GCA_964405075.1 uncultured Lachnospiraceae bacterium
AAAATTGGAAAAATCTCGCCATAGCTTTCTGTTCTTAATGCGCGGTCTCTTCTTATTTGTTTTGATATAACGCGACTGTATGCAGATGCAACAAACATCAAAAACAGTAACCCAAATAATGCGCCTACACCTGTTCCTAATGTTCCGCCCGCTGCACCATACGCCGGCGCATATGATGTTGTAGTTAAAAAGTTATCTATTTTTTTACCATAGCTAAACAAATATGCCGCTGCCGCCACACTAACTACTGCATTTATAATTTGCTCAATAATTTGAGAAAATACTGTTGGCATCATTGTTCCTAAACCCTGATAGTACCCTCTCATTACTCCCATTATTGCAACAATGAATACTGCCGGAGCCAGAATTCTTAATGCAATTGCGCTCATTGGCTGATTCATAACAGTACCAGCTAAGAAATCCGCACCAAAATATGCTGCTACGGCAAATATCAAACCAACGCAAACTGCAAATACAAAGGCACATTTATAAATCCTATATGCATTTTTCTTCTGTCCTTTAGCATTTCTGGCTGCTACTAATTTAGAAACCGCTGTTGGTAAACTATACGAAGATATTAACAATAGCATTGAATATACTTCAAAAGCACATGAATAATATCCGTTACCTTCATCTCCAATAATATTTGTTAATGGTATTCTATATACAAGTCCAATTAGTCTACATATTATAGAGGCAGCACCTAAAATACTCCCCTGTATGATAAAATTGGAATTATTTCTTTTCTTCCCGTTACCCATTTTACACCTCAGTTTATCTATTTATATCAAGTTTAGTCAAAATACTCTTCTGCTTTTGTTCCATAACTTCAGCTTCTTCAGGCTCCATATGGTCATATCCACACAAATGATACATACTGTGAGCTACCAAAAATGCATATTCTCTAAGCTGAGAATGACCATAACTTTCTGCTTGTTCTATAATTTTTTCAACAGAAATTATTATATCACCAAGTATCAGTTCTCCCGTTTCAGGATTAAAATAATCTTCTTCATGTTCTTCAACAATTGAAAAATCCGAAGGAGTAATGTAATCAATCATTGGAAATGATAACACATCTGTTGGTCTGTCTATATCACGATATTCTTTATTAATTTCATGAATCGATTTATTATCTGTAATTATTAAATTAACTTCTGTTTCATATGGACATTCTTCGCTATCTAATACTGCATTAATTATTTTTTCGCCAATATTACGATAGTCTATTTCAACATTAATATCCGTTTCTATTTCAACATTAAGTGTCATAAAATGTTTTCCTCCTGTTTAAAACATTTCTTTAAGTCCCTATACATCTTTATAGTCATTCCTGACTCGTCAAACATATCTCGTTCCATTTTATTTTTTAAAACCTGTTCAACGATTAATTCTCTATCATAATTTAACTGATTCTTTTTATCATCAATTATTTCAAAAGCAGAAATAACAGTATCACTCATAAGAACAATGGCTGCTTCGATGGTTTTTGGTCTTTCTTTTCTTCCATTCTGTTGTTTGATTATATCAATTACACTTCTTGGAAAATCATAAGCCTCTCCTATTTCTACTCCATATTTAATATACTCTTTTCCTTCCAATCTTCCGATTTTTTGATAATAACCTCCAGCTTTTGCAACTAATGGATTGGCACCTACTGTTTTTGCACCTATTTCAGCCAGATTTCCCACTCTGACGGAATGAGCATACAATTCTGGTGCACTGGTTCTGAACATGTTCATTAAATCATATTCTTCATCACAGATTTCATTTAGTTTTTTTGTATCATCAACATTCACCTTAAAAACTACATATGGCAAAATTGCACAGATTATAACTAATCCAATTAAAGTGCATAACGTAGAACCAATAATATTTTTGTATGTAATACTTCCTGCTGAAATATAGTATAGAACCTCTGAAAATGATACATTAATCGTCAATACAATTATTGAAGCATAAAAAAATGTTTTTTTATTCAGGAAATACTCACATAATAAGCAACCAACTATTCCCGAAAAAATATAGAAAATTAAATTTTCCAACGTTTGTCCACAAATCAACGTTACTAATACAGAGAAATATATCTGAAATAATATTCCTTCATATGCATTAGTGAACAAAGCAAATATAGTTCCTATTACGAAAATTGGTCTAACTTCTGATGGTAAAAATGTAAATACAAATGCAACTATATACATTACAACAAATGTACCAAACATTCTCCCATAATTCGCTATTTTATAATTAAAATGTACTTCTTTAATTCGTATCCATTTAAGATAGATCATAATAACTGCCATAGCCAGCACACTAAGCAATGTACATGCTATGTTGAATGTCATTTGTTTTCCTTGTAAATAAGCAGCTAAAAAGGATAATGCTCCAGATGCAACACACATAACTAAAGCCATAACTATATAGTAAAAATTCGTATGGTTATATTTATCTTTCATATTCTTTTCTCTTCTCTATATTATTTAGTATTATTTCTAGACTTACGCTCTGTCTTTGTTTTTTCCTCTTTATTTCTTTTAGAAATTCGAGATTCATATTCATCATAAGCCTTAACAATTTTTTGAACTAATGGATGTCTTACAACATCCTGACTAGTTAATTCGCAAAAACCGATTCCTTCCACCTTTTTCAAAACGCGCATTGCAACTTCCAAACCTGATTGAGTACCTGCAGGCAAATCCTTCTGCGAAACATCACCTGTAACAATTACCTTTGACCCAAAACCAATACGCGTCAAAAACATTTTCATCTGTGCAGGCGTTGTATTTTGTGCCTCATCCAGAATAATATAGGCATTATCTAATGTTCTACCTCTCATATATGCTAAAGGTGCCACTTCAATTAGTCCTTTTTCCATATTTCGTGCAAAGCTCTCAGGCCCCATAATCTGATACAAAGCATCATACAATGGACGCAAATATGGGTCAACTTTACTTTGTAAATCTCCTGGCAAAAAACCTAACTTTTCCCCAGCTTCTATAGCCGGTCTTGTCAAAATAATCCTTCCCACCTCATTATTCTTGAATGCACTGATTGCCATAGCCATCGCTAAATATGTTTTACCCGTACCAGCCGGTCCAACACCAAATACAATCATATTATTTTTAATCAAGTCAATATAATGTTTCTGACCTAGTGTTTTCGGTTTAATAGGCTTGCCATTAATTGTATGACATATTAATTCTTTGTCTATTTCAACAATTGCTGATTCATTATCTTCAAATGCCAACGCAATTGCATAATCAACATTTTGCTCAGTTATTGTATTACCACGCTTAGACAACTCGATAAGTTGTTCAAATATATTCTTTGCCTTTAATGCTGCGTTCTCAGCACCTACTACCTTTAACTCACCATCTCTTGCTACAATCGTTACATTAAGAGTTCTCTCTATTTTCTTTACAAAGCAGTCAAACTGACCAAATACATTAGAAGTATGTTCAACTGGCATATCAATAATAGTTTCAATTAAGCTCATCTATATTAGTCCTTTCTTCAGGAATTGCAAAAATTTCTGCGTTTATTCTTTCACTAACGTCTCCATTAACCACAATATTTCCCTCTAAAACACAGGAATTTTTTCCTATATGTATTTTAACATTATTTTCTACAATTTGAACCCCTTTTTGCATTATTTTTGACAAAAAGTGCTTTAAATGAGCTTTTGCTAATTGTTCAGCTTCATTTTTGGTATATTTCTTCTCCTCCAAAGTATATTCTCGAATATTAATATCTCCTACAACTATTGGCAGATACAAATTTCTTCCTATCTTCAAACGTTTTTCATTTGTTATAACATCATACTTATTATATACAATTTTTCCGTCTAAGAGTTTTACTTTTTTATTAAGTATTTTTACATAATATCTAAGTTTTGTTCTATTAGTATATTCTTTTTTATAATAGTTCATATTTATAGTTTCTTTATATGGTATAACATAAGTTCCGTTAATGTCGGCATCTGCGGCATAATAATCATATCCGGCAATTTCTCCTGAATCATTATATACTTCCACTGCTCCATTTACTAAAACATCACCTTTTTTCACAACACTACCTTTCTTTACCTTTGGAGTTCCGTTTCTAACCATTATCTCATTAATTATGCAATCATATCTCGCAATCAGATTGCTAGGAGCATAAATATCTTCTTCCGTTTTTTCAGCCATAATTCCCTCTTGTACTTTGATAAGTATTCTTGTACCTTTTAATTCAACTGATACCCATATTATGTCATTATATTTTTCTCTAATTAATTCTTCAATCTCATTGCACTTTATATATTTTTTTCTCATACCACATTTTATACCATTTTCAGATAAACATTTTACAATACTGCTTTCTGTATTGTATACATTACCTGTTAATTCAATATCCCATACAAACAATGATAAAATGTAAATTATGGCTATACTTAGAATTATGCCACACAAATACATCTTTCTTTTTCTATTTTTATACAAAAAAAAGGGTAATCCATGTCTACTCAGAATCCTTACCCTTGTTTTAGTTTTTTTACATATTGTTTTTATTCTTTTAAAATCTTTCTTTTTTATACATGCTTCAAAATAGTCATCTTTCGACACTACATTCCATAAAAAGATATCGTGATTACTACATAAATTAGCAAATCTTTCAGGAGTGTTTTTAAATATTTTTATTATAAGATAACCATTAAAATTTCTTATTAACCAATGTACCATGTATGCCCTCTACATATATATTATTCTCTCGATTTTCCCGCTTATCTTTATCTCGGAATAAGAATAGTATTCTATAAACAAACAAGTACCTTCTATACACATTTGCCCATCTGTAATTTTCAGACGAATTTTTTCTGTGGTATATTCTATCAATCCCTTGAAATTTTCTAATAATATTTCCCTATTACCTGTAATATATATCAATGTATCTCCGTACATTAAATCTTTAGGGAGTGACAGTGATTCGGTCATTACATTATACAATTTTCTTTCTTTTATACTAATCACGTCACTTTTTATGCTTAATATATATTATGCAAAAAGGACAGTATACATACACGCACACTGTCCTTTTTGTGATTATAAAATAAATATTGGATAACAATTCTTTCTCAGTAATTTTTCTTATAACAAAAGATTACCCCCAGTACTAGTCTAGAAAATATTTATTCAATAATTTCCTTTATTAACTTTGGTTTATCTACTTTTTCTTCACTGAATGAATATGTATTTAAAAATCTTTCTTTTGCCGCTTCTAACTTATTAGCATCATTTGCATGAATAGTTGCAAGACTTTCGCCCTTTTCTACATAATCGCCAACTTTTTTATTAAGAACAATACCTACAGATAAATCAATAATACTCTCCTTTGTTTCTCTTCCGCCACCAAGCATCAATGAAACAATACCAACTTCGTCAGTTACAATGTTTGACACATAACCCGAACAAGGAGATGGTATTTCTTCAATAATGGAAGCTTTTGGTAAAAGTGATGTGTCAAATACTGCTTCTGAATTACCGCCCTGAGCTTTAACAAATTCTGCTAATTTATTGAGCGCACTCTTATCCTCTATAGTTTTATATAATTTTTCTCTGGCATCCTCTATACTTTCAGCTCTATCGGTAGATAAAAGCATATACGAACCAAGTGTAACAACTAAATCCAATAATTCTTTAGAACCTTCTCCATTTAATGTATCAATAGCTTCTTTAACCTCCAAAGCATTTCCTACCGCATATCCCAAAGGCTGATTCATATCAGAAACTATAGCTACGGTTTTTCTACCGGCGCCATTACCGATTTTTACCATTTCTTTTCCAAGTGCGATTGCATCTTCCTCTGTTTTCATAAATGCACCACTACCTGTCTTTACGTCTAATACAATTGAATCCGCTCCAGCTGCTAATTTTTTACTCATAATACTACTTGCTATTAACGATATATTATCTACCGTTGCAGTAACATCTCTTAACGCATATAATTTTTTATCTGCTGGTGCCAAATCAGCTGTCTGACCGATAATGGACATTTTAATTGTATTTACATTTTCAATAAATTTCTCTATAGGTATATCAACAGAAAAGCCTTCAAAACTTTCCAACTTATCAATAGTACCTCCTGTATGACCAAGACCTCTGCCAGACATCTTTGCAACAGGCACTCCAAGTGCAGCAACCATTGGTCCTAAGACTAAAGAAGTTTTGTCTCCAACACCTCCTGTACTATGTTTGTCAGCCTTTTTACCCTCTATATTGGATAAATCCAGCATTTCACCGCTATGTGCCATTGCCAATGTAAGAGTAAGTGTTTCTTCCTCATCCATTCCTTGAAAATAGATTGCCATCATCATTGCCGACATCTGATAATCTGGTATTTCACCTTTTGTGAAACCATCCACCATAAATTCAATTTCTTCATTACTTAATTTCTTTCCATTTCTTTTTTTCATTATAAGATCATACATTCTCATAATAACGCCTCCATTTATAAGTAAAAACAAACTTTTTTATTAGTAATATTTATTAAATTAGGTTTTAATTGTATCACACACTAAAAAAAATGTACATATAGAACAAATTTTTGGAACATTTGTTTGTAATTTATTTATTTATATGTTATTATAAATATAAATTATGTAAACAGGAGGACAAAACAATGCCTAATGGTAAAATTTCTGCTAAACAGCAAGAAATACTTGAATATATTAAACAAGAAATACTTTCAAAAGGATACCCACCTGCTGTTCGTGAAATATGCGAGGCGGTTAAATTAAAGTCAACTTCATCAGTTCATTCACATTTGGAAACATTAGAGAAAAACGGTTATATCCGTCGTGACCCTACTAAACCAAGAGCAATCGAAATTATTGATGATATGTTTAATCTTACTCGTCGCGAAACAGTAAATATGCCAATTATTGGTACTGTTGCAGCAGGACAGCCTATTTTAGCTGAAGAAAATATTGAGAATTATTTCCCTATCCCAGCTGAGTTTGTTCCAAATACCCAGACATTTATGTTAAAAGTCAAAGGTGATAGTATGATAAATGCCGGTATTTTCAATGGTGATCAAATAATGGTTCAGCAACAAAAAACAGCAAACAACGGTGATATTGTTGTTGCATTAATAGATGATTCAGCTACTGTTAAAACTTTTTACAAAGAAGATGGTCATATTCGCCTACAGCCTGAGAATGATACAATGGAGCCAATTATTGTTGACAACGTTGATATTATTGGAAAAGTATTCGGCGTATTTCGTTTATTCAGCTAAAAACAATAAAACTCCCAATTTTAACTTTGGGAGTTTTATTTAATATTATACCATAAACATACCTTAGATATTCATTTATCGTAACACATAGTAAATATTCTTATTCTTTATCAAAATCCTCGATGATTTTACCATCTCTCCAGATTCTTTCAAGATCATAAAATAATCTATCTTCCTTTGAAAATACATGTACAATAATATCATTATAATCTAATAATACCCAGTTAGCACTTCTATAGCCTTCTACTTGCTTTGGCTCATATCCTGCTTTATACAATTCTTCCTGTACATTATCAACTAATGCCTTTACCTGATTTTGGTTAGTACCATTTGCAATAACAAAATAATCTGCCATTACAGATACGCCTGTAATATCAATAACTGTAATATCTTCTGCTTTTTTATCATCTAATGCGTTATAAGCAATTTTTGCCATTTCTTTTGAAATATTCATTATTTATTCTCCTTACTGTTCTTCTCTTTATACAACTCTTTATAATATTCATATGCTTTTTCTGTCATTGGGTCAATATCGCCAGGTCTTTCTTTTAAATACATCAAAGTATCATGTAGTATCTCATACATAGCTAAATCAATATCAATAAAAGCATTTTTTCTGATTTCATCCAAATTAGGAGCCTTGTCTCTTCTTGGTTCTATATAATCCGCAATGAATACTATTTTTTCAAGTAAATTCATATCCGGTTTACCAGTTGTATGATACAAAATTGAACTTATTATATTTTTATCATCAATATCGTATTTATTCATAGCTAAAAATGCACCCAATTTTGCATGAATTAGAAATGGATTTTTTCTTTCTATTTCAGTAATATTAATATTGTGCTTTTCACAAAGTTGAATCTTTTTTTCATTTGGAATACATTTTGCACAATCATGCATCAAACCGGCTAACATTGCTTCTGTAACATTATATTCGTATCTCATAGGCAGAGAAGCTGCTGTATACATTACACCAACAGTATGCTCATATCTGTCAGAGTCTAACTTATTCTTCATATTCTTTTGGTATTTTGCTAAGTTGATTTCTTTCATCCAAAAACACCTACCTACTATTTACTGCCATACAAGCTATTAATATATATATAATTACGTACATCATTTGGGACAAAATATCTGATAGATTTTCCCATTGTTACCTTACTTCTTATCATTCGTGAAGATACATCTATATTGGGAATATCCAATTTTCTTATATCCGCATTATACTTTTCCCGAATTCGTTTTATCTGTGCATCCATTTCCTTATCGCTAAGATTATAACGAACAGCTGGTAATAATACACAATTTTCACATATCAAAGCAGGTTCTTTCCAACCTTCAAAATCAAAAAGCGAATCCGCTCCCATAATGAAATAAAACTCCGTATCAGGATTCTTCTCTTTTAGGATTTGTAATGTTTCATATGTGTAAGTATAACCTTTACGCTCTACTTCCATTAAAGATAATTCAAAGTGACTATTTCCTTCAATAGCCAGCCTAACCATATTAACTCTTTGCTTAGTAGTTGCACTAACTTCATTATCTTTGTGAGGTGGTTGTCCTGTCGGCATAATTAAAACTTTATCTAATTCAAACTTTTCATATGCCTGTTCAGCCATTATTAAGTGCCCAACATGTATCGGATCAAATGTCCCGCCCATTATTCCCACTTTTTTTTTAGCCATATTATACCCCCATATCTACGTCAAAAACAATATTAAACATTTCTGCGAGTTTCTCGAATCATTGTATCATTCGCCCAAAATTTTGCAAGCAAATTATTCTCTACGTTGCTTATATATTCCCTATTAGAATTTATGTGCATCCTCACCAAACGTTCATTTTTAGTTTTTCTTTTTAGCCTCTGGCAAAACAATCTTTCTCTTTGCCTCATCTTTTGCAGGTTTATATAATACAATTTTTTTCCCAATAACATGTACTACTTCCGAACGAGTTCTTTCAGCCAAAATCTGTGCAATTTCGTTAGGGTCATCAAAACAGTTTTTTAAAACACTGATTTTAATTAATTCTCTTTTTTCTATTGCTTCAGCAACAGCATTTGTCAATTCTGGTGTCAAACTTGCTTTTCCAACTTGAAAAATTGGTTCTAACGTACTTGAAAGACTTCTTAAATATGCTCTTTGTTTACTTGTCATTACTAATCACTCCTATTTATAATAATCAAATTCAAGACCATACATTCTAACTGTATCACCTTCTTGAATTCCTAATTCCTCTAACTGTTCAAGAATTCCATTATCCTTAAGAAATCTTTGGAAGAATGCAAATCCTTTTTCTGAATCTAGATTTGTATAACCTAACATTTTTTCAATTCTTGGACCTTCAACAATATATACATTTTCTTCATCTTCGCTCTTTTCAACTGTGAATGGTTCATCGCCTAACATTAATTCCTCATCAGGGAAGTACTCTTTTTCAAATACAATTGGTGCTTCATCTGCCTGACTTAATAATTCTTGTACATAATACAACAATTCTTTTAGACCTTTACCACTAACAGCTGATATTGCAAATACTTTTATTCCTTTTGGTTCAAATTCATCACGAATTTTCTGAACTGGATCTTCATCTTCTGCATATATTGCATCAATCTTATTAGCTGCAATTACCTGAGGACGTTTAGCAATAGTCTCATTATAATTTTCCAATTCTTTATTTATAGCATAAATATCCGCTATTGGGTCTCTGCCTTCTGTAGATGCAGCATCAACCATATGAATCATAACTTTTGTTCTTTCTATATGTCTTAAGAACTCATGTCCTAATCCAACACCTTCTGATGCACCTTCTATTAAACCAGGAATATCTGCTATAACAAAGCCTTTTCCTTCATCCAAATCAACCACACCTAAATTAGGATTAAGTGTTGTAAAATGATAATTTGCAATCTTTGGCTTAGCATTTGTAACACGAGAAAGTAATGTCGATTTACCAACGTTAGGAAAACCTACAAGACCAACATCAGCGATTACTTTTAATTCCAAGTTAACAAAAAGTTCTTTTGCAGGTTGTCCCGGCTGGGCATACTTTGGTACTTGCATGGTTGCAGTTGCAAAATTCATATTTCCCAGTCCGCCTTTACCACCACGTAATACTACTTCCCTTTTATTTGCATCAGACATATCTGCAATAACCTTGTCTGTTTCTGCATCTTTAATAACAGTTCCTGGTGGTACCTTAATTATAATGTCTGACCCATTTGCTCCATGGCATTTTTTCTTTCCACCATTTTCACCATCCTGGGCGCAATATTTTCTCTTATGTCTAAAATCTGTTAAAGTATTAAGACCTTCATCTACTACAAAAATAACATCTCCGCCTTTGCCGCCATTTCCGCCGTCCGGACCTCCATTTGGCACAAATAACTCTCTACGGAAACTAACATGACCATCGCCACCTTTTCCGGCACGAATAAATATCTTGGCTCTATCTGCAAACATGATTAATACCTCCATATAAATCAATATTTTAGCTTTCGTACTTATTTCAAGTATCTAATACTAAAGCATAACGTATATCTTTCTAATATTCGTACTAGGATAATTAAAAAACACTACATATCCACAAATTTTTTATCTTTTAAATTGGAATAAATACGAAAAATAAAATTAAACCTTAACAACTCTTTGCGAAAAAAAACCGTTCCTATTCTCACAAATAAAAGTTTAAAACCCAAATCTGTGAGAACAAAAACGGCTTATGGTTTACTAATCCAACTCTTATTCGTTGCTAGCTACTGGGTAAATAGAAACCTGTTTCTTATCTCTACCTTTTCTTTCGAATCTAACAACACCGTCAACTAAAGCGAATAATGTATCATCTCCACCTTTACCAACGTTTACACCTGGATGAATCTTTGTACCACGCTGTCTGTAAAGAATATTACCAGCTTTAACGAACTGTCCGTCAGCTCTTTTAGCACCTAATCTCTTAGATTCTGAATCTCTACCGTTCTTAGTAGAACCAACACCCTTTTTATGAGCGAAAAACTGAAGGTTCATTTTCATCATGACACCTACACCTCCTTGAATATAATCTTTATATATCCGTCGTCGTAATCATCTTCGACTCCTTGTAAACCAAGGACTAATGAATTCATAAGTAAAGTTGATTCTTCACTTAAATCTTTAACAAATTTAAACTCAATCAAACCTTTTTTCTCATCTGTCTTAATTTTAATCTCATCATCCGTAAAAGTCTCTATAGAATTAATTGTATTAATCACTAAAACTGACACTGCTGAACAAATAATATCATATCCTCTGTCAGCGTATCCAGCATGACCTAAAGATTTAAAACCGACATAATTATTCTTTGAATTCTTATAAATTGTTACCTTAATCATAACAATACCTTTACTAATAATTAAGCATTGATT
>CAYOMP010000085.1:0-11658 GCA_964405075.1 uncultured Lachnospiraceae bacterium
CCACAAATCTATTCCTGCTTCTGGCTCATCAAATACAGAAAGTTTTGTTTTTCTGGCAATAATCATTGCTATCTCAATTCTTTTTAATTCTCCGCCTGATAAAGAAGAATTAACCTCACGATTAATATAATCCCTTGCGCATAAACCTACCTCTGAAAGGTAATCACATGCACTTGCTGTACTTATATCTGAGCCTGCCGCAATTTTTATTAAATCCTTAACTGTAACACCCTTGAATCTAACTGGTTGTTGAAAAGCAAAACTAATGCCTGCTTTTGCTCTCTCTGTTATATTCATATCTGTTATATCTTCCCCATCTAAGATTATTCTTCCAGATGTAGGTTTTTCTATACCAACAATAAGCTTGGCCAATGTGGACTTACCACCACCATTAGGCCCAGTTATTGCAATAAATTTCGAATCATCTATTGTAAGATTAATATTTTTAATAATTTCTTTTTGTTTACTACTGTCATCATCTACAGAGAAGGACACATCTCTCAATTCTAACATACTAATTCCTCCTAGCTTCCTTCTACTAACCCTAATTAATAACACACTTTTGTATTTTACCAAATATATGGCAAATTTCCAACCCCAAATGCTCTTTCCGCAATTCTTTTAGTCTTTTTCTATTTGCTGTACTATATTAATTGCTCTTATCTCCATTTTCTTCTGTGTTTTCCCCTTTATTTTCTTTCTTTTTTCTAGCTGTAATCATTCCACCTATCTTACCCGTTTCTTTTGCAGTTAAGCTCTTCCAGCCTCCTTTACTGACTTTTTCCAACAATCCTAATTCACTGGCAATCTCATACTTTAATTTATCCTCAGGTGATAAAAATTCTCGTTCCTCTTTCATAAATAAATCTCCTAATCTTTTTACTAAAAGTATTTCTCGATTTATGTTGGCTTATTCCATTATTTTGAATATTTAAGAGAGGGATAGCGCGACATGAGCATGCAGCGTAATCATAATGCGAATGGCACTGATTGAAAACTTCAAAATTGTACAAAAAAAGAATTTTCATATTCCATATCAGACTGTCATACATACGTCAGCACTTAATGAGCACTTGTGCGAATTTAGTACTGCTACGTATGTATCAAGCGCAAGCGTGTCTGTATTGGAAATGAAAATTCTTTATAAATATCACAAGATTTAATTTAAATCCTTAACTGTATCTCTAACTATTAACTGATTATCAAGGTAGATTCTCTCTGGTTGAGTATCTCTATCCTCAATCTGTCTTAGTAGCACTTCTGCTCCTTTTTTGGCAATTTGCATCATATTTCTTTCGATAGTTGTCAAACGCATATCCGATACCCCTGAAGCATCAATATTATCGAATCCAATCAATGAATATCTTCTGGAACAGACATTCCCGCTTCAATAATTGCCTTTCTGGCTCCATGTGCCATCTCGTCATTAAAACACAATATTGCAGTTGGCTTACTTGGCAATAGCTTTTTAGCAGCCTCATAACCACTTTGAAATCTATAATTCCCTGATGCCACCTGAATAGTATGATGATCGATTCCACAATATTCTACTGCTTCAACCCATCCTCTGTGTCTGGCTCTATTAGAATCTAAATGTGGTTCTGCTTCAATAACAGCTATGTTTCTATGTCCTTTATCAAGTAAATACTCCATAGCCTTTTTCATTCCCTGCGCTTCATCAGTAAGTACATTAGACACACCATAATAAACTGGTCTATTAATTACAACCAACGGAATGCCCTTTTCTATTGCCTCTTCTATAAATGCTGAATCACTAGTTCTCTGACTTAATATCACCAAACCATCAAAATTGGCTGCATTTAATGTACCTGGCTCTTGCATATCTATACCCTTAACTATTACGCTGTATTGTGTACTTAATGCTTGATAAACACCAGATACTACATCATGTAATACAAAAGGGGATGTTTTCTTACTGATAGTAGAGAAAAATAAACCTATAGTATGTGCTTTAGACAGCTTTAAATTAATAGCTGCTTGGTTTGGAACATATCCCATTTCTCGAGATATTTCCAATATCAGTTTTTTCTTTTCAGGCTTAACCATATCAACGCCATTCAATGCTCTTGAGACAGTTGAATAGGATACGCCTGCTCTCTTCGCAATATCCTTTATTGTTACTGCCATTACTATTTCCCCCAGGTTTCTAATAATATAAACTAATTCATAATAATTCTATTTTTGGTTCCCTTATGTTTCTAATTATTAATTCCTATGGATTATCTTAATAATTTTCGTAATAAACTTTTTCGTCCAATTCAAAGTTTTCTAGTTCTTTTGCCTCCAAAATCCTAGACACTTTGTGTCTAACGTGCTTTGCACTTTTGATTTTGTCGACATCGCACCAGAAAAAGTAAATATTCACTTCTTTCGTGCTTCCTTTTTCTTTAAGTGCGATAAATTTAAACTTCCATTTCATCCCATATCTTTTGGATATGTTCTCTAGCAGCTACTGCATTTTCTGGTACAGTATTTTCCAAAGTAGCTTGAATAAATGGTTTTTCTTTCTTAATAAATCTAATTAAGTTCTCATAATTCATAATACCTGTTCCGGCTGCTACTGATTCCAAATCATTCTCACCAACAACAAAGTCTTTGATATGTACTACAGCTACGTCTTTCCCTAATAATTCAATAGCTTCATCAATAACTTCTTCTCTTCTTTCATAATTTTCCATTCCAAGTAAATTAACTGGATCTAGAATAATTTGAAGATTTGGCGAATTGATTTCGTCTAATACTTTTCTTGCTCTTTTTGCATCGTAAACAATATGCTTCAACACTGGCTCAATTGCTAAAATTACACCCATTTTTTCTGCATACTCTACAACTGGTCTTAAATTAGTAATAAATGTGTTTAAAGCTTCTTCAGATCTGCATTCTGGACAAGTAGTATATGTTGTGTTTGGAGCACCAGTTTCAGTTCCCACAACACCTGCTCCTAAATGAGTAGCAAATCTAATATTGGCTAAATATGTATCTGTTGTTTTCTTTAACTGTTCTTTATCAGGTGTTGCTAAATTTAAGTAACAACCCAATACTGCTACATCAACATTATTTTTAGCAAACAGCTTTCTTAAATGCATTGCTAACCCAGGAGTTAATGCACTATTTTCTACAGAATATTCTGTAATAACCTTTTTAAGTGCCAAATGTCCACATGAAAATCCCTGCTCAGCTACATTTGCTAATCTATCATCTAATGGTAGACTTTTTGTGTCATGTAATCTAATCCCTATCTGCATTACAGTTCCCCCTATAATTCTATGAATTCATCAACGTTTTCTACTAAAAATTTCTCGCCATCATTTCCTTCTATAGTTACATTTTTAAGCATTAATCTCTTAATATTGTTGGCAAATATACCCATTTTGCAACATTCATCCTGTCCATCTAACATTGCAGGCATTCCTGCTCTGGCATTCTCTGCGAAATCAAAGGTAATATTACTCATTTCTACTTCTTCAATTTTCTGCTCAGGTAAACCATAGAAATATGCAGCGGCAACGTGACAATTTTTACAAGAAATATCTCTAAATGTCAGTTTTTTAACTACTGGTGTTCTTTCATCTACTGGATGAATTTCCTTAGACCATACATATTCTGTATGTCCATCTGGATCACAGAAATAGAAACAATTCAATACAAATGGAGTCATTACATGGTCCATATCTATATTTTCAAAAGTTATTTCATCCAAAATAGCATCTTCACCACGTCCACGTCTTGTTTTAATTCTTAATCCTCTATCCGTATTATAGAACTTACACTGTTCAACCTTTAAGTTTTTAACACCACCAGCCATTTCACTACCAACAGTTACAGCTCCATGACCATTTTGCATTAAACACTGTTTAATCGTTATGTTTTCAGATGGTGTTTTATACTTAGCTCCCATATAAATCTTTCCAGATTTTACAGCGATACAATCATCCCCTAATGAAAAATAAATTCCTTCAATTAGAACATTCTTACATGATTCCGGATCCAATCCATCTGTATTAGGAGAATCTTGTGGATTTTCTACTCGTAAATCAAGGAATTTCAAATCTTCACTAAAATATGGATGAATATTCCAAGCTGGACTATTTTGGAATTTAACGCCTTGTACAGATACATTCTTACAATTATTTAAGAATAACAGTCTTGGTCTAAATGCAATTCGCATAACCTTTGGATTATGCCACCAATTATTAATACTTGCATTACCATCAATTGTTCCCTCGCCATAAATAACAACATTTTCAGCATTTACACCTGTTACAATTCCGGAAAACATCTTTAATGGATTTCCTTCCCAAGTACCAAGATTGTATTCGTCTTTTTCATCATAACTTTCTATTAAACCATCAAAAATTGGAAATCTATTTCTATCAGTATCTGCTGAGATAACTGCATCTTTCGCTATTTCAATATTTATATCGCTCTTTAAAAATAAGCTAGTAACTAAATATGTTCCTTTTGGAATTAAAACACGACTATTCTTAGGACACGCCATAATTGCAGCCTGAATAAAAGTAGTGTCATCAGTTTTTCCATCACCTTTAGCACCAAATTTTTTAACATTTAGTGTTACAAATTCGTAATCTGTTTTGAAATTTAAAACCTCTGATTTTTCTTCGCCATTAACCACATAAACCTCTACTTCAGTATCTGGAGTTAAATCAAAAATACTATTTACTACTCTGTCTGTTGTTTTGATTTTTTTACCATTAACAAATATATCGTATTCTTTTATTGTATTAAATATTCCACCATCTAAAATCTCAAATGTCGCACTTCTTGCTGTTTTCATTAATAAATTAAGTTTCATGTGCACCTCCGCAAACAATTGAAAATTTCCTATTCAACTGTCTTTCTAACTTTTACTTCCTTATATAATAATATATTTTCTTTTATACTTTCTTACACACTCTTAAATAAAGCAGATTAATCCACTTCAACGTTCTTAATATCTTAGAGTAAAAAAAGGGATATAGCTCATGCTACATCCCCTCTATAATATTGTCAAAGACAATTAATACCTATTAACCCTTAACACCACCAGCAGAGATACCATCTACGAAAGAATCCTGTGCTAAGAAGAATACTACTAATGAAGGAATGATTGAAATTAATGATGTTGCAAGAACACGGTTCCATTCAAATCCTGTATCAGCATCCATTGATAATTTTACGAAAATTGTTGCTGGATAACGTGAAGGTGTATTTACATAAAGTAATGGTCCCATAAAGTCATTTGATGCCCACATGAATTTGAACAATGCACATGAAACAATAGCTGGCATTAACATTGGAACAATAACTTTAGTAAGTGTCTGAACTGCATTACATCCGTCGATTTTAGCAGCTTCATCAAGTTCTTTTGGTACATTTCTCAAGAACTGAACAAGCATAAATACAAAGTATGTCTCAGTTGCAAACATAGCTGGAACGATTAATGGTAAATAAAATTTAGAATCAATCCAACCAAATTCATTGTACATAATGTACTGTGGTACGTTTAAAACTACCTGTGGTAAAAATAATGTAGCCATTAAAGCTGCAAATAAGAACTTTTTACCCTTGAATTCAAATCTACCAAAACCATAAGCTGTAATAGTAGATGAAATTACTGTAAAAATAACATGTGGAATTACAAACTTATATGTATTTAACATTGACTTAATAAGGTCGATGTCTCCACCATAGCTCTTCATAGCATTTCTATAACCATCAAGTGTTGGATTCTTAACAAATAACCCAATTCCACTAAAGATTTCCTGATTTGATTTAAATGTTGCACTAACCATCCAAAGTAAAGGATATACCATAATAGTACCAACAGCAATAAGAACAAGATATCTTAAGAATGTTGCAATATATTTCTTTTTACCTAATGTCATTATCCTCTACCTACCTTTCTTCATCTGAGTAATATACCCACTTGTTCTGACTGATAAATGCAATTACAGTAAGAACTAAAAGTATAATAAACATTAACCATGCCATTGCACTAGCCATACCCATTTCGTAAGACTTAAATGCGTTATTGTAAATTAATAATGAAACAAGAGTTGTTGCGTTTCTTGGTCCACCCTGAGTAATAACGTATGGTCCGTTGAATTCCTGGAATGCCTGACATAACTGTGTAATAAGGTTGTAGAAAATAACTGGTGTAATAAGTGGAATAGTAATACTAAAGAACTGACGCCATTTACCAGCACCATCAATTGAAGCTGCTTCATATAAATCCTGTGAAACACCCTTTAATGCAGCAAGGAAAATAACCATTGCTGAACCAAACTGCCATACTCTAAGTAAACAAATAATAAATAATGCATAATTTGGATCACTTAACCACTTAGGACCAGCAATACCAAAATAACCTAATAATGTATTAACTAAACCGTCATCTCTAAAAATAGCTTTCCATAATACAGCTATTGCGATAGAACCACCTAAGATAGATGGAATATAATATGCTGTTCTAAAGAAGTTAACACCCTTAATCTTAAAGTTAAGAATGTAAGCGATAAATAACGCTGCAACTAACTTCAAAGGAACTGTCATAAATGCATACTTAAATGTAACCTGGAATGCCTTCATAATCTTCTTTGTTTGGAAGATATCAACATAATTCATAAAACCGTATTCTGATACGCCGTTGAATAAGTGATAATCTGAAAAACTGTAAACTAATGATGAACCAAATGGATAAACTTTAAAAATCAAAAAACCTATAAGCCAAGGTAAAATAAAGAAAAACCCTATATTTTCAGATACAATCTTCTTGAAAGGTTTTTTCTGGTTAATAGCGATACCTGACTCAGATACTTTAACTTTAGCCATTTTTAATCCTCCTTCTTCTTTTAAGAAATTCATAAAATTTATTTAGATGCCTCATTATACATAAGCATCTGTGCATATGCCATCATAAAAGCACCTGTGCCCTTATGATCGTCGCATACTATTGCTTCTGAAAGGTAGTAGTCAACACTACCATCGCGTTCTTCTTTTGGTCCAAGACCAGCAACAGAACACATATTGCTCAACTTTAAAATTCCATCTTCTTCAATCAACATGTTGTTAATTAAAGAATCAATTATTCCCATACCAATTCCAGCGTATTTCTCGCTGTTTAAAACTCCCATACGACAAGCTTTCAAAATAGCATATGCAACCATTGAAGAACCTGAAGTTTCCAAATAATTACCTTCTATATCAGCTTTATCAATAATTTGATAAAATAGTTTGCTTTCTTTGTCTTGATACTGTAAAATGCCACTTACAGCCTCTTTAAATATTACTTCCAATGCCTTGTAATGTTCAAAAATTTCTTCTGACATAACATCCATTGTATCAATAAGAGCCATCAAATACCAACCCATTGCTCTCAACCAAAAGTTTGGAGATTTTCCTGTCTCCTTATCAGCCCAAATCATAGATTTTGTCTCATCATATGCATGATAATACAATTTCTTTTCTTCATCATAAATATACTTACGTACATTTCTAAACTGGTTCACTATATCATCATAGTGTTCCTTATTTTCATATTTTGTTTCATATTCCATATAAAATGGCTGTGCCATATATAAACCATCAAGCCAAATCTGATTCGGATAAATCTTCTTATGCCAGAAGTTATTACACTTTGTACGTGGATGACTTCTCAACTGATCCATCAAAATCTCAATAGCTTTGCGATATTTTTCTTCTTTTGTTTCATCGTATAAAAAGAACAATACTTTGCCTGTATGTATACTATCAATATTATACTTTTCTTTTTCATAATGAGCGATTGTTCCATCTTCATTAATAAAGTTTTTCATATACTCAACAACAAAGTTCTTATATTTCTCATCACCTGTAGCTTTGTATAACTGAACACATCCCATCAAAACACACCCATCTTCGTAGTTCCATTCAGTCTTTGCATTTTGATAGTGAGTCAAGTAATGCTCAACATATTGCTCAAATCGCATCGTATTCTCCTTATTCTTTAAATAAGTCGTCGGACACATACGTCCCCGACGACTTAACATTTAAATTAATAACTTAAACTTAAATTATTTGCTTAATGTATCAGTTACGCCATCAACAAGAACCTGAGCAGCTTCTTCTGCTGAGTATTCACCGTAGCTTAATCCACCGAATGCATCATAGTAAACACCATCTGGGTTGTTCTTTAATGAAGCATCTTCGTATTTTGGATCGATACCAAATGATACCCATGATAACATCTTAGCATTTGCTTCTGCAACAGTTTCATTTAAAAGACCATTGTCTTTACAAATCTGTAAACCTGCAGCACTTGCTGGGATACCTCTTTCAGAAGCCATGATCTTAACACCTTCTTCTTCGTTTAATAAGAAGTTGATTAATTTAGCACATGATTCTTTATCAGCAGCACTTTCAGAAATAGCGAATGCCATAGAAATTTTCTTGAATCCACCCTTAGTGTCACCCATATCTGTTAAGTAATCACCAATTACGAATTCCTGTCCTTCAGCTAATGAACCAGAGAACTTAGATGCTGATGAATCCCATTCTAAGATACCAGCGTACTGTCCGTTCATCCACTTAGGGTTTTTATCAAGAGATTCAGCACCATCACCTAAGATAGTTTCGATAGAAGCTAATGCATGAGCATCTTCTAATGACTGTATGAATTCCATACCATCTTTTACTTCTTCTACTGTGTACTGTACTTCGTTATTTTCAACCCAAGCTTTACCATATTTAGATTCTAAGTAGAATGTCATAAGAATCATTCTGTCATATTCACCAAGAGCTAATGGATAATATTCATCACCTAAAACAGTTTTGAATGTTTCACCAGCTGCTTTTAATGCTTCTACAGTTGTTGGAATTTTGATTCCAGCTTTATCAAATGTAGCTTTGTTCCAGTAGAATAATCTACCAGTTACTGATACAGGAACTGCCTGTAATTTATCAGCTAATGTACACTGTTCAAGAAGTTCAGCATCAAACTGAGTTAAGTCAATGATATCTGAGTATTCATTGATGTCAGCAAATACGCTTCCGTCAGCACTGAATGAATTAATCCAGTTCCAGTTAATCTGGTTAACGTCTGGAGCTGTTCCAGTAGCGAATGCTGTTGCCATACTTTCTTCCCAGCCTGACCATGCAGCATACTGAGTTTTTACATTGATACCAGTAGTTTCTGTGAACTTGTCTACTGCAGCGATTGTAGCTTCATGTCTTGAATCTCCACCCCACCATGAGAATGAGATTTCGCCATCACCTGCTGGTGCAGCTTCTTCTGTTGCAGCTTCTTCTGTCTTAGTTTCTTCTGTTGCAGCTTCTGTTGTTTCTGTTGTTGTTTCTGTTGCTGGAGCTGTCTCAGCTGTGTTATTTGAAGAACCACAACCAGCTACTGAAGCTACCATAGTAGTTGCCATTAATAAAGCAACGATTTTGTTAGTCTTTTTCATAATACTAAATCTCTCCTTTTCTTTTTTTGCAAAGGTTTGCATTCTTTTTTAAAAAAATACGCATAAACACATCTAAATATTTTTCTATAAAATTATGCATTTATGCCCTTCAAACTTTACTTTTTTACTATACCATTCGATATTTATTATGTCAATTGTACATTTTGACATATATGTACATCTGTTTTTGTACTTTCTGCCCAATACTTTTTTTCATTTTTTGCAAACGTTATCACTTGATTTTCAAAAAAATTATAAGTTTTTTTGAAAATCACTCATTTTCACTTCAAAAAACCTTTATGCATTTTGCAACACTCAAACTTTTTTTGCAACACTTTCTTTCTAAATATTTTTATTCAATTAAGCAAAAACTAATCAGAAAGTTTTTCTCAGCTTGCTGTGCTCTTTGGAACTCTCTGCTAATCATATAGCAAATAAATTACATAAAAACACAAGACTCCCAAAAGAGTATTGCGTTTCGGATTTTATAAATGTAAGCTTACATATTTCGTGTTTCTAATTCATTTTTCCTATATATTGGCATTTACTATAGCTTTCATTTTACGAATTAATTGTGGATCTGAGTATCCGCTTACTTGTATCATATATAGAAAAACTGTATTTTCTTCTCTGTCGATGCTTAAATATGGCCCTGTCCAACCATCCCATCCAAACTCTCCTATGCTTGCATTACTTGCTGCCTTTACTTGATCCATTAATACTCTCATAAAGAATCCATAGCCATATCCTAGCATAGATTCCCAATTCATATCACACATTTGACTTTCCAACAATTGATTAGTTGTCATTAAATCTATTGTTTTCCTACCTAATATTCTAACGCCATTTAACTCACCATTATTAGCAAGCATCATTGCAAATTTCATATAATCATCCAATGTAGATACTAAACCTGCACCCGCCGATTCAAATGCTGGTTTTTCCAAACACTTAGTTAAACATAAGTGTCTTTTTTCATCTACTTCCAATTGGCATTTACCATCCTTTATATTCTGCATATATAATTCAGAAAATCTCTCTTGTTTTTCTAAAGGCACAAAAAAACCTGTGTCTTTCATTCCTAAAGGTTCAAATATTTCCTTTTTATAAAATTCTCCCAAGGAAGTGCCATATATTTTTTCCATTACTGCGCCCAAGATATCTGTACTTGTTCCATATCTCCACTTTGTTCCCGGTTGAAACGCTAGTGGTTGTTTGCCAATAAGATTGCATAGCTCTTGAGTTGTACTTCCATTTCCTTCTTGAATTTTCTTTTCTTCCTTTTGATATAGTTCTTCCATTATTTTGCCAGCTTCATCACAATCAGGATATACTAATCCCGATGTCATAGATAACAATTCCTTTATAGTTATTTCGCTATCAGCCGGTACTTCCCCATCTTTAGTCCATACCCTTTGTTCTTTAAAACTTCCTATATATTTAGAAACAGGTTCATGCAAATCTATCAAACCTCTTTCATACAAAATCATACATGCTACTGCAGCTATAGGTTTACTCAAAGAATACAATCTAAATATTGTATCCTTTCTCATACTTTCTTTATTTTCTATGTTCATAAAGCCATAACTTTCATTAAATATAATTTCTCCATTATGAGCCACAGCGCATCTTGCCCCCGCAATACGATTAGCATTTATTTCTTCTTGTATTAGTCTGGAAATATTTTTTAGTCCCATACTTCACTTCTCCTTTTCCTCAGTAATCACCTATAAGTATAGTACAATTTAAAATATTTTACATCATCTTAAATAATATTTATTTAATTTCTTAAATAATATTTATTTAATTTTGTTTTAGCAAAAATTTTTGCACACGTTTTCATTTTTAATATTCTCTTCTGTTTTCATTTGCAAATATATGATTTTTTTATCTTTCTTTTCCATTTCTAATATTTACCACAGATTTACGTTTTAAAATTGAATATTTTTCTCCCATAGTGACAATTATTTTATTATAAATTCTACTTCAAGGAGGACTCAAAATGCCTATTAACAAAGTTGAACTATGTGGTGTTAACACAGCAAAACTGCCTCTATTAACAGCTGACGAAAAAATAACATTATTTAGTCAAATACAGCAAGGAAATTTGGAAGCACGGGAAAAATATATAAAAGGTAATTTACGACTTGTTTTAAGTGTTATCAAACGCTTTTCAAATTCAAATGAAAATCCTGAT
>CAYOMP010000086.1:0-11587 GCA_964405075.1 uncultured Lachnospiraceae bacterium
TCCAGAATTGTGTTTTTGGGGGTATAAAAACTGGAATTTAAAATTTCACTTTACGTGCTTAAAGTGTGTATATTTATATTTATATGAAACTGTAAAATGTTAAATCACAAAAGAAAGTGTGAGAACTCATAGTTAAATGTGAAAAAGGACTTGTTATATTTATCTGTGTATGGTAAGATTAAAAACGAAAATATGTTCTGGGTTTGGAGGACACAATGAAGATAAGTTATAAGAAATTGTGGAAATTGTTAATTGACAGAGAAATGATGAAGAAAGACCTTGCGGCGCAGGCTGGAATCAGTAATGCGTCAATTGCAAAGCTTGGAAGAAATGAGAATGTAAATATGGATATATTATTAAAAATATGCATTGCTCTAAAATGTGAAATTTCTGATATCTTAGAAATAGTACCTGATGAATCGGAGTGATGAGGGTGGATAAGCTTACAAAAGAACAACGCCATAAAAATATGAAAAATATTAAGTCGAAGGATACTTCGATAGAATTAAAACTCCGTAAAGAATTGTGGAATCGTGGTTATCGTTATAGAAAAAATTATGCAGAATTGCCGGGAAAACCAGATATTGTGCTGACAAAGTATAAAATAGCCATTTTTTGCGACAGTGAATTCTTTCATGGGAAGGACTGGGAAGTTTTGAAACCACAGCTTGAGAGAGGAAAAAATGCTGAGTTTTGGATTAACAAAATATCTAGGAATCAGCAACATGATGATGAAATTAATAAACAGCTTCAATTCTTAGGATGGACTGTTATACGATTCTGGGGAAAAGACATTATGAAGAAAACAGATGAATGTATACAGGTAATAGAAGAAGCTGTCTTTGAACAAAAATTTAGTGACTACGATATAGAATAGAGGAGATTTCACATGTATAAATCAATAGACTTATTTGCCGGTATAGGAGGAATCAGAAAAGGATTTGATAATGCATTTGGAAAAAATATTAAGACTGTTTTTGTCAGTGAATGGGATGAATATGCACAAAAGACATATAAGCTGAATTATCACGATAAATTTGATATTGCGGGGGACATTACAAAAATAGATGAAAAGGACATTCCTGAATTTGATATCTGCCTTGCGGGATTTCCTTGTCAGGCATTTTCGCTTGCCGGAAAAAGAATGGGATTTGAAGATGATTATAGAGGGTTATGCAGGGGCACACTATTTCAGGATGTGGTGAGAATTTGCGAATATCATAAACCTAAAGTGATTTTTTGTGAAAATGTAAAAGGGCTTACCATTCATGATAAGGGAAGAACCTTTAAGGTTATAAAAAAAGCTTTTGAACAGATTGGATATAATGTTTATGATGAAATTCTAAATAGTAAGGATTTTGGCGTACCACAGAATAGAGAGCGTATTTATATTGTTGCTTTCAGAAATGACATAGACAGTGGCAGTTTTAGATTTCCAAAACCGACAAATCCAGATACCTGTATACGGGACATTATGGAAGAGAAAGAGGTAAGCGTTAAATATTACCTTTCTACAGTATATATTGATACATTAAAAAGGCATAAGGCACGTCATGAATCAAAGGGAAATGGATTTGGTTATGAAATAAGGGATTTGGATGGTAAAGCAGGTGCAATAGTATGCGGAGGAATGGGAAGAGAGAGAAATCTGATAATAGATAAGCGACAGACGACTTTTGTTCCTGTTACTCATATTAAAGGTGAAGTAAACAGAGAAGGAATCAGAAAAATGACTCCAAGAGAATGGGCGAGATTACAAGGTTTTCCAGATGATTTCAAGCTTGAACTGGCTGATACGCATTTGTATAAACAGTTTGGTAACAGTGTGACCGTTAATGTTATTGAGGCAATTGCTAAAGAAATAAGGAAGGTGTTGGAAGAAAATGGCAAATAAAGATGCTAGAATGGCAGGAAACAAAGGCGAATGGTCAGAATTGTATGCGTTTATGAAACTGCTTAGTCAGGGAAGAGTATATGCAGCTAATGAAAAAGTTGAAAAAATTGATGAAGTTTACTATCCGATACTGAAGATAATTAGAGAAGAAACAAAAGGAAATGTAATTGATTATGTAATTAATGATGGAAATATCAATATTGAGGTTCGGTCCGATATAATTCAGACGGTTTCAAGGAATGAAATGGAGAATAAAGCAAATCTGCTTTTAAAGGAGATTGCAAATCACAGTGGTAGCTTTGAATTGGAAGAAATTGCAGAATTTGCTAATGGAATTAAGGTAACAAAGATAAAAGCGCCATCTGCGGATACTACAGACATATCCATGCAGATAGAAGATATACACACTAATTTCATCCGTAATGTAGGATTTTCGATTAAGTCAGAAGTAGGAAATGCACCTACATTACTGAATGCAGGACTTACGACTAATTTTATTTATAAAGTTACGGGAATTACATATGAACAGGCAGAAGAAATTAATGCGATAGATACAAGAACAAAGATTAAGGATAGAATGGCAAAGATAGCAGAATATGGTGGTAAAGTTCAATACTATGGAATGAATCATGACGGGTTCAAAAGAAATCTGATTATGGTTGACAGCAGTATGCCGGAGATCATAGGAAACATGCTGTTATATTTTTATAGAGAAGATGTTAAGGATTGTGACAAGTTGGTTGATATGCTTGGAGAAAGAGATCCACTTGGTTATGGTGATACGATGATGTATACATATAAATTTAAAAAATTCCTCTGTTCTTGTGCATTAGGTATGAAACCGGCAAAGCCATGGGACGGATTGGATGAAGCAAATGGTGGATACATAATTGTAAAGGCAGATGGCGAAATACTGGCTTATCATATATATAACAGAAATTTCTTCGAGCAGTATCTGTTGGATAATACAATTCTTGAAAAGGCTTCTACAAGCAGACATGAATATATGAGCCTGTATGAAGAGGATGGGGAAATGTATATTAAGATGAATCTGCAAGTGAGGTTTAGGTAGGGTAAATGGTTATATAGATCACTTGGAAAGTTTACGAATAAGTATAAAAAATTGTATTCAGGTGGAACATCAAAATTTGTTGAAGAGAATACTTTTGGGATAATCATTCCGATTGAAAATGTGCCAGAGTTACAGGTTGATATGCCTAATGTGCATTATGTTGGTAGAGGTGTACAGTGGCTCAAAGGCAATATTTTAAAAAATATATTTTGTATATATATGTATATATTTTCATAAAGTAAGTATATTTTTTTGGGATGCTGGATTTAGTAAGCATTTTTAATGCTTTTGATATGAAGTATGATAAGAAAAATGATAAAGATATATATGATTACACAAATGAAGGGATTTTAGCAACAAGAGGTGGGAATTATATAAAACCAAGTAATTACGCGTTATACAGCGTGGATAGGAGGATGCAATGAGTAAAACGACATCGATGATTATTATGTCAGCAATTTTTACTATTGGATTAATTGTTATTATAGCAGCACCATATATGGCATATGATATGTCACAAGTTTTCGAGATAAGGGATACTCTGATAATTTGTTTTATAATTGTTGGAATTATTTTGGATGTATTTAGTGGAGGATTTATTGTTTTTAATGCTTATAAGAAGCAATAGTGCCAAGAAAATAATGTAATAAGATAATAAAATAGAAATTATATTCATATTTTGTAATAGCAGTAAATGTAATCGCAAGTTTTTAATGTGTGTAAGATTATTTTTATTTATGAATATATATAAATAAAAGGCTAGTGAATGATTTGCATAATCTCAACATAATGCTATTAAAAAGGCTCTAAGCTTATAACAAATGATTTTTGATTTATCATTAAGTTATAAAATTAGAGCTTTTTCTTATAGTTTATAATTAAATATACCTATCAGATATAGGCTTAAAATAAAGACTCAGCTTCAATAACTTTGTCTCTATTAAGTACCAGGTTATCTCCCTGTAATTCTAATTTACCAACCTGAATTACAGTTCGGTTTTTCTTATAGGTAGTTTGTTGTCCTTTTGGAAATGTGACAGGGTCAAATTCTGGGTGGACAAAGTAAAAGACATATGCTTCCCCTTTTGAATTAACTACTACATCTGCGTGATGCCCTATTTGCCCATCATCCGTTCGGGTGCCAGGTTCCTGAAGAATATCAGCACGTCTGGTCCAGTCCTTGAAATCACTAGTTTCGTAAACCCCTAAGCCGTTCCAAAAATCAGTTAACATCCAATGTCTGTTTTGAAAAGTAAATACATTAGGACCTTCGTGTGGAACATCAGTTATCTCTGGTCCTACAACCTCCCAATTATAAAGGTCGTGGCTGATAGCTGCATAGGAATGAGAGTCATCGCGTTCATCTTTGTACCACATTTTAAATAAATCTGGTTCGATTTCGTAAACGCAGGCATCAATTACCTTATCAGAGGAAAGATTAAGAACTGATTGAAATGTCCAGTTCCATAGGTTGTTGGCTGTATAGTGGACTATGTACCTAGGATGATTCCAATCTGTTGGAACTCCCGGAACATAAGATACATACATATGGTATTCGCCTTTTGCATATACTACTTCTGGTGCCCAAAACGTATTAGTACCTGGTTCAAATTCCAGATTATCCAATGTTCCACGATATAGCCAATCAATTCCATTATTCGATGAGGCAATACCGATTTTTGTACCGTGAATAGTGGATACTCCTATGCCAAATTCAGTAGAACGACGCTGAGTATAAAACATCCAATAGTTGTTTTCTTCCCTATTAAATATTATAGTTGGGTCAGTAGCTCCATCATATATGGGGTCGCGGTATAGTGGGGATGGAACTGTTTTAATATTATTATTCATATAAGTTTAACCTCCGTAAATAGTTCTTAATAAAGATGGCAAATATCTATTTATAACTCAGAAGGAACTTCACACTTTATAGGTGAGAAAATAACAAATGACTTTAGTCATAAGATGATTGTGTAAATAATGAGGAACTATTATAAATAGAATATCTTTTAATATTAGAACCAGTATTCAAGCATTGAGTTAAAGTGCAAAACAGAGTCTGCAAAAATACAAATATAAATAAATTATAAATGCAATAATATGAAAAGAAAACTACTAAAATACAAAAGGATTGTCTTAAGTAAAAAATTAAGGCAATAGTTTAAGAAAAATTAGCTAAAAGTTTGAAAGGAGAATATATGGGGTTAACATAAAGTTACAGAAATTACAAAAATAGGAAAAATTTACTTGTTTTATTTAGAAACAAAATACAAATATTCCAATAATATGTAAATTATTAAGAAAGGTTAAAAAAGTATAAAAAAGTATATACAAAATGGTTAATTTATAGACATTATTTTGAGAAGTGGTATAATATTAGCATATCTGATAATGACTCATTAGCGTCAGTAGTAGATGTATACTTGAAAGGGGCGGCATTTGTGAAGTATAGGAAAGGCGTGTATAGAACATTAGCATTAATCACACAACTAGGCATTAGCATGTTGGTTCCTATTTTTTTATGTGTTTTTTTAGGGTCATATATTGATGAAAAGTTTAACTTGAATACTTTTATTCCGTTAATGCTATTGGGAATGTTAGCGGGGGCTAGAAATGTTTATAAGCTTATTAAACAGTCCTATGATGAAGAAGGAGACAGAAGGCTTTGAAAAAAATTAGCACAATAGTTAAAGAATTAATTTTTGGAATAATTGTTTTTGGAATATTGGTGCAGGTATTAATACTAGTTGCTTTAGATGATAAAATGTTTTATTCAGTTGGATTATGGATTGGCAGCTTATGTGCCTGTGTGATGGTGATTCATATGAATATATCCATGACGGATGCTTTGGATATGGCACAAGAGGGTGCAGATAAGCATATTAAGAAAACTTATGCGATTAGAACAGCACTGGTGTTAGCATTAATGTATATAGTGTTTGCAACTAAGATAGGAAGCGTTGTAACAATGTTCATTGGTGTTATGGGATTGAAAGTAGCGGCTTATATTCAGCCGTTTACGAATAAATATTTAACAAAAAAAATCATAGGTAAAGGAAGGTGAAAATATGGAGAATATGATTGCCGGTTCAGGAAATGCTCTGTTAGCCAGTGGCGATGTTGATTTTATGATACATGGTCTGCTTAAATATCATTTATTTGGGCAAGAATTGTGGATAACAACAACTCATGTCAGTATGCTTTGTGTATCTTTAGTTATTATTATATTTTGTATATGTGTTAACATAAAGATTCGTAATGCAAAGCCAGAAGATACACCAGGAACGCTACAAAATATTGCTGAATTGGCGGTAGAAATGTTGGAAAATATGGTGTCAGGTATTATGGGCAAACAAGGTGTGAAATTTATTAATTACATTGGCTCAATATTCTTATTTATACTTTTTTGTAATATTTCCAGCTTGGTTGGCTTAAGACCACCTACAGCTGATTATGGTGTTACATTACCGCTTGGTTTGATTACATTCTTTATTATTCAGGTAAATAATATTAAGTATAATAAGATTGGGGCGTTTACAGGATTATTTAAACCTTTGCCATTTTTATTCCCAATTAACTTAATCGGTGAAATAGCCACACCATTTTCACTTTCATTACGTTTGTTTGGTAATGTTTTATCAGGAACAGTAATGATGGCACTAATTTATGGATTACTTCCTATTTTTATAAAGTTAGGAATTCCATCAGCACTTCATGTGTACTTTGATTTGTTCTCAGGGGCAATTCAGACATATGTATTTTGCATGTTAACTATGGTTTATACTACTGACAAAATGGCAGTAGAAGAATAATTATTTTATTTCAAATTTAAGGAGGAAACTTAATATGGTTAATATTACTAATGAAGCTCTAATTTTAGCATGTTCAGCAATTGGTGCTGGTATCGCAATGATCGCAGGTGTTGGTCCTGGTATTGGACAGGGTTATGCAGCAGGTCAGGCAGCAGCAGCAGTAGGTAGAAACCCAGGAGCTAAATCTGATGTAACTTCTACAATGTTATTAGGACAGGCAGTTGCAGAAACAACAGGTCTTTACGGTTTGGCTATTGCCTTCATCTTATTATTCGCTAATCCATTAATTGGAAAACTTTAAGAGTCGGATAATTTGAATAATTAAGAAAGGAGGCTAAACCTTGGAACGTTTATTTAACTTGGATTTGCAGCTATTAGCAGATGCAGCTCTGTTGGCGATAAACGTATTTATACTTTTCTTAATAGCATCGTATCTATTATTCAATCCTGTAAGAAAGCTTTTAGCTGACAGACAGGCAAAGGTTAGAAATGACCAAGATACAGCAGCAAAAGAAAAAGAGGACGCAATCGCACTTAAGGCAGATTATGACGCTAAGCTTAAAAATATTGATAAAGAAGCAGAAGCTATTTTGAGTGAAGCTCGTAAAAAAGCATTAAAAACAGAAGAGAAAATCATTGCTGAAGCAAAAGAAGAGGCTGCAAGAATTATTGAAAGAGCAAATAATGAAATTGAGCTCGAAAAGAAACGCGTTGCAGACGACATGAAGCAGGAAATGATTGCCATTGCTTCATTGATGGCAGGCAAGGTTGTAGCTGGTGCTATTGACACAACGGTACAAGATACCTTAATTGATGAAACAATAAAAGAGATGGGTGATGACACATGGCTAAGCTAATAGCAAAAACATATGGAGATGCATTGTTTGAGCTGGCAGTGGAAGAAGGAAAAGTTGATAGCCTTGTGGAAGAAGTAGCGGGTGTTTTACAAATCCTTGAAGAAAACACTGATTTGCAAAAATTAATGAATCATCCAAAAATTTCCAAAGAGGAAAAGATATCCGTAATGGAAAACATATTCAAAGGCAGAGTAAGTGACAGCCTTACAGGCTTTTTGAAAATAGTTGTTTCAAAAGACAGGTATGGCGATGTAAAAGAAATCTTTGAATATTTTCTTGAAACAGTAAAAGAATATAAAAATATAGGCACAGCTTATGTAACGACAGCCGTTGAACTAAAAGATGCTCAAAAGCAGGAATTGGTAAATAAGTTATTGTCAACTACAAAGTATAAAGAATTAGAAATGGTTTATACAGTTGACGCTTCATTAATTGGCGGTATGATTGTTAGGATTAAAGATAGAGTCGTTGATAGTAGTATTAAAACAAAAATATATGAATTATCAAAAGACTTAACTAAGATACAGCTTGCATAATAAATGATGGTAGTGGAAATTATTCGACTTGCCAAACAAGCATTACAATATAAAGGAAAGTAGGTGCAAGGGCTTCATGAATTTGAGACCAGAAGAAATAAGTTCAGTTATAAAAGAACAGATTAAAAGATATGCATCTTCACTTGAGGTATCAGACGTTGGTACAGTAATTCAAGTGGCGGATGGTATTGCACGTATACATGGCCTTGAAAATGCAATGTCAGGAGAACTTCTTGAATTTCCAGGAGAAGTTTTTGGTATGGTATTGAACCTTGAAGAAGATAATGTAGGTGCCGTATTACTCGGTGATCATAAGAACATTAACGAAGGAGATACTGTTAAGACTACTGGACGTGTAGTAGAGGTTCCAGTTGGCGATGCATTAATAGGACGTGTAGTAAATGCACTTGGACAACCTATTGATGGAAAAGGACCTATTCAAACTGACAAATATCGTCAGATTGAAAGAGTTGCATCTGGTGTTATTGCCAGAAAATCAGTAGATACTCCATTACAGACAGGTATTAAGGCTATTGACTCAATGGTACCAATTGGTAGAGGTCAGCGTGAGTTAATTATCGGTGACAGACAAACAGGTAAAACTGCTATTGCCATTGATACTATTATTAACCAAAAAGGTCAGGGAGTTAAATGTATATATGTTGCAATTGGACAAAAAGCATCAACAGTTGCAACAATTGTAAAAACTCTTGAAGAATATGGTGCTATGGATTATACAACTGTAGTTGCTGCAACTGCCAGTGAACTTGCTCCATTACAGTATATTGCTCCATATTCAGGATGTGCAATCGGTGAAGAATGGATGGAAAATGGAGAGGACGTATTAGTTGTTTATGACGACTTGTCGAAACATGCAACTGCATACCGTACACTCTCATTACTTCTTAGAAGACCACCAGGACGTGAAGCATATCCAGGTGATGTATTCTACTTACATTCAAGATTACTTGAAAGAGCAGCCAGACTTTCAGATGAGTTAGGTGGAGGTTCATTAACTGCACTTCCTATCATTGAAACACAGGCTGGTGACGTTTCAGCATATATTCCTACAAATGTAATTTCTATTACAGATGGACAGATTTATCTTGAAACAGAAATGTTTAACTCAGGTTTCAGACCAGCGGTTAACGCAGGTTTATCAGTATCCCGTGTAGGTGGTGCTGCACAGATTAAGGCTATGAAAAAAATTGCCGCACCTATCCGTGTGGAATTAGCACAGTATCGTGAATTAGCATCATTTGCACAGTTCGGTTCAGAACTTGATGCAGATACAAAAGAAAAGCTTGCGCAAGGTGAAAGAATTAAAGAAGTATTAAAACAGGGTCAGTATAAACCAATGCCTGTACAGTATCAGGTAATAATTATATATGCCGTTACTAATAAATACTTAATTGATATTCCAGTAGCAGATGTCTTAAGATTTGAAGAAGAATTATTCGAATTTATCGATACTAAGTATCCGGAAATTCCAGAAGCAATTGCTACTTCAAAACAGATAACTGATGAAACTGAAAACAGCTTAATCAAAGCTATTACAGAATTTAAACAGCAGTTTAAATAGAGTAGGAAAAGGGTGATAACATGGCATCGATGAGAGATATAAAGCGTCGTAAAGGCAGTATCCAGAGTACTCAGCAAATCACTAAGGCCATGAAGCTTGTTTCTACTGTTAAACTGCAAAAGGCACGAAATAGAGCCGAACAGTCAAAAACATATTTTGATTATATGTATAAAACTGTAACATCAATGCTTGCTAAATCAGGAAATATTAATCATCCATATCTTAAGGCTGGCGAGTCTCAGAAAAAAGCAGTAATAATGATTACTTCTAATAGAGGTCTTGCAGGAGGATATAACAGTAACGTTATTAAACTTCTAACAGAAAGTGATATTAAGAAAGAGGATGCAGTTGTTTTTGCCGTAGGTCACAAAGGACGCGATTATTTAGCAAGAAGAGGTTATGAAATAAAGGCAGATTATTCTGAAGTTATTGAAGAACCAATATATGGTGATGCAGCACAGATTGGTAAAGAGGTATTAGACCTTTTTGCTAAAGGAGAAATCGGTGAGATTTATCTTGCATATACTTCATTTAAAAATACAGTGAGCCATATTCCAACAATGTTAAAGCTTTTACCTGTTGAAATAGGAGAAGCGGAAGCTGATGAGTCAGATAAGAATACGCTTATGAATTATGAGCCGGTAGAAGAGGAAGCCCTTAATGCCATAATTCCAAAGTATATTACCAGTTTGATATATGGTGCGTTAGTGGAGGCAGTTGCAAGTGAAAATGGTGCCAGAATGCAAGCAATGGATTCTGCAACAAGCAATGCTGAAGAAATGATACAGGATTTATCATTGAAATATAACCGAGCACGTCAGGGCTCAATCACACAGGAATTAACAGAAATTATAGCTGGAGCCGAGGCTATCAGCTAAGGCCAGTAGTAAGGAGTGAGATAGTAAAATGGCAGAAAAGAATATTGGTAAAATCACTCAGATTATCGGTGCGGTACTTGACGTTAAGTTCAGCGAGGGAAAACTTCCGGAAATTAACGAAGCTATAAAAATTACTACAAATGACAAAAAAACGTTGGTAATAGAAGTGGCACAGCATTTGGGTGATGATACAGTAAGATGTATAGCCATGGGTCCTACGGACGGTTTAGTTCGTGGTATGGAAGCTGAGGCAACTGGAGCACCAATCTCAGTACCTGTTGGTGAAAATACATTAGGACGTATGTTTAACGTATTGGGAGATCCAATAGATAATAAGCCGGCACCAGAGGGTGTTGAATATAATCCAATTCATAGAAAAGCACCTACATTTGAAGAACAGTCTACATCTACTGAAGTATTAGAAACAGGTATCAAGGTAGTTGATTTGTTGTGTCCATACCAAAAGGGTGGAAAAATCGGTCTTTTTGGTGGTGCCGGTGTTGGTAAAACAGTTCTTATTCAGGAACTTATTAGAAATATTGCCACAGAGCATGGTGGTTATTCAGTTTTTACCGGTGTAGGTGAAAGAACAAGAGAAGGTAACGACTTATACTATGAAATGAAAGAATCTGGAGTTATCGAAAAAACAACAATGGTATTCGGTCAGATGAACGAACCGCCAGGAGCCAGAATGAGAGTAGGTTTAACAGGACTTACAATGGCTGAATATTTCCGTGATAAAGGTGGAAAGGACGTATTATTATTCATTGATAATATTTTCCGTTTTACACAGGCTGGTTCAGAGGTTTCAGCGCTTCTTGGACGTATGCCATCAGCCGTAGGTTACCAGCCTACATTGCAGACAGAAATGGGTGCATTACAGGAACGTATTACATCAACTAAGAACGGGTCAATAACATCTGTTCAAGCAGTATATGTACCTGCCGATGACTTAA
>CAYOMP010000087.1:0-11587 GCA_964405075.1 uncultured Lachnospiraceae bacterium
ATTAACTACAAATCTGGTAGTGGCGGATGAGTCACGTACTGCAAAGACAATATGTTTGGCAGTATCGCCTTCGTTAAAAAAATACGGGATTCCGGGAAGAGCAAGGTTATTTGAAGTGATTCAAAAATGCAAGGAGGCAAAAATCAGAACTGGTAAAGAGATTAATTACATTGTTGCTACACCGAGGATGCAACTGTATATGAATTATAGCAGCAGAATTTATAAGATATATTTGAAATATGTTAGTTCAGAGGATATACATGTATATTCTATTGATGAAGTATTTATGGATGTTACTGATTATTTAAATTTATATAAAGATGATGAAGGTAATCCAATATCAGCAAAAAGCTTGGCACATAGAATAATTAAAGATGTGTTAAATACCACAGGTATAACAGCAACGGCAGGTATTGGAACTAATCTGTATCTGGCAAAAGTAGCAATGGATATTGTAGCTAAAAGAGTTGAACCAAACGAGGATGGAGTTCGTATTGCCAGTTTGGATGAGATGACTTATAGAGAAATGTTGTGGGAGCACACACCACTTACTGATTTTTGGCGTGTAGGTCCAGGTATTAGCAAAAAATTACAAGATAATGGAATGAAGACAATGGGGGATATAGCAAGAGTGTCTATTAGTCCTTTTGGATATGGTACAGGTGAGGATTTTTTGTTCCAACTATTTGGTATTGATGCAGAATTGCTTATTGACCATGCATGGGGGATTGAAACCTGTACTATGGCAGATATTAAGAAATATAAGCCTAGTACCAATTGTATTTCTACAGGACAGGTTCTTGGCTGTAGTTACAGTTTCGAAAAAGGACGAATTATAGTGCGTGAAATGTTGGAATTACAAGTGTTGGAGTTAGTTGCTAAGAAACTGGTGACAGATAGTGTAACATTAGATATTGGATATGATAGAAGTGAAGCTAATGGTTATGCTGGTGATATGGCACTGGATTCATATGGCAGAACTGTGCCAAAACCGGCACACGGTTCTTGCAAGCTAAAAATGCATACATCTTCCACTGAAAAATTAATGGATGCATTACTTAGTATATACGACAGGGTAGTAAATAAAGCATTAAAGATTAAAAGGGTTACAATTAGCTTTGGAAATGTAATTGAAGAGAGTAAAGCTGTTACAGAAACCTATGAACAAATGGATTTATTTACAGATTATGCCAATACGGAAGATAAGGCGAAGGTAGAAAGAGAACGAAAAATGCAGGAAACTATGATTAAAATACAAGGAAAGTTTGGCAAGAATGCAATTTTGAAAGGAACTAATTTGGAAGAAGGAGCCACAACAATTGAGAAAAATCAGCAGATTGGTGGTCACAAAGCATAATTATTAATAGGTATTGGAGTAGAATATATGGGAAAATATGACGATATTATAAATTTATCACGGCCAAAATCTAATAGAATTCCAATGAATAGAGCGGATAGAGCCAAAATATTTATGCCATTTGCTGCGTTAAAAGGATATGATGATGAAATTTTGCAACAGCAAAAGCAGACTTATGAAAAAATCCAGCTGTCTGAAGAAGAAAAAGAGATTTTGGATAAAAAAATAAAGAGTCTTGAAGAATATACATCTAAGAAAAAAGAAGTGAAAGTTACAATTAAATATTTTCAGAAGGATTATGTACGTTCTATAGAGGAAGGCAAAGAAGTTGGAGAGTATATGGAATTGTTTGGAAGTGTTAAAAAGATAGATGCGATATTTGGAAAAATAAAAATAGATGAAAATGTTATTGAATTAAAAAATGTAGTAGATATATCAGGGGAAATGTTCGAATAGTTTTAAAAAATAAAATTATCTTAAATATTCGAAAAAAAGAATGCAAAAGTACTAATTTTACGAAAGGATTGCGAAAATAGTACTAATAGTGTTATCATTTAAAAAGTATGATGGGGAAAAAAGTAGTAATGTGTTGGGACTACAAAAATGTATAGGTCAATGAAAGGAAATATATGGGCATTATTTATGAATGTTCTTGCTCTTCTTGTGGGTTTAAAAAGGAATTTTTTCTGGGCGGAGGATTCAATTCATGTAGTCTTGAGAGAAATTTTAAAGCTATATCAGTGGAAGAACGAGAGGAAATAGAAAAGTTGCAGGAATCAAATCTTATAGAGAGATTTGAGATAGAAAATAAAATTACAAAATGCGAAAAATGTAAAATAATAGGAAATAAAACCATTATTTCCATATGGAAGAAAAATGGTGAGAAAATAATTTTTGGTAACAAATGCAATAAGTGCAAGGATGAACTTATTGTATTTGATAATATATGTGTTAAAGAGACTACGTGTCCACAGTGTCAGAAATCTGATGCTGATTACAAGGAAGTAGGACATTGGGATTAGGGGGATTAGGATGGTTATAGCACATAATATGTTAGCTATGAATGCTGACAGACAGCATGGAATTGTCAACGGTAGACTAGCGAAAAGCACAGCAAAATTATCATCAGGGTATAGAATTAATAGGGCTTCAGATGATGCAGCAGGATTAGCAATTAGCGAGAAAATGCGATATCAGATTAGAGGTCTAAATCAGGCTTCTGATAATGCTGCAGATGGTATATCACTGATTCAGACTGCAGAAGGAGCTTTAGGTGAAGTACATTCTATTTTGCAGAGAATGAGCGAATTATCTGTAAAAGCAGCCAATGACACTAATATGTCAATTGATAGAGATGCTGTACAGGCTGAGATGGATAATTTAAAGGAAGAAATTGACAGAATAATTGATACTACAGAGTTCAATAATATGATTTTGTTGGACGGTACATGGAAGAAAGATACATCTGGTACTACAGTATCACCTTATGCATCAGTTACATCAGCCAATGAAAGAGTTTCATCTGATGGAACAGAGGAAGCAATAACATATACAATAGAGGAGCTTAGTCAATTCGAGGGGATAAACATTGTATATGAGGCATTAACAAGTGGCGTTTCTACGACGCAGTCGGAAGTTGGTGATGCAACTATATCAGGATATGATAGTTTGAAGACTACTCTTGAAACACAAATCGTACCACAGGCAGTACAATCTATTATTAGTACATATGATGCCACATTTGGATATTTGAATGGAGCATCTATAGGTATTGGACTGAGGTTATATAGTGATTCAAATAGTGGAGTTTTGGCATATGTAAGGGGTAGTGTTGGAGGCACTCTTCAAAATACGACTCAATCCTATCAGTTAGGTGTAAATATGGCTTCTTTATCATTTAATTCGGACGGTTCATTGACAGATAGGTCCAGACAAGCGTTAGAAGCAACTATTTCTCATGAAATGATACATGCATTTATGGATGAGACATTAACTAATGGTATGTTTGGATTTGAGGGAGTAGTACAATCTGCAAATGCAGAATTTCCTGGCTGGTTTACAGAAGGAATGGCACAGACAGCAGCTGGAGGTTACAATAACTTTAATGACTTCGTTAATGGAAGTTATAGGTCTGATGGAAAGGGCGGCTTAGGTATAAGTATGTCTTCTTCAGCGAGTGATATTAGTGATATTTTGAAAAGGTCTCCTCTTAAATTAACATCAGGTACCCCAGCATCGGAATATGGTACAGGTTATTTGGCATGTATGTATCTGGGATATTTGGCTGGCGGTGGCAATCTTAGTCAAAATGCTATAGCAGAAGGTTTGGACCAGATAATGAATGAAGTAAAGAACGGATATAGCCTAGATTCTGTTATTGCTAAATATACATCAGGTAAGTACAGCGGTATTGATGACTTTGCCAGTTCATTTGGTGATGCAGATTCATCAGCATTTGTGTATAATCTGACACAAGCAGTTGGCAATGGTTCTGGTACTCTAACTGGTAGTAGTCTTACTGCTACAGATGTTTTGGCAGATAATACATTAACTGGTGTTAATTTATTTAAGTTAAATACCACAAATGATTTTGTAGAAAATGCATATCCTACTGGATATACAGCATTGAGTGGTGCAGGAACTTATACTGGAGCAACAGCTTCAGGAACTGGTTCTGGAAGTGGAACAGGTGGTACAGGTTCGGGCGGAACTACAGGTGGAACAGGTGGCACAGGTTCGGGCGGAACTACTGGAGGTACTGGCGGAACTACAGGAGGAACAGGTGGCACAGGTTCAGGAGGAACTACAGGAGGAACAGGTGGCACAGGTTCAGGAGGAACTACAGGTGGTGCAGGCGGTACTGGTTCGGGTGGTAATACTGGAGGTACTGGAGGAACTACCAGTGGAGGTGGTTCTGGAACAGGTAGAGCATCTAGAATACCAAATGGAGGACTTAATCTTCAAGTAGGTAAAGATCAGGGACATTCTCTTAAGATGTTCATTGAAGCGATGGATACTAATTCATTAGGAATAGACACAGTTGATGTATCGTCTTTTGAAAAAGCAGGAGAGACTCTTACAAAGGTACAGGATGCTATTAACAAGGTATCAGAACAGCGTTCAGAGCTTGCTTCATATCAGAATAGATTAGAGCATACAATTATTAATCTTGATAATGAGGCAGAGAATACTACAGCAGCTGAAAGTAGAATTCGTGATGTGGATATGGCTGATGAAATGGTTAGATATAGCAAGGAAAAGATTCTGATGCAAGCAACGCAGTCAGTTATGGCACAGTTAAATAAGATACCGGAATCGGTACTTAGCCTATTGGGATAGGTAGTAATTGTTCTAAAGTTTTGAAAATGAAATATGTTTCGCGGCGCTCGTCGAAAAACTATGTAAACATAAATTTTCCTCGTTGCTCGCGTAAATTATGTAACCAGCCTGGTTTCAGGCTGGTTATTTGTCATTTTTGATTTACTTCAAAGTTATTTTATCAGATTTGTACAAGCGTAAGTCTACATATATTATAGTTGGATTAAATGCTAAGAAATATAATAAAGTTATTTATTACTATAAAAGAAGATAAGTATTTGTTATAATAGAGAATGTGAGAAATATGTAGATTTACACTTACAGGAATTAAGTGTGCAAGATTAGCAAGCGGTTTCTCATAGTTATAGTATTTAAACGAAGGGGAAAAGTGTAGATAAAAAATTGTAAAAGATAGTGTATAATGTGAAGTATGTTATTCAAAATAATATTAATCGCACTCAAGGAAAAAGGAAGCACGAACAAAGTGAGTATTTACTTTTTATGGTGCGATACCGACAAAATCAAAAAGTGCGACAGCACGATAGATACAAAGTATCTGGATTTTGGAGGTAAAAGAAATAGAAAAATTAATAATTATATATACACGAGTAGAAAATTTACAAATAGAATTACGAGGAATATTATGAAAGATTTACAAGAAGTTTTGAAAAATGCAGATATTAGATTAATAGGAATTGATTTGGATGGCACGTTATTTAATAATCAGAAGAAGATTACAGATAGAACCTTGAAAATATTAGAAAGGGCAATTGAAAAGGGAATACAGATAGTTCCGGCAACAGGACGACATTTTAACGGGATTCCTGAAGAATTGAAGAAAATAGAAAAAGTACAATATGCTATGACGACTAATGGTGCTGCTATTTATGATGTTAATTCAAAGGAATGTATATATGAAGACCCTATGGTTAATGAATTAGCACTGGAATTGATTGAAAAATTGGACAAAAACGACATTTTAATAGATGCCTTCATTAAAGGTAATGGTTATACTAGTCAAAAAAATATTGCTTTTATCAAGGAATTAAACATTCCAGATGTTATGAAGGATTATATGATAAGAACCAGAATAAAGGTTCCTTCTTTGTATGAGTATGTAAAAGAGGAAAAATTGGATGTACAAAAATTTACGATGAATTTTAAACCATTAAGTGATAGTACATTTAAGGACAGAGACAAGGTGTTAGAGATAGCAAAAGAATATCCCAATTTGGCATGTGTATCTGGTGGAATGAATAATGTTGAGCTAACTAATGCTACAGCAACTAAGGGAACCGGATTAGTAAGATTAGGAGAAATGTTAGGTATAACAAGGAATCAGATTATGGCTATTGGTGATAGTGGGAATGATTTTGAAATGTTAAAAATAGCCGGAATAGGTGTAGCTATGGCTAATTCAGAAAAAGAAGTGTTAGAAATAGCAGATATAGTTACCAAGTCAAATGAAGAAGATGGAGTAGCTTATATTATAGAAGAATATTTGAACTTGCATTAATTGTGAAAATAATATATGAGTATAAGTAAAACTTACATATTTTGCATTCCTTTTATGATTAAAGTCAAGAGGATTTTGGGTTGAATTACTAAAATAATAGATGAATTTTGCAGGTATATTGTTTTTTGACGGTGTGTAAAAATGCTATTTTTAAGATGAAAACGAAATTGTGAGGGAATATATGAATGGTGAAATACTGATATTTATATCAAGAGTGCTTTGTTATGGCTCTAATGTCTTTTTTGCAAATAATCTTGCAGAGGCTTTTGAAAAAATAGGATACAATGTTGAAATGTGTGAATTGGATTTTAGCGAAGATATGACCTCTGTATTAGAAAAATATGTGGGCAAGAAATTCACAGCTATAATTGATTTTAATTCTACATTACCAAGATTAGAGGTTGATGAAAAGGTTAGATATTTAGACATGATAGAAGGGCCTTTTTTTAACTATATAGTAGACCATCCATTATATCATCATCCAGTTTTGCAAATAGATATTAAAGATTATAATGTTATTTGTTTGGATAATAACCATAAGCAGTATATTGAGAAGTATTATCAAAATATTAAGAATACATTGATGCTGCCTTTAGCACCCACAAGTTCTGTTAGTGATGATTCTTGCAGTAAAAAAACGGAAGATATAGTTTTTTTAGGAACCTATACTCCTTCAAGAATAATAGATGAGCAAATTATAAAATTGGATAATAAGGATAGCGATTTAATAGAACAAATTATAGATATAATGTATTATGATTCATCAATTTCTCATGAAAAGGCATTAGAAATGATTTTTGCGGAGAAGGCTATTGAATTATCAAGTGATGAATTTAAACAATTGGCAAACAAAACATATTTGGCTGATATGTATTTAAGAGCCATTAGAAGAGAGAAAGTGATTAATGAACTCATTAATAATGATATAAAGGTTACTGTGTATGGTGCTAAATGGGATGAATTCTTTGGCAGAAAAATGGAGAATCTTATAATTAGAAATAACGTAGATTATGCGGTTATACCGGAAATAATGAGCAGGGCCAAAATGGTATTAAATGTTATGCCGGAATTTAAGGATGGTATACATGACAGAGTATTAAATGCAATGCAAAATAGAGCAGTTTGTATTACCGACACAAACGATTTTATTAGTAGGAATTTTGTAGACGGACAGGATTTGATTACATATTCAAATAACAGATTAGAAGAGCTACCAGAAAAGATTAAAAATGTTTTAGAAGATGAGAGTAGGTTAAATCAGATTGCTCAAAATGGCTATAGAAAGGTTGCAGGCAAATATACTTGGACAAATAGTGCAAGAAAAATATTAGAATCAATAGGGAGAATGTAGAATGGGTGAAAGACTAACAGAAAATGATATTAAAAAAATTGAGGAAGAGATAGAGTATAGAAAGCTTGTGGTGAGAAAAGAGGCAATTGAAGCTGTAAAGGAAGCTAGAGCGCAAGGTGATTTAAGTGAGAATTTTGAATATTATGCTGCTAAGAAGGAAAAGAACAAAAATGAAAGCAGAATAAGATATCTAGAAAGAATGCTGAAAACTGCAGAAGTAGTTGAAGATGAATCAGCAGATGATGAGGTTGGGCTTAATAATACAGTAGAAGTATATATTGAGGATGATGATGAGATAGAAACTTATAAGATTGTAACTTCCGTAAGGGGAAATTCAATGAATGGATTTATTAGTATTGAATCTCCTATGGGAAAAGCAATATTAGGTAAAAAGGTAAATGACAGAGTATATGTGCAGGTAAATGATAATTATGGTTATTATGTAGTTATAAAATATATTGATAAATCTACAGATGAGGAAGATGATAGAATCAGAGGATTCTAGTTAAAGGAATATATATGGTTGAGAATTTAAAGCGTAAATTGATTAAGTTAAAGGAAAAATGTAACAAAATATATTCAAAATGGAAAGAATATGCTGATAATAGTTTTGGTGATACACAAAAAGGATTGTGCATAATGTCAACACTTGTATTAATAGCAACTGTTGGGGAGTGTATATCTAATTTCTTTCCAAATAGAAGAATTGGATTTGTTATAGGAGCAATAATTGGTGGAATTGCTGTTAAGACTGTGTTATGGATAGCTACATTATTTTTGAAGTTTTTTCTAAGAAATGGCGAAAAAAACTTTATACATGCTGTTGTTATGGGAGCCACCTTATTATGGCTTGCTATGATGGGAAGCATAAATGCAGGAAGGCTTGGTAACGTAATTTATGCATTGATAGTGTTTTTTGCATTAGGCTTTTTGGCAAAGGGATTATGGGCATTTGCTGTAAATCTGAAAAGAAATATTGTAGTTTATGTTTCTATGGGCGTAAGTGGCGTTATTGTTGTTGTTTTTGTTATAATGATGGTGGGTAAAGGTTTTTTGGACAAATATGTACCAGAATATATTGAAAAAAATAAACAGGTAGAGTTAAGTACACAGATAGACGGCTTTGAGAGTTATTTGGAAGAGGGAAGTTACGAAGTAGCCAGTTTTGAGTATTCGCCAGAGGGAGAAAAGGACATATTAACTCATTCAGTCGATTTGACTAAATATGTTGACGAAGAGGAGTGGTACTATGGATTATATAGAAGTTTATATCAATCATATACCTTGGATAAGGCACCAGTTGCAGGAAAAGTGTGGTACCCAAAGAATGGAAAGAAATGTCCTGTTGTATTTATAATTCATGGAAATCACAATATAAATACTCCTTCATATTTGGGATATGATTATTTAGGAGAATATTTGGCATCTCATGGATATGTATTTGTATCTGTTGATGAGAATGTGCTTAATCTCAGGAGTAATGAAAATGATGGAAGAGCTGTGTTATTGTTGGAAAATATTAAAACAGTAGAAAGTTTTAATCTGGATAAAAATAGTCCTTTATATGGTATGATGGATTTGGAGAATATTGCATTGATGGGACATTCAAGAGGTGGTGAATCCATAGCAACAGCGTATTTGTTTAATTCAATGAGCGAATATCCTAGTAATGGTAGCTTTAAGTTTGATTACAATTTTAATATAAAATCATTAATTGCTATTGCACCTTCAAATGCTCAGTATAAACCTGCGGGACATCAAGTAGAACTTGAAAATGTGAATTATTTGTTGTTGCAGGGAGCTAATGATCAGGATGTATCTACCTTTATGGGTAATGTCCAATATGAAAATGTTTCGTTTACAGATAATGAAGAGTATATCAAATCATCGTTATACATAGCTGGAGCTAATCACGGGCAATTTAATTCAAAATGGGGCTTGTATGATTTGTCATATCCTTTTACAAGATGGTATAATGTAGGAAATTTTATTAAATCTAAAGAACAAAAGAGTATATTAAAAATGTATTCAAAAGTTTTCTTAGATAAAACATTAGGCAAAAATGATACATATGGAGATTTGCTGACGGATTATGCTAAGTATAGTAAATATTTACCTGAAACGGTGTATATTCAACAATATAATACATCAGCTTTTCAATGCATAAGTGATTTTGAAGAGGATTCAAATTTAAAAACAGCCAGTGATACAGAAACTAGTATTTATACTGGTAAAATGTCAATTTGGACAGAAGAGATGTTGATTTTTTCTAGCGAAAGTTTTTACTCAGAAAAGGATAATCATGCACTATTTTTAAAATGGGATGAAGGATTAGAACCTGATGTGACTTTTTCATTTAAAAGAGCAAAGAATTTGAAAGATTCGGCAATACAATTTGATATATGTGATATAAATGAAGATAATATCGAAGAAGTTAAAAACATGGACATAACAATAGTTTTGTTAGATACATATGGTAATGAAATTTCTGCAAATATGAATAAATTCGTCACAGTTTATCCACCATTACCTGTTAAACTATCAAAGGTGCAGTATTTAAGTAATCAAAGTGAATATAAAAAGTGTTTTCAAACTGTGAATATTCCAGTAAGTCAGTTTGAAAAGAAGGGGGACAAATTTGATTATAAAAATATTATTAGACTTAAATTTATTTTCGGTGATGATGAGGGCAAGGTAAATATTGATAATGTTGGAATTGTAAAATAAATATAATGTGTAGGAATGTTAGGAGGTTGTTTATGGGTTTTGAAAAAGAAAAAATAAGACAGATTAGAAATTTGCTTTTTTGGGCGGCTGCTTTAATTTTGGGAATTATTTACATAGGCAATATTTTTTCAGGATTAAAAGTGCTAGTAGGAATATTGATGCCCTTTTTAATAGGTGGGGCTATGGCATTTGTATTGAATATACCAATGTCTTTTTATGAAAGAACATTACTCAAAAGTAAAAGATGTGAAAAAATTAGAAGACCAGTGTCTATAATACTATCTATAATATCAATAGTAGTTGTATTTTTTGCAGTTATAATGATTGTTGTACCTCAGATAGGTCAAACAATATCTGGTTTAGCAAAAACAATACCTGTATTTTATGCAAGAGTGTTTACAGAGTTAGAGGTTTTGTTTGCATCTAATTCAGAAATTATGGAATTATTGAATGATTTTGAAGCTAGTTCAATTAATTGGCAAGAGATATTCTCAAGTATAGTAGATTTTGCTAAGAACGGATTTGGAAATGTATTTGTTTCAACAGTATCACTAGCTACATCTGTTATTGGTGGAGTTACTAACTTTGTTATTGCATTTGTATTTGCACTATATATTTTGGCACAGAAGGAAGAATTAGGAAGCCAGTTAAAGAGAACACTTAGAGCATATTTACCAAATAAGGCGTACAAATTAACAATAAAAGTATGCAAACTTTTAAATAAAAACTTTCATAATTTCATTACAGGACAGTGTACAGAAGCGGTAATTCTAGGAACAATGTTTGTAATTGTAATGACAATATTCAGACTTCCGTATGCAGTAATGATTGGAGTTTTGATTGCGTTTACAGCATTGATACCTATTGTAGGTGCTTTTATAGGATGTGCAGTAGGAGCATTTTTGATACTTATGGTATCACCAATAAAGGCGGTTATATTTATAGTGATATTCCTCACATTGCAACAAATAGAAGGTAATCTTATTTATCCAAAAGTAGTTGGTGGTTCAGTTGGATTGCCGGCCATATGGGTATTAGCTGCTGTTACAGTAGGTGGTAGCTTAATGGGACTAGTTGGAATGTTAATTTTTATTCCATTAGTTTCTACGGGATATGCATTGATTAGAGAAGATGTAAATAAAAGAAATGTTAAAATAAGTGAAATATCAAATGCAGAAAGAAAAAAGAAAGATAATTCTGTAGAGTTAGATGTAATTAATATTGAGAAAAATGATATAGAAAAATTGTAAGTTGTCGAGTTAGTTTATTTGTGTATTAATATAGACTTTTCTTTGACAACATAGACACATTTACTATT
>CAYOMP010000088.1:0-11477 GCA_964405075.1 uncultured Lachnospiraceae bacterium
TGGACCATTTACAGACAGTATTGGAACTCAGAGATACCAAAGTGAAATGACACAGATATTGGTGTATTATGGGGAGCCTGCACCATATTCGCAAGCTCAGGAAATCTATATAGATTTAATTCCCATTGGAAATTATGTGGAGAGCGGTGTATGGAATATAGTGTTAACAGGAGAGAGAATAGTTGAAGGAATATATGATATGTGGCTTCCGTCGGCTGCAGCACTTAGTCCTCAGACACTTTTTTTACAGCCATCGAAACAGACTACACTTACGATACCTTCAACAGCATCAAAAGTAATATCAGTAGGAGCCTATAATGCATTGAATTTTGGTTATGCAGATTTTTCGGGAAGGGGTTATATAAGAGGAGGAAACATAATAAAACCAGATATAGTAGCACCCGGGGTAGATATTACGGCTGCAAAAGCAGGAGGGGGATATGCAAGCTTTACTGGAACATCTATGGCAACTCCATTTGTTACAGGAGCGGCAGCATTAATGATGGAATGGGGGATAGGACGGGAAAATGATGTATTCCTGTATGGTGAAAAGGTAAAAGCATATTTAATATCAGGTGCAAGACAACTTCCTGGATTTTACAGTCCTAATGAACTCACGGGCTATGGCGCGTTGTGTGTAAGTGATAGTTTGCCAATTTGACATTTGACTATAACTATAAGATGAAAATATATTAGATATGAGATGGTATTCAGGTCAAATAAATAGGTCATTGCTGTATTAATTTTACCAATAAAGGTACGAGTACTCCATGTAAAAACGAATATATGTTTGTGGTTTTATAACAGATATGATAAAATACAAAATATCGCACTCAAGGAAAAAGGAAGCACGAAGGTCGTGAGTATTTACTTTTTCTGGCGCGATACCGACAAAATCATAAGTGCGAAGCACGACAGACACAAAGTGTATGGATTTTGGAGGTAAAAGAAGTATAGAACTTTGAATTTATAGGAGAAAAGAAAATGCATTTTGTAGACGCAAAAGGAATATTGTCAGCAAAAAATGGAATGAACATTTATCGAGGTTGTACCCACGGTTGCATATATTGTGATGCCAGAAGTAAATGCTATCAAATTAATCATGAATTTGAGGATATAGAAGTTAAGCAAAATGCTCCTCAATTACTAGAGCGTGCCTTAAAATCCAAAAGACAAAAATGTATGATTGGAACGGGGGCAATGAGCGATCCATATATGCATTGTGAGGAAAAGCTTGGATTAACCAGAAAGTGTTTGGAAATAATTGATTATTATGAATTTGGATTAGCTATTCAGACAAAGTCAGATAGAATATTAAGAGATTTGGACTTATTAAAGAGCATTAATCAAAAGGCTAAGTGTGTAGTGCAAATGACCATGACAACCTATGATGAAGAATTGTGTAAGATTATAGAGCCTAATGTATGCACTACTAAGAAACGTTTTGAGACATTGCAAATTATGAAGGAGAATAATATTCCTACTGTGGTATGGTTGACTCCAATACTACCATTCATTAATGATACAAAGGAAAATATACAAGGGATTTTGGACTATTGTATTGAGGCAAATGTAAAAGGAATTATTTGTTTTGATATGGGAGTTACACTTCGAGAAGGAGATAGAGAATATTTTTACGCAGCATTAGATAAGCATTTTCCGGGGATGAAGATGAAATATCACAGGAAATTTGGTTACGCATATGAGATTAACAGTGATAGAAATACTGAATTAATGAAAATGTTTCATTCGGAATGTGTAAAACATAATATTTTACACACACCGAAGGATGTTTTTGGATATATAAAGACCTTTGAAAGTAATAATTCTTATGAACAGCTTAGCTTATTTTAGATTGGTAAAAATGTTATATCATACAAAAGTATTTTTCGTAAAAATTCAGTTATAAAGAAAACGCTATTTTTGTCGGCTCTTTCTTATTTTCTTACCTTCACTACCAATAACAGCACTAAGTGTCAATATGCAAACGCCAATGAATATAAAGAAATCTGATATATTGAAAACAGTATCTTTTAACTTTTCGTTTTTACAATTGAAACTTACATAGTCCACAACGTATTTGCGTTTGATTCTGTCATACACATTACTGGCACCACCGCCTAGAATAAAACTTAAGGCGAGTTTAATGGCATTCATTCCCTTTTTGCCAACGGCAGCAGCCTGAGCCGCCAGTACTCCAAGTACAAGAGCTGTTGAAAATCCGGCAACGAACTGCTGGTTATTCTCGCCTATATTTCTGGCACCACCTTTGTTGTGAATACGTCTGATTATTAGTTTATCTTTGCATACGTATTTGTCTTTGTTATATTCTATTTTTGCTTCTGCGTAATCTTTAATAAACAAATCGCTTATAAATATTGTGGCAGCCACTAAAAAATATTTCATATGTATCTCCTTTTTTGTGGAATGTGTTGAAACCTTTAAGAACATTATAAAATAGCCAAAAGAATTTTACAACAAAACAAAATGTTAATATTATGTGTATTTATGACATCATACCGCCAACTGAACCACTAATTAAGCAAAAGGCAGCAGTGGAAAATATACTTTGCACAGAACTTGTAATTGAGTGATTAACCAATAGAGAAATAATAACTAATATTACAAAGTAGACGAAGGCATTTAGTAATCCCCACATGTATTTTTTTTCTTTCTGGATTTTACCTGTTACAAAGCCCCCAACAAAGCAAGAAATTATGTAAATAATATTTATTCCCATATATGCCTGTGGTTCTGATAGGTCAAATTTGTATACAATAAGGGATAGAATTAGTAGGGTGAAAATAGTTATAACATAAGAAAAAATAGTTGTTTTTAAAATGTTTTGGAATTTATTTAGGGCAAAATTATTCATATTCCTCCAATTGAAAAAGACATCCGCATATATATTCTCTTATTAATTATTATTAAAAGAAAGAGATAAATATTCGTGATTAGCAATAAAAAGGAAATGCATTTATGAAATAATTTTTTATATCATAGGAAACACTGCTATGAATTAATGTGATAAAGCGTTGGGCTATCCTATGATATAAAAAGCACTCCGTACAATATGCGCAGCTTGCGGAAGAGAATTTTGCCATAAAGGCACCGCTCGCGCGCAAAGAGTTTGCAAGCAAACTCTTTATTCTTTGACAAAGGGCGTTTTTAAATTTAGTTATAAAATATGTTTTGAAATTTATTTAGAAAAGAGTATAATAGTAAAAATTACAGTAAGAGAAAATAGATTAATTAATGAGGAGACAGAAAAATGGAACATAAGTGGAAAAAATTATTATCATTTTATAAGCCGTATAAGTTATGGCTTTTTGCAGATTTGTTTTTTGCTGTGTTAGGAGCAGCAGTGACTCTAATTATACCGTTGATTGTTAGATATATTACAAATGAAGTGGTATTCTTTAGTGCAAGTGAGTCGTTTTCGATGATTATGAAGCTTGCTATAGTTATGATTGCACTAGTATTATTAGAAGCTTATTGTAATTTCTTCATAGCATATTATGGACATATTATGGGTGCTAAGATGGAATTTGATATGCGAAATGAGATATTTAGGCATTATCAGAAATTATCCTTTGCATTTTTTGATAACCAAAAAACTGGACAGTTAATGTCTAGAGTTACCAATGATTTGTTTGAAATTAGCGAACTATTACATCATGGACCAGAAGATTTATTCATTTCTTTAATCAAATTTGTAGGTTCTTTCGTGATATTATTTGCCATAGATAAGAAATTGACTTTGGTAGCATTTGCATTCCTGCCTATTATGATAGCTTATGCTTTTTTCTTTAACATAAGAATGAAACGGGCTTTTAAGGAAAATAGGGCTAAGGTAGCGGATATTAACAGCCAGATAGAGGACAATCTCTCAGGTATTCGAGTAGTAAAATCTTTTGCCAATGAAAAGATAGAGTTAGAAAAGTTTAATAAGAAAAATAGTAAATTCGTAGATGCTAAGAGAAGAAGTTACTTTTATATGGGTGGTTATCATTCAGGCTTGGGTGCCTTAACAACTATGGTAACCATAACAGTACTTGCATCAGGAGCATTTTTTATAACTAAGGGAAGTCTTGAAGTTACAGATTTAATTACTTTCTTATTGTACATTAATAACTTTACAGAACCAGTCAAAAAGTTAATTAACTTTACGGAACAGTTCCAAAATGGTTGGACGGGCTACGAAAGATTTTTAGAAATAATGGAGGTTGAGCCTGATATTGCAGACCAACCTAATGCAATAGATATCAAAGAAGTGAAAGGTGAAATTAAGTTTGAAGATGTAGCTTTTACATATGAAGAGAATCAGGCTAGTGTTTTAGAAGGAATTAATCTAGACATTAAGAGTGGCGAATATGTGGCATTAGTGGGTTCATCAGGGGCTGGAAAAACTACGCTGTGTAGTTTGATTCCACGTTTTTATGATGTGACCAAGGGAAGAATTACAATAGATGATATTGACATTAGAAACATCAAATTGAGAAGCTTAAGGGAAAATATTGGTATTGTGCAACAGGATGTATACTTGTTTGCTGGAACAATTATGGATAATATAAGATATGGTAAGCCAGGTGCTACAAATGAAGAAATAATTCAGGCAGCAAAAAATGCCAATGCACATGACTTTATTATGTCGTTTCCAGATGGATATGATACAGATATAGGACAAAGGGGTGTTAAACTATCAGGTGGACAAAAGCAGAGATTATCTATTGCCAGAGTTTTCTTAAAAAATCCACCAATTCTGATATTTGATGAGGCCACTTCTGCATTAGATAATGAGAGTGAAAGAGTGGTTCAGGAATCCCTTGAAAAATTAGCAAAGAATAGAACAACAATAGTAATTGCACATAGATTATCTACCATTAGAAATGCCAAAAAGATAGTGGTTTTAACGGAAAATGGTATTGAAGAGGAAGGCAATCACGAGGAATTAATAGCTAAAAAAGGTATATACGAGAACTTGTATAATATGCAGTTCAAAAGAAGTGAAAAACAATAGATGGTTCTATTTATAAGAATAGTTGTGGTTGATTTATGGAAATGTATTTGTTAATATAAAGGTTATGTTGTATACATAAGGGTATAAATAAAACAACAGAAGCCAGATATGTGCAATTAGTGTAGCTGAAAAGACTTTAATAGTAATGAATGCATAGTTGTATGTATAATACAAGGTGTTAGATTAGTTAATAATTAAAGAGAAGCTTAGAATGCATTAAACGTTGATTGTACGAGAAAAAAAGGGATTATTGCTTATGCAAAGTGTGTTTCAGATAGTTTAGATAAAAAGGGGAGATAATATGTCTTGGAAGAATAACGTTAGAAAAGTTGTACCATATGTACCAGGTGAACAGCCTGAATTTACAGATGTTATTAAGTTAAATACTAATGAGAATCCATATCCGCCATCAGAGCAAGTAGTTAAGGTAATTAATGAATTTGATACAGAAAAGTTAAAATTGTATCCAAATCCAGAAGCAAAAGAATTAGTAGTAGAGCTTGCTAAATACTATAATGTAAAAGAAGAAAATGTATTTGTTGGTGTTGGTTCTGATGATGTAATTGGAATGGCATTTTTAACATTTTTTAATTCAGATAAACCAATTCTGTTTCCTGATATTACATATTCATTCTATAGTGTATGGGCAGATTTATATAGGATACCTTATGAAAGACCTGCATTGGATGAACAGTTAAAGATAGTTAAGGAAGACTATTTTAGGGAAAATGGTGGAATAATTATTCCTAATCCAAATGCTCCAACAGCAATATATGAAGAATTAAATAATATTGAAGAAATAATAAAGGCTAATCCCGATTCAGTAGTTATTATTGATGAAGCTTATATTGATTTTGGTGGAAAGTCAGCATTGGAACTTGTTGACAAATATGACAATCTGTTAGTTGTGCAGACTTATTCTAAGTCACGTTCTATGGCTGGTATGAGAATTGGATTTGCTATTGGTAATGCAGAGCTTATTAAATGCTTGAATGATGTTAAGTATTCATATAATTCATATACTATGAATATGACTGCAATTAAGGCTGGTGCAGCAGCTTTGAAGGACAAAGAATATTTTGAAAAGACAACAAATATGATAATTGCTACGAGAGAAAGAATGAAGGAAGAATTTAAAAAATTAGGTTTTTCTTTGACGGATTCAAAAGCAAACTTCTTATTTGTGACGCATCCTGAGTATAAGGCAAAGGATTTATTTGAAGCACTAAAAGCTGAAAAGATTTTTGTAAGATATTTTAATGCTGATAGAATTGATAATTACTTAAGAATTACAATTGGAACAGATAAAGAAATGGATACATTAATAGAAGCTTTAAGGAAAATAATGAAATAGAGGAAAGAAAGGATTATTATGGGATTTTTACTTGATTTAGTTAAAGGTGTATTTATGGGTGTTGCTAACATTATTCCTGGCGTAAGTGGTGGAACAATGGCAGTATCACTTGGGATTTATGACAAATTTATTGGAGGATTATCAGGATTCACTAAGGATTGGAAAAAGAGTATTCAGACATTGCTTCCAATCGTAATTGGTATGGGACTTGGTATTGTTGGATTTACATATATTATTCCTTTAATGCTTGAGAAATTTACTTTTGCAACATGCTTAACATTTATTGGTTTAATATTTGGAGGACTTCCAATTTTATTCAAAGAATTCAAAGGCAAATTGGCTGAAACAAATTCAAAAGTAGGCGTGGGTAATGTAATTGCATTTATTATTCTTTTTGCAATCGCTGTAGGTTTGCCAATGATAGGTACAGGTGCTGAAACAACAGAACCTATTGCTCCATCAGTTATCGGTGTGGTTATTCTCTTCTTTGTTGGTGTAATAGCAGCAGGAACAATGGTTATTCCAGGTGTAAGTGGTTCGTTAGTTTTAATGATTTTAGGGTATTACTATGGAATTATTAATAGTATCAAAGCATTTTTAAATGCAGTATTTGCACTTGACATGGCTGGAATTGTAGACGGAATATTTGTATTAGCTCCATTTGGAATTGGTGTGTTAGTTGGTATTGTTGGAATTGCTAAACTGATTGAGTATATGTTTAATAAACATAGTGTTATGACATATAGTGCAATTTTTGGCCTTATTGTTGCATCACCATTCGCTATTTTTTATAACACAGGTTTATATAAAGAATTATCATCTGTATCGATAGGTGCAGTTGTTATTGGCCTGGTATTAGCAGTAGTTGGCGGATATGGAACATATTTATTAGGTAAAAAAACAGCTTAATCGCGTAAATAATAGAAAAAGCCACATTAGACGTTTTTCTTTCGTGCTAATGTGGCTTTTTTATTTTCTGGAGAATATCCAACTAAAAGATTATTTTGAGAAGTTTCTAAATAATGTAATATTTGGTCAACATATTCTTTTTCTTTATGATAACAACGTACCGGCTTATATTTTGTGTGTAAGCATAGTGTATATGTAAGTTTTGAACGTTTCTTACCAAATTTGTGAATTTTACTGTGTTTATATGCCCATATAATTGAATTAAGAGGAATTATTTCAACCTTTTCCTTAGTTATTTCTATAAAGTAATGGGGTGTTATAGTCATATCTTCCGCGTAAAGGAAACGTTGTTCTTTTAGTTCGTAATCTGCATTTGTAAGATTGTTTTTTCTCTCAGCAGTCGTAGAACCTAAATGTCTGCACATTGGTGAAAAATGTGGAAAACATAAAAAGTATAAGTATATAAATGTGTAAAAAACAGTGTATATAGAACAAATAATTAATGTGAATAGAAGAAAATATGTAGGAGCAATTACATAGTCTAATTCACTTATAATAAATGATGTAGTAAGGAGTTGCATATCTGATGTAGTCCAGTTAATATCTTTGGCAAAATCCTGAGTTAACGCATCCAGAGAATCCTTATCACGAGAGATTTTTGCCCTGATATGCAAATTCTGGATAGTTTCAGCCTTGTTATCGGTTAGTTTATCAGATAATAGGACAAATATACATCTGTCATCAAGGAAGGTATAGTAATAAGACCCTTCCTTATTATTGCCTGTTTCACAATCATATCCGCTGTAATAGAGCGTAGGTAATGTGATTTGGATATATGATTCGTGATTGTTTATTTTTTGTGTAATATCTGACAAATTATATACAGTGTCAGGATACATAATATCGAAAAAAGGATACGATATCCAAAGAAAAATGCAAAAGCCTAAAAATAATAGATTAGGCATTAGTTTTGTAATGTAAATTTTGCGAATGTATTTAGTAATTATGTGTTTTCCCATTTAATCCCCCATGTAGTATCTAAAATAGTAAATATAATAAATTCTTATACATAAATCTATAGAACGAATATAGATAAAAAGTAATACACAACTAATAACTAATTATACAGTAATCTTTGACTTAAAGCAAACTTGCGTATATAATAGTAGGGATTATTATAGATGTTTTCGTGAAATGAAAAGAAAGAGGAATGTGTATGGACGCATATACTGGTTTTGCTGCTGTTTATGATACTTTTATGGATAATGTACCATATGAAGAGTGGAGTAAATACGTTGTTGAATTATTAAAAGAATATGGAATCGAGGATGGTTTAGTTTTAGATTTGGGATGTGGAACCGGAAGCCTTACAGAGATTTTGGCAAAATCCGGTTACGATATGATTGGCGTGGATAATTCGGAAGAAATGCTGGAAATAGCTATGGAGAAGAAATATGATTCAAAATCCGAAATTTTGTATTTATTACAGGATATGAGAGAATTTGAATTATATGGTACAGTAAGAGCTGTTATTAGTATTTGTGATTCTATAAATTATATTATGGATGAAGATGATTTATTGCAGGTTTTCAAATTGGTAAATAATTATTTAGATCCTAAAGGAATGTTTATATTTGATATAAACACAATATATAAATACAAGAATATTTTAGGGGAAAATGTTATTGCTGAGAATCGTGATGAATGTAGTTTTATTTGGGAAAACTACTATTATGAAGAGGAATGTGTTAACGAGTATCAGTTATCCCTATTTATACAAGAGAAAGATGATTTATACAGAAAATATGAAGAAACTCATTATCAGAGAGCATATTCAGTAGAAGAAATTAAACAATTAATTGAAAAAGCTGGAATGGAGTTTGTATGTAGTTATGATGCCTTCACCCATAATCCAGTTAAGGAAAATAGTGAGAGAATATATATTATTGCAAGAGAGAAAGGAAAATAAAATGTCAGATTATATAGTAAGAGCAACTGCGGGAAATGGTCAGATTAGAGCATTTGCCATTAATTCAAAGGAAATAGTTGAAACTGCAAGGGCAGACCATAATACAAGTCCGGTAGCAACAGCAGCACTTGGAAGATTACTTAGTGCAGGTGCAATGATGGGAGTTATGATGAAGGGGGAAAAGGATGTATTAACCCTTCAGATAAAAGCAGGTGGTCCATTACAGGGAATGACAGTAACGGCAGATTCAAAGGGAAATGTTAAAGGCTGTGTTAACAATCCAAATGTAGTAATTCCAGCAAATGCAAAGGGAAAATTAGATGTTGCCAGTGCAGTTGGTGTTGGATTTTTAAATGTTATTAAAGATATGGGGTTAAAAGAGCCATACGTTGGACAGGTTATGCTTCAGACAAGTGAAATAGCAGAAGATTTAACATATTATTTTGCAACATCGGAACAGGTGCCTTCTTCAGTAGGGTTAGGTGTATTAATGGACAAGGATACTAATACTGTTAAACAGGCAGGCGGATTTATTGTGCAGTTAATGCCATTTGCAGAGGATGAGATAATTGATAAATTAGAAAAGAATTTAGCTGATGTTACATCTGTTACAGCATTATTAGATAGTGGAATGTCACCAGAGGACATTTTAGGAAAAATATTAGCTGATTTGGATATGGAAATTAATGAAACAATTCCTACCAAATTCTATTGTGACTGTAGCAAAGAAAAAATCGAAAAAGCTATTATTAGTATAGGGAAAAAAGACATTCAGGAAATGATAAATGATGGTAAAGAAATAGAAGTAAACTGTCATTTCTGTAATACAAACTATACATTTTCTGTAGATGAGTTAAAGGATATCCTAAAAAAAGCAAAAAAATAAAAACATTCTCAAAATCGAGGCGGTGTTAGAATGAAACATGGGTTTATAAAAGTAGCAGCAGCTACCACAGATATAAAGGTAGCAGATTGCAAATATAATAAAGAACAGATTATCAAAGGATTGGAAGAAGTAGTTGCTAAAGGTGCAAAAATAGTTGTTTTTCCAGAGTTATGTATAACAGGTTATACTTGTAGTGATTTGTTTTTGCAGGAACTAATGTTAAAAGAGGCAAAAAATGCATTACAGGAAATAGTAAAAGCAAGTGAAAACATGGATGTGTTAGCATTCGTAGGATTGCCATTAGAGGTAGAAAATAAATTGTACAATGTAATGGCAGCAATTAATAAAGGAAAGATATTAGGATTTATTCCAAAGAAGAATATTCCTAACTATTCAGAGTTCTATGAAGCAAGACATTTTACTGCCGGAAACAAAGAGCCAAAGACAATTAAAGTGTTCGGTGAAGAGGTTTTGTTTGGAACTAATTTATTATTCGAATGTGAGAATATGGAAGGACTGGTGGTAGCAGGTGAAATATGCGAAGATGTGTGGGTACCTAATCCACCTAGTATTTCACATGCTACAGCAGGAGCTACAGTAATAGTTAATTCGTCAGCCAGCGATGAAACAACAGGCAAGGACATTTATAGAAATTCTCTGATAAATGGACAATCAGCCAGATTAGTATGTGCATATATTTATGCCAATGCCGGTGAGGGAGAGTCTACTACAGACTTGGTGTTTGGTGGTCATAACATTATTTCGGAAAATGGAGTGGCATTGGCTGAATCCAAACGATTTGCAAATGAAATAATATATGCAGATATAGACATTAACCGTCTTAGAAGTGAAAGAAGACGAATGACAACATATCCGGACACTTCTACAAGGGAAGAGTTAGGATACAAAACAGTATATTTTAATCTGGAGAATGTAGATACACAGTTAAACAGATATTTTGATAATTCGCCATTTGTTCCTAAGTCACAAGAAGATAGAGAACGCAGATGCGAAGAAATATTAGCAATTCAAACAATGGGATTGAAGAAGAGATTAAGTCATACTAATTGTAAGAGTGCAGTTGTTGGTATTTCAGGTGGATTAGATTCAACGCTGGCATTATTAGTTACAGTTAGAGCTTTTGATAGTCTAAATATTCCTAGAGAGAATATTTTGGCGGTAACAATGCCTTGCTTTGGAACTACAGACAGAACATATAATAATGCAGTGGATTTGATTAATTATTTAGGTGCAGATTTTAAAGAAGTTAATATAAAAGAGGCTGTCAATTTGCATTTTAGAGACATTGGGCATGATGCAAGTATTCATGATGTAACTT
>CAYOMP010000089.1:0-11439 GCA_964405075.1 uncultured Lachnospiraceae bacterium
TTTGCTAATTCTGAATTCACCTCTATTAATTGATTTTTTAAATCACTAATTTCCGACTGGCTTGTCCCTGCATTTTCCTTATTAGTAATTTTTTGTTCCACTCCGTTAATATCTAATTCTTTTTGTGTAACAACCAAATTCTGTTCGTCATAGGCACTAACTGCTTTATCATATGCCTCAAGAGCATTTTTCGCCTCAGTGATAGTATTCTTTTTCGCAACTAATTCATCATATTTTGCCTTTATTTCATTATATTTTTCTTTGTTCTCTTCATATTTTGTATTTGCCTTAGCTTCTTCTGATTCAATATCAATACTATCTAATTGATTTTTTAAATCATTTACATCATTTTCATAGTTTTCAATTTCAACAGCTGTAACTCCATATCTTTCAAATTTGGTCTGTGCCGCATTTTTTTGAGTTTCTAACTTAGCTAATTTCTTTTTAGCCTTTGTTAACTCACTTTGAAGCTTTTGTAATTTTTCTCTTTCAGCTGATGTATCAACAGTTTCATTACCTTCTAAATCAATCTGCTTTTGCAAATTGTTTGCTTCACTGGTTAATACATTAACCCTGTCCTTCCAAGCCTCTAATTCAGATTTTGCATTCTGTATTTCCTGTTGCTTGGCAGTTATTTTGGTATCTGTTCCAGCTTGTATATTCTGAACTTCTCCAACTGTTGTATCTCCATTTAGAATAGTTTTCTCATAATCTAATATTAATTGGTCTAAAGCATCCTGTGCTTCTTTTAATTCGGTACTCTCACTATCCTCTAATTCAAAGAGAGTAGTTCCTTTTTCAACCTTATCCCCTGCTTTTACCAAACATTTTTCAATAGTTCTGGTCTCACTAATGGAAATATTATATGGTTCACTAACAGCTACAGTTCCACTTCCCCTAACCTTTGACGTTATCTTACCTGACTGAACCATTTGTGTAGCAACCTCTGGTAATGAATAGTTCATAATAGTATTAGAAAAGAAAGTCAAAATTAACATTATTACTAAAAATATTATTGTTATATTTTTTATTACATCTTTTCTTTTTCTTAATTTTTCCTGTTCCATTACAATTCCTTTCTAGCCTTTCACTCCGCCTTGATATGAAATACCTTCAACCAAATAATCTTCACCGTATAAAAATATTAATAAACATGGCACCATATAAATTACTGCAACTGCAAATGCTAACCCTATCTCACCTGAATTTATTTTAGACAAAAAAATGGATAAAGGATGCATTTCTTCATTCGCCAATAATAAAAGTGGTTGCTCGACCATATTCCAGTAATCAATAAAAACCAGTATAGCTACAGAACACACCGCTCCTTTACATAATGGCATGCATATCTTTGAAAAAATCTGCCATTCGGTTGCACCATCAATTTTGGCCGCTTCCAGCAAGCTTATCGGTATTCTTCGCATAAACTTGGTTAAGAGATATACTGCAAATGGTGAGAAAATTCCTGGTAACCATATTGCCCACCTGGTATCAAGAATATTTAACCACTTCGATACTATGTAATTTGGTACAAGTGTAACCTGATATGGCATTAACATTACAATAATGTATAAAAAGAATATAATTTCCTTTATTCTCCCCCTGGTTCTTGTAAAGCTATATGCTGCTAATAGTGCAACAAATAATTGAAATACTACAATAGGTACTACCAAGATAACAGAATTCCAGAATTTAAATAAATAATCCGGACTCTTTAACAGTACTGTAAAGTATTGCGAAAAACTTACCATATCCGGTATGAATTTTAAATTTACCTTTTCACCTATAAATATTTTTCCACCAGAATCACTTGTAGCAAATACCTTTCCATAATTAGCTGCTATTTCTGATTCCGCCATAAATGAATTGGTAATAGTCAAAACTATTGGCATAATAAAAATCACTGCACAAATAATCAAGAATATGGTAAGAACTATTCTAAATATTTTCTTTTTCATTAATCTTCCATATCCTTTCCAAAATAATTTTCCACAATAAATAGTAATCCAATTATCACTACCATAACCGCAGACATAATAATAGCCGCCGCCGATAACTTCTGATAATCTAATGATAAAAATGTATTATTCATAAAGTGTTGCAGCATATACAAACTATCATAAGGATATTCTCCTGCCAGTAAAAATACTTCCCTGAACACTTTAAAAGAATTTATTAAAGATAAAATTGTCACAAATAATATTGTAGATGAAATATATCTCAATTTTATTTTAAAGAAAATTTGTCTCTTATTAGCATTTTCCAATAAAGTAACCTCTACAATTTCTCTAGGTATACTGCCTAAAGCTGACATAAACAAAATCATATTATATCCAAGATTCTTCCATAAAAATAATACAACAACTGCTACTTGAGCATGTGATGATTTAAGCCAGTCTATATTATTTGAGGTCCAATTGCCAAGTATTTCATTAATTGTCCCATTATAATCAAACAACACCTGAAAAATCAAAATAACAGACGCTGTTGGAGCCATTAAAGGGGATAAAAAACAGGTTCTTAATTGACTCTTCATAGGAATTTTGGCATCTAAAGCAACAGCTAATGCTAATGACAAAATCACAGCAAGTGGAACAGCAGTAAATGAAAATTTGAGCGTATTCATTGATGCCAACCTAAATGCCTGATTATTAAAAACATTTATGAAATTATCAAACCCAACAAAATCCCCCATTATTGGATTATCAACCACCGAATAATATATGACCACAAAAAAAGGTAAAACAAAAAAAATTATAACACCCAAAAAGCTTGGCAGAAGATATCTGCCAAAACCTTTTTGTGCATTTTTTTTATTAACGTGTCTCATTAACATATATTGATACCCTACTTTGAATAATATCAGCTACTTCTTTAGCACTCTTTTGTCCATTAAAGAATACACTTGCTTCCTCATTTACAATTTCAAATACCTTTTCATCCTGAATATATGCTCTATCTACTCGTTCAATAAGATTTCTTAAAGTATCAACATCTTCTTGTGTAGCAGCGTAGATATCAATATTCAAATCATCATCTCCGTACGATACAACTATCTCTTCCTGTTGCTGACCATTTTCATCAGTATAGTATGTTGGTGTCATTGCCTTTTCCATTCTTTTGTCAAAAGCAGATTTAAGAACTGGAATTTCCCATTTAATTTCATTTTCCTGATAATCTTCACTAATAAAATATTTTATAAATTCCCACGCAGCATCTTTGTTTTCAGATTTAGCAGAAATGGCAAACATGGCATTTATTGGACTTACAACTACTCCACTGCCACTGTTTGTTGGCATACCTTTATAAACATTTTCTCCATTAAAAATCGTATTACATACCTGTATATCAGAAGCCTCCGCTATAGAAGTAAGCCTTAAAAAGGTATTCCTGTTTCTAAGAGATACATTTTCACTTTCTGTTTCTTCAATTTCGTAGTCAAAATCAACTGGAAAATCCTTGGTAAACTCTAATAATTCAATAAATTCTTCACTATTGAAATGACATTCTCCCTTTTCCCAATCAATCAAATCTTCAATTAGTAACCCGCCTAAAGATGACAAAATATAACCAGTTGACGCATATCTCATAAATTCCATATCTTCTTTTTGAGCTTTGTATGTATCAAGCATTTCAGTAAATGTCCAAGTAGGCTCTGAACCAAGCATATCCTCATATCCTACAACACACTGAAGCATAAACCCAGAGACAAGAGCATACAATTTTCCATCAGTTTCATATGCTTTAATTACATTATCAAAATAATCATCCAAATTAATTCCGCATGCTTGAATATATGGATACAGATCTTCAAAAATACCCTTTTTTTCATATGCTTTAATACTAGAATATGAAACATCAACTAAATCAAAATTCTTTCCACTTGCTAAATCCGAATTGAATTTAGCAATACCTTCTTCATAGTTGCTGTTACAGTATTCAACTACATTAATTCTATATTTATCACTGTTTTTGTTAAATTTAATAACAGCACTTTTTACTGCCTCACTTAAATACATAGTTGCCAAAGTCAATTCCTTTTTCTCACCGACTTCACTTTTTTTAACTTTTGTTAAAAGTACCATCTGTGACTTTACTGTTTCTGTACTAAAATCATTATGAACAGCAAAAATTCTTCCATCGTCTAATATTGTAACTGTTGCAATGTCATTTGAATCTATATCTACTTCCAGCCAATCTAATATTTCTTCGCTGGACTTACTCTTTGCATTATAGAGATACATTTTATTTCCAGTAGAACAAATTGTATTACCGTCTTCTGTTGGAAATGTTTTATATCCACCTTCCAATTCTGGAAAATTCTCATATGGTTCACCTAACTGTTTTGCTGCCATATCTATAGGTTTAACCACATACGTTTCTCCCCATGAGCCAGATAAAACATTACCAGCGCCATCAAGACCAATCAGCTCAACATAATCCGTATTTTCTATTTCAAAATCGTATTTACCTTCTTTGTCAAATACCAAAATCTTACTTTCAGAATTAACAACGGCTATTCTTCCGTCTTTGTCAATTTCCATATTTTGTATATAGCCGTAACCATCAGAAAGAATGTATTGCGAAATATCTTCTTTCATTATCTCATTACCATCTTTGTCAATCTTAACAATATAGTAACCGCAGTCATCTGTGACAAACTCACCTTCATATTCTGATACATTACCCTCTTCACCATCTGATTCTGTAACATCTTCTGTATCGTCAACTATTTCTTCTGTTTCCCCTTCAATCGTTCTTGGTTCAATAGGAGTAACATTCTCCAATGAATCACTATTATCTGTCACAGTATAATCCATAACTACAAAAACAAGGTTTCCTTCTGCATCCCTTTTTAAACTAAAAATACCATCTTCTTCTCCTACTTCATACGGTATTTTTTCTGGCTTACCACCCTCGAGAGATATTTTATAAATGCCCAATTCACTAGTCAATGTAGCTTCATCGAAACGCCTTCCAGTGAAATACAACTCTTCACCTGAGACTACTACATCTGAAAATTCTAACTCCGTATCTATCTCTTTATATTCAGGTATGTAAGTATAGTCTCTTTTCTGTTTTCCATCGTCTACTCCATCCTTTCCACTGTTATCTCCTTTTCCTCCGCAGCCAATCGCTGGCAACGCCATTGTCACAGTCAAAGCTAATGCTAATGCCTTTTTCCAATGTTTTTTCATCTGATTCTCTCCCTTATATTGTTTTCCTTATTTTCCAAAAACTATAATATATTATTAAGTTTACAAAGAGGTTATATATTTTCTTACTATTTTCTTACTTCTTTTTATTAGTTTTTCAAATTATTGCGGCGCTCGTCGAAAACTTATGTAAACATAATTTTCTCCTCGTTGCTCGCATAAATAGAAAATGCCACATCAACGACTATTCTCTCGTTTTTGTGGCATCTTTTAGTTATTTGTTTAATTCTTCTCTAAACGTACTGCAATATTCCTTAACTGCATCCAAATCATAATTCTTTTCTTCCATAATCTTAATTAAATGTGAACCAACAATTGCTCCGTCAATTATTTCCTTCATAGGCTCTACATCTTTTGCAGTTCTAATTCCAAAACCAAGCATTACAGGAACCTTCGCTACAGCTTTTACCTCTTTAAGATATTCAATAACATTCTTGTGGAATGAAGCGTCCTGACCTGTTACACCCATTGATGATATACAATATACAAAACCTCTTGCATTTTCCAAAATCATAGGAACTCTTTCCTTTGAAATTGGTGAAATTAACTGAATCATTATTGGAGCATTTTCTTTTGATAAAAACTGCTCTATTTCTTCCTGCTCTTCATATGGTAAATCAGGAATTATAAATCCGTCCACTCCTACTTCAATGCACTTATCAACAAATTCTTCTAAACCATAAAACATTACTGTATTATAGTACAACATAAATACAATAGGTATTTCACAAGTCTCTCTTAATTTTTTTACCATTTCAAAAACGCCTTTTATATTAGTTCCATTTTGAATAGCCTTGTAAGATGCTGCTTGTATAACAGGACCATCTGCAATTGGATCTGAAAAAGGTATTCCCAATTCGATAATGTCTGTACCAGCCTCACTCTGTGCCTTAATTATATCTATTGTTCCCTCCATGTTTGGAAGTCCTGCTGTAATATATGTTATGAATGCTTTCTTATTTTCCTCTTTTAATTGTTGTACTCTTTCCTCTATTCTATTCATTGTGCCCCTCCTAATTCAAATATCCTTTTCCACTAAAATAATCAGCTACTGTATGAACATCCTTATCGCCTCGACCTGATAGGCATATAATCATTGATTGGTCCATTGTCATTGTTTTTGCTTTTTTAAATGCATATGCCAAAGCATGTGAGCTTTCGATTGCCGGAATAATACCTTCTATTTTGCATAATTCAGATAAAGCATCCATAGCTTCCTTATCTGTTATAGAGACATATTCCACTCTCTTAGTATCCTTAAGATATGCATGTTCTGGTCCAACCCCCGGATAATCTAATCCGGCTGAAATAGAATGTGCAATCTGTACGTTTCCATTATCATCCTGTAACAAATATGATTTCATACCATGAAGTGCCCCTGGTTTTCCAAGTGCCATTGCACTAGCATGCTGTCCTGTTTCTATTCCAAGACCTGCTGCTTCAACTCCAATAAGTTCTACATCCTTTTCATCAATAAATTCTGCAAACATACCAATTGAGTTAGAACCGCCACCAACACATGCCATAACTACATCCGGTAGTTTTCCTTCTTTTTCAAGAAACTGTGCTTTTGCTTCTTTACTTATTACTCTTTGAAATTCTTTTACCATTTTAGGGTATGGGTAAGGACCTACCGCTGAACCTATTACATAAAATGTATCTTCTGCAGTTTTTGCCCAAGTTCTAATTGCTTCATTAGTTGCATCTTTTAGTGTATTACTACCAGATTTAACACTGACCACTTTTGCTCCTAGCATTTCCATTCTAAACACATTAAGTGCCTGTCTTTGAATGTCTTCTTCCCCCATATACACAGTACATTCCATATCAAATAATGCTGCTCCTGTTGCAGTTGCTACTCCATGCTGACCTGCTCCTGTTTCTGCAATAACCTTTGTTTTTCCCATTCTTTTAGCTAAAAGAATCTGCCCAATAACATTATTAATCTTATGAGCACCTGTATGATTTAAGTCCTCTCTTTTCAAATAAATCTTTGTTCCATATTTTTCACTAAGTCTTTTAGCATAGTATAAAGGTGTTTCTCTTCCTACATACTCTTTCAAATAGTAATTATATTCTTTAATAAATTCTGGATCGTTCATTGCATCCTCAAATGCCACTTCCAATTCATCTAATGTATTAATTAATGACTCTGCTACAAATCTCCCACCAAATTTTCCATAATAGTATTTTTCGTTTCTCATTTAATTTGCATCCTTTCTTACTTCTTTTACAAAACCTCTTATTTTATATAAATCCTTACCATTTTCTCCTTCAACAGAAGAACTTACATCCACTATATCCGGTTTAACAACCTTAATAGCTTCTGCCACATTTTCTATATTTAAGCCTCCAGCTAAAATAACTAATTTTTCATTTCTTTTTATGTTGTTAATCAATTGCCAATCGAAGGTTTCTCCACTTCCAGGTTTTTGAGAATCAAACAGAAAACCTTCTACATTTTCATATTCACATTCTTTTTCATATTGACTAAAGTTATCAACATTTAAAGCTCTAAATATTGGGATGTCAATGTGATTAATACTGTCTATATCTAAATTCCCATGTATTTGAATATAGTCAAAACCCATATCTTTTATCTCTTGCACTTGTAAAACATTTGGTGAAACCACTACCGCAACAGTCTTAATATTTGACTTTTTTAATTCTTTTAATATGAGATTGGCATTTTCTTTTGTATTGTTTCGTTTACTTTTCTCATAAAACATTACTATTCCTGCATATTCTACCTGATTATCAGCAAGGAGTTTTACCTCATCAATCTTTGTAAGCCCACATATCTTAACTTTAGTGTTCATATATACTCTTCCATTTCTTTGCTAAATCTTTTGGATTTGGTGATTCCATAAATGCTCTACCTATAAGTACGGCATCTACATCTGAATTTCTCAAATATTCTATGTCCTCATCCTTTACAATCCCGCTTTCTGATACAAATATCACATCATTTTGTACCATTTTTCTCAACCTGTTAGTTGTTTCTATGCTTATGGTAAAATCTTTAAGGTTCCTATTATTAACTCCTATTATGTCCGCATTTAAATTAATTGCCCTTGTCATTTCCTCTTCATTGTGAACCTCTAACAACACATCTAATCCCAACGATTTTGCTAATTTGTAAAATCTGTTCATTGTATCATCATCAAGAATTGCTGCTATTAAAAGAATCGCATCTGCTCCAATGACTCTTGCTTCATATATCTGATATTCATCAATTATGAAATCTTTTCTAAGTATAGGTAAATCAGATATTTCCCTAATGTGCTTTAAGTAATCTACATTTCCATTAAAATGGTCTTCCTCCGTTAAACAGGAAATAGCATCAACAGCCTCATTATATTGGTCAATTCTGTCTAGCAAATCAATCTTACTATCTATGGTTCCCATACTAGGGGATGCTTTTTTAAACTCCCCAATTATGGATAATCCTTTTTTCGCCAAAGCATTATAAAAACTATTACATTCTCGTGTAACTTCTAATGCCTGTCTTTTCATTTCTTCTTCACTGACTTTTTGCTTATGCTCAATAAGCCTTTTTTTCTTATCCCTTACAATATCATCTAAAATCATTTATACCTCCTACATACAACTGTGAAAATTTCCCTTTGAAAGCTAGTAAACTATTAGAAACACGCTTTACGAGTTTCGATAGTTTCGCGACGCTCGCGCAAATCAAATGTTTTTTCTCAATATAGAGCAAAAAAAATACGCCCCCTATAAAAAGGGACGTGTGCTTCGTGGTGCCACCCTTATTCTCTATTATAAATATTAGCACTTGTGTATATAAATACATTTTTATGTAAAAAAATAGCACTTTTCAATTGAAAAATGCCTGCCATCAATTCATAATTAGACTCATTCTCGATACAGAAATCACTTTCGATATCACACCCCTATAACGTGAGGACACGGCATCAGCTACTCGTTACCTTTCACCTTGCATCTAACAAACCCATTCCTTATAGCTCTCCATACCGGTTCACACCATATCCGGCTCTCTGTGATGTACCTTCTATAAGTACTCTCTTTGATCAACGATTTTTTTCAATATTTCTTATTCAAAATTTAACTATTAAAACTTTACCACACTAAACTAATGCTGTCAACAACTTTATTTTTAAATATGCGAAACTTTATAGTAACTCCAAAAAATGTGTAACCTTTTCATATACGTTTTCACTGCATAAACCTTACTTAAGATTCTTCAATATTTCTTACAGATTTTGGATAATAGTAACCAAATATGCCCAAATAAAATGTCAAAATCTAATTACTATAATTTATGTAAAAGAATAAATAATGTGCCTTGGCACATTCTCGCGCGCGAGCGGTGCCTTTATGGCAAACTTCTCTTCCGCGAACTGCGCATATTACACGAAGTGCTTTTTATATCATAGGATTGCCTAACACTATATCACACTAATTCATCAAAGTATTTCCTATGATATAAAACAATATACGCCTATCAGTTTATAATTATTTTCTGTAAAATTAATAGTTACTTATTAACAATACTGGTACATTTTCCGATATTATAGATATAGCATTAAACTACTAGTACACTAGTAATATACCAAGGAGGGTAAAGAAATGATAAACGGAATTTCTAATTACACAAACACAGCTACAAATATGACAGACTTAATTGCTAAAAATACAGAGAAAAAAACAACTGAAAAAAAAGAGGATATCGGTGCAATCTATGAAGCCTCTACAGCTTCAAAAACTTATTCTTATGATGCCAATAAGGTTCAGCAAATGTGGGATGAAGCTAATAAGAAGACTGCTGAATTTAAGGATATGGTATCCAAATTAATCACACAGCAGGGAGACGCACTTATTAATGCCGAAGATATGTGGCGCAGATTAAGAACAGGTGATATTACGGTTGATGAAGAGACTGTTAATGCTGCCAAGGAAGCTGTTTCTGAAAATGGATACTATGGTGTGGAACAAACTTCTGATAGAATTGTAGAATTTGCCAAAGCAATTTCTGGTGGTGATTCAGAATCTGTAGAGACACTAAAAAAAGCTTTTGAAAAAGGTTTTAAAGAAGCAACAAAAGCATGGGGCGATGAACTTCCTGAAATCAGTCAGAAGACATATGATAAAGTTATGGAAAAACTTGATAAATGGGCTGAAGAATCTGAAACTGCCATTACAAAAGGTGTAGCAGCAGATAACTTAGAAGACATTACATTCGGTACTGTTTAATACTCTTGGTTGTCAAAGATTATTTTGACATTTTGTTGTGATAAGTATAACTGACTGATGTAATATTTTATATTAACACATTAATTATTTGAGACTTGGTTGCAAATTTTGTACAGCTAATTATGAGAAACACGCTTTGCGAGTTTCGATAGTTTCGCGGTGCTCGTCGAAAACCTATGTAAACATAATTTTCTCTTTGTTGCTCGCGTAGATCAAAAAACACCTCGGATACTTTGAGTTGACTCACTAAAAAAGAAATGATTTCATTTCCAATATATCGACTCAAGATATCCGAGGATTTTTTTATATCATAGGAACTACCTTGCTGAAATTAGCCTGACATTTTTACACCGTTCTCTAACTGTCTTTATGAACGTTATATGTCTTTTCTAAAAAACACTACATTATCTGTGGCATAAAATCTTCCGTATCCGCGCAACACATTCCGCCATGTTCCTTTACCAAAAATTCCATTAGCTTTTTCGTCTTATCACTTAAATCCGGTTTAAACGATATTGCAAATACTGTTTTAATATTATGATTATCCATAAATTCATCACTGAATTCATCGCCAAATCTACTTTCTATTTTTTCAATATCCATTGAGCCTTCTTCTGATAGAATTACTTCTATAACATCTTGTGACTCCCAGATTTCTACTTCTACTCCATCATATTTAGTTACAACCTCATAAATAGTCCTTATGCTATCTTCGCTATTTGTCATATAGAACCATTGACCAATGTCGTTGGATTTTTGTATATTCTTGTTTTTAATTTTTTTCAACTTGTTCTTATTTTTCACTATTTGTTCATCTCCTGATTAAACATTTTTATACTAAAATTTTGTTTTCTATTTCTTTTTCCTCCAAAATCCAGATACTTTGTATCTGGCGTACTTTCGCACTTTTTGATTTTGTCGGTATCGCACCAGAAAAAGTAAAATCACTTCAGAGTTTCTTGTATTTTTGCTAAACATCTTCTTGCCC
>CAYOMP010000090.1:0-11279 GCA_964405075.1 uncultured Lachnospiraceae bacterium
CATACTGTAAACATCTGTTGCTATTTTTTCCTGTTTAATTACTTTTGCTGTTTCTTTAAATTTATTTGCCATATTTGTACCTCTTATCTTCCAATAGCTCCATTAATATCTTCAATCATATCTATAACTGCTGCTCTTGAAGCTTCTGCAAAGTTTTCAGCACCAAATTTAGCATACTTTTCCTGTTTATAAGCTGCAATAATACCACGAGAAGAGTTAATGATTGCTCCAAGCCCGTCTTCATTGAAATAAGGTGCCAAGTCAGCTGCTTTACCCCCCTGTGCACCATATCCTGGTACTAAAATAAATGATTTTGGCATAACTTTTCTTAATACTTTGCCCATTTCTGGATATGTAGCTCCAACTACAGCTCCAACGTAGCTATAGTCATCTCCCATATGAGATTCTCCCCACTGTGCTACCTTTTCACCTACATATTCGTATAATGGTTTGCCATCAATTAATCTATCCTGAAATTCTCCACTTGACTTATTAGATGTTTTTACAAGTACAAAAATACCTTTTTTATATTCTTTGCACACGTCAATAAATGGTTCAATACCATCTGACCCTAAATATGGATTCACTGTTACGAAATCTTCGTCAAATCCTGCATATGATTTACTACCAACCTGAACCTTTCCTAAGTGTCCTGTAGCATATGCAGCACTTGTTGAACCGATATCTCCACGTTTAATATCACCAATAACTACTAAATCCTTTTCTTTACAGTAATCAACTGTCTTTTTAAATGCTTTCAACCCTTCAATACCAAACTGCTCGTACATAGCAATCTGAGGTTTTACTGCTGGAATTAAATCATATACCGCATCAACAATTTCCTTATTGTACTGCCAAACAGCCTCTGCCGCTCCTTCAAGTGTTTCTCCAAATTCAGCAAAAGCCTTTTTCTGAATATGTTCTGGAATGTAATTAAGCATTGGATCTAATCCAACTACTATAGGTGCATTTGTTTCTTTAATTTTAGCTGTTAACTTGTTAATCATTTCCTTAACTCCTTTGTGCGCATTTATAAAATTTTATACTTTATAGAAAAATTATTAAAACTAAAACATGCTTTATTAATTTCTAAAATTATCATATTCATTGTTATATACCAATATATTTTTATATCCTATCTGTCCTCAAATACGACTTTTCCATTTACGATAGTATACTTAACTCTACCTTTTACCTTTTTACCATTAAATGGCGTATTCTTACCCATTGACGCAAATTCATTAACATCTATAGTATACTCTTCATCCGGATTAAAAATAACAATATCCGCTATCTTACCTTCTTCAAGAGTTCCTCTGTCTATACCTATAATCTTAGCCGGATTATAGCTCATTTTCTCAGCCATCTGCATAGGTGTTAAGTATCCCTTATCTACCAAAGCTGTCATAGTAAGAGCTGCTGCCGTTTCTAAACCTACTATTCCAAATGGTGCTTCGTTCATAGATTTTGCCTTTTCATCTTTATGGTGTGGTGCATGGTCTGTTGCAATTACATCCATAATATCTTCCGAAAGTCCTTTAATAAGTGCCTCTACGTCTTCTCTACTCCTAAGTGGAGGATTCATTTTATAATTAGTATCATTAGTAGCTATATCCTCATCACACATAGCAAAATGGTGTGGACAAACTTCTGCCGTTACTTTTAAACCTTCTTTTTTAGCCATTTCTACATATTTGACACTGTCCTTTGTAGAACAATGACACAGATGCAATCTGGCATTAGTTTCTTTTGCTATCAAAATATCTCTGGCAACAATAACATCCTCAACTAAATTACTGATTCCTTCAACATTAAATTCTTCTGACTTCTTTCCTTTATTAAGAACACCTTTTCCTACAAGGTTCTTGTCTTCACAATGTGCAAAAACCGGAATATCATTTGCTGCTGCAATCTTCATAGCTTCTGTATACAATTTCACATTCATTACAGATTTTCCATCTTCACTGATAGCAATTGCTCCTGCCTTTGCCATAGCCTCAATTTCAGCTAATTCTTCACCTGCTTGTCCCTTTGTAACAGCACCTATTTGAAATACATTAACTGGTGCCACCTGTTTACCTTTGTTTATTACAAATAATACCCTATCGGCACTATCCATAACAGGCTTAGTATTAGGCATTGCGCATATACTTGTGAAACCACCTCTGGCTGCTGCATTTCCACCTGTTGCAATTGTTTCTTTATGTTCAAAACCTGGTTCTCTTAAATGCACATGCAAATCAATAAATCCAGGCATAACAAAGCATCCTTTAGCATCGATTTCTTTGAAATTTCCTTTTATTTTTGACTTATCAATTTTTTCTGATTTTTTGATAATTAATCCATTATCAATCAACATATCCATCACTTTGTCTTGCTTAGAACCTGGGTCAATTACTCTTCCTTGCTTTAATAACAGCTTCATAATCTTTTCCTTTCAACACTTATTATCTAAAGAATTACACAATTAATTATATTGTATCATAATCAAATATCTCAAACAATACACTTTATACTTAATTTATCGCACTCAAAGAAAAAGTAAGCACGAACAAAGTGAGTATTTACTTTTTCTGGTGCGATACCGACAAAATCAAAGAGTGCGATAGCACGACAGATACAAAGTATCTGGATTTTGGAGGTAAAAGAAATAGAAAACAAGCCTAACGAACATTCGCATATCGTGCGGCTTCGCCACTCTTTTATGCATATTTTCGTTTGGGTCAGAAGGTAAATACTTCACACTCATGCAAGCATGCGTGAAGTATTTACCTTCTGACCTTTAATCGTAATAAATTGTTCTTGTAAAAATACACAAATACCGTTTTCTATAAATTATATATTTTTCATAAATTAATTGTAAAATAATTAACAAATTTTACTTTTATCACAATTTACTGATTATTTTTACTATGCTATAATTCAGATATTAGGTAGTTTATACATATATTTTAACTTTTTACGCATAACACTCGTAACTTTTGTTAAGAGATAAATGTTAAAGCATCTAATTAATTTAGCAATAGTTATTTTAATTCAGATTTAATAAATATATGTTTTTTTTTCATATTTCTTGGGAGGTTTTTATGGAAGAATTATTACGCGGATATATTTACACAGAAAAAGAGCAATCAAGTTTCTATTTCGTGAACACATTAGAAAATATTGCTTCTTTCATTTTTTCTAATTCAGCAAATGCTACTAAAATTGTGGTCGAAAATATTTTTGGTACCGAATTAATTAAATCAATGAATGATACGTTAACCGGTAATGAAAAATATCTCTCAAAGGTCCAGGATATGCTAAATGCTTTGCAGGATGGAACTATTGCAAAGGCTGATATAAAATATCTTGATTTAAGCGATACTAACAACAGGGATGAGTTTGATTCAAAAGATTTAGACGAAAAAGAATTAATTAAATTGTATGATGGACATTAACTAGATACATTCCTTAGGTAACGTAAAAAAGATTGCTAAACTGAATCCCCTTAAAAGTTAGACAATATTTCTAACATTTAATATTGATTCAATTTAGCAATCTTTTTCTTTAAATACGATACCTTCTAAAACTATGACAATTCATTAATTGCTTCTGACTGTCCATAGATATAGTATCCATAATAGCCCTGTTCTTGTAATTTGTTCAAAAACTTACCTGTTTTCTTAGGACGTTCAAACATTGCAACCTGATACTCTTTTCTCAATTCATCAGCATATTTAGCTGCCTCTATAAAATTATCTTCATAAAGAACTGCAACTTTTTTAACTGAATCCAATTTTGTACATCCCTGATCCATTAATATAGCAAATATTCTTTCAAATCCAATTGAAAAACCTACTGCTGGTATAGATTCACCCGTAAATTTACCGATCAAGTTATCATAACGTCCACCGCCACCGATAGCTCCCTTAAAATCCACACTTTCTACTTCAAATACTGTTCCTGTATAGTAGCCTTGTCCTCTTACTAATGAAATATCAAATACCATCTCAATTGAATTATCAGAAATTGCACTTACGCTATCAATAATATTTTTTACATTATCAACAGCTTCTGTATTATTTAAATATTTACCAATACTGTCAATTCCAAACTCTTTACTCATTAGAAAGCTTTCAAACTTAGCTACAACAGCACTATCATATCCTTTTTCATTAAGTTCTGATACAACACCTTCTACACCGATTTTATCCATTTTATCAAATACAATACATACACTGTCAAGCTGTTCATTTTCAAATCCCATACTTAAAAGTAATTCTCTGAGGATTCTTCTGTCATTAATCTTAATCCTGAAATTATTTATTCCAATTGCCTTTAATGCTTTAGCTGTTGTAAGAATAAGTTCAATTTCACAATTAGAAGATGCAGAACCTATAATGTCTATATCGCACTGTGTAAATTCTCTTAAACGACCTTTCTGTGGTCTTTCAGCTCTATACACATTTCCAACCTGAATACACTTCATTGGAAATACCAATTTTTCTTTGTTATTTGCAATGTATCTGCTTAATGGAAGTGTTAAGTCATAACGTAATCCCATATCCGCAAGATTATCTTTTTCTCCTTTTTCAAGAGCACTGGTTAACTTATCTCCTCTTTTTAAAATTTTAAAAATAAGATTTAAGTTTTCTCCACCTTCACTCTTATCAAGATTCTCAATGTCCTCAATAATTGGTGTGCTAATTCGTTCAAAGCCATTATTTCTATATACTTCAATAATCTTGTTTTGTAAGTAATCTCTTACAAACACCTCCTGTGGAAGGTAATCGTTAGTTCCTTTAAGTGTTGTTTTCTTCATTATTTAACTCCTATTTATAAGTTTTCTATTTTTTTCCTTTAGTGCGATGTTTTACATAAATTGTTCTTCACTGAAATTTTGTGTTGTTGGCATATTTTTTTCTCTTAAATCTAAGTAGAAATGTACTGTCGTTAATGACATATATGGCATAATCCAAAGATAAGCTATTCCAAATGAAAGCATTCCAAGTAGCATCCATCCTATAAATGTAAGAGATAAATAAAAGTATCTAAGCTTATTACCTTTCATTAACTCTCTACTCAACCTCATAGCTTCAATAGCTGATAACTCTTTGTCATCTGCTAAAATTGGTGTAGCTAAAGCATACATAAATCCAATTAAACACATAGCAACAAGAGCTGCAATACATCCCACAACCATTAATATCAATGCAAAATTACTGTTTGTAACTGCAAAAAATACAATAAACACCGTCATAACCACAGCAGGAACAAGTTCTAGTAAAAATAATAAAATTGTTACAACTATTATTTTATCAGGATGATTTTTAAATCCCCAAAACAAATCATTAATTCCAAATTCTTCTTCTCTGGCAATGTTCAGAAATAATTTTACAATTCCCAATGACAATACAGTCGTTAATAACATAATAATTACTGTAATCCCAAATGAGACCATTGATTCTCCTAAAAAATAACCATTAATCATTGAAAACACAAACGAAACAACAGAGTACACCATCATCGTCAATATTACTGTTCCATATTTACCTTTTAACTGTTCTCGAGCCATAGCTTTTAATTCGCCAGTAGTCTTATAATTCATAATATCTCTCCATTCTTTTATTCATTTTATGTTGCATCTGTATTTTTCACATGTTACACTCATCTTCGGAGGTAGCACTATGAATGATACAGATAAAACATTATATGGATTAGGCCTTATTTTTAGCGGCATTGCATTAATTTCTTTTACAATATTAAATATCTCAAATATCAGCATTTCACAACTCGCATTACCATGTCTTTTTAGATTGGTAACCGGTTTTTACTGTCCAGGTTGTGGAAGTACTCGCGCCTTTTTTTGCCTAATACATTTCAAACTCTTACAAGCTATTTATTTTAATCCGGGTTTTGTATTTAGCTTCATATATATTTCCTTATATATGATTACCAACACTATTCAATTACTTAGCAAAAACCATTTTAAAATTGGGTTAAAATACAAACACCGTTACCTGATTATTTGGGTAGTTCTCCTACTTGCAAACTGTATAATAAAAAATATACTGTTAATATGTTTTTCTATAAAAACTATGTAACTTATAAAGTTCCATTATCAAAATAGTTTGCATATGGTGAATCTTCATCAAATAAACTGTTCCAGTAATCCCAATAGTCTTCGTCTAAGTCTGTCTCTTCTTCAAGTAACTTTTGATATTCTTCTAAATATTTCATAAAACCATTATCGCCAAATGATTTAACTACTGTCACTATTGAATAAGCTAACACTACCACCGATAACACTATACCTACTATTGATGTAATCACACCTACCATAGCATTTGTAGACATTTTCTTTTCTTTTCCTCTTGATAATAAACCAAGTGTAATACCGATTCCACCAAATATCCATGAACCATATATGCAACATACCGATACAACCGATAGTATACCTAATACCAATGCTCCTGTTGCTAATCCATTAGGAGCTGTTACTGTGTATCTATCATTTGGTTCATAATTATTACCTTGCTGTGGCTGTTCACCGTTATATTGATTCCAGCCATTTTCCGAATTCTGCGATTGATTTGAATTCCCATCATAATTATTATAATCCATACTCTATACCATCCCTTCGTTTTATATCGTGAATAATTTTATCACGTTTATACATTAATTACAATTATTGACCATTAAAAATCTGTGCTATCGGCGAATCAGATGATAGAATAACTGTTTTGTTCTCGCCTTTAACTGATTCTTTTAATGCATCCAAACTTCTGACAAATGCATAAAATTCTGTTCTGGACTCATCATTATATGCTTCTGATAAAATTCTCATATACTCCGCTTCACCTTCGGCCTTCAAAATCTCTGCTTCCTTTTCAGCTTCTGATTTCAAAATAGCTACTTCTTTATCTGTCTGATTTCTAATAACCTGTGCCTGTGCCTCTCCCTCTGCTTTATAAGTGGCGGCAATGTTATCTCTTTCAGATATCATTCTTTCATAAACAGCTACCTTATTATCATTTGGCAAATCCAGCTGTTTAGTTTCAACTGTTACTATTTCAATACCGTACTGATCCATCGTTGTTCCAATATTATTCATAATAGCTTCTGCTAATTCTCCATCTCTACCACTTATTAATTCATCCTGTGCCAAACTACTAATAATATTTTTAGTTGAGTTGTAAACAACTGTATCAATTCTACTTTCTGCATTCCCAATAGAACCATTTAAAGTCTGTGAAAATTTAAGTGGATCTGTAATTCTCCATAATACATAGCTATCAGTAATCATAGTTTTCTTATCCTTTGTAATAACATCAGATAGTGCCAAATCATACACCAATAAATTATTTGGTATTGTTACTGTTGACTGAATAAATGGTATTTTGAAACTAACCCCTGCCTCTTTTTCAACCTTAACCACTTTTCCGAATTGCTTTACTAATTTATATTCGTTTTCATTTGTAATAATTATTGATGATAATCCTAATACGACAATTAAAACTGCTACAATTGATGAAATAATTTTTTTCTTCATATATATTCCCTCTTTCTTACTGTTGTTCACTTGTTGAACTATTTGTAGATGTTTCTTCACCTGTAAAACTATCTAATGGCAATACCGTTTGAACCCCGTCAGAATTATCAATTACAAGTTTTAAATCTGGAAGTACTTCTTCCATTGTTTCATAAAACATTCTACGCTTAGTTACTTCAGGATTTTTAATATACTCTTCATACATTGCATTAAATCTGGCAACCTGACCTGTAGCCTCGTTAATTCTTTTTGTCTTTTCGGCCTCTGCTTCCTGAATAATCTTGTCCGCTTGTGCCTGAGCACTTGGAATATTTTCATTCTTATATTTGTTAGCATTATTTAAAGCTGTATCTTTTCCCTGCTTAGCTGTTTCTACTTCTTTGAATGCTACCTTTATTTCTTCTGTTGGTGGTTCTGAATCTTGAATTGTAATATTAACTAACTGAATACCTATATCTTCTTTTGCTAATTTTGAAACTATCATTTCCTTAATTGCTGATTGTATTTCATTTTTACCAGTTGTTAATACACTGTCAACGTCATAACTGCCAATCACCGTTCTAATACAGCTTTGGGATAAATTCTTCAAAATCACTATTGGTTCATTAGAAGCATATAATGCTTTAACCGGATCAGCAATTTTGTATTCTACAAAAAAATCCACATCAATAAAATTGTAGTCTGACGTAATCATTACTGCTTCTGATTCATTTACTTCTCCGCTAGCCTGGTCGTAACCAATTGAAAATCCTTGAATCGTTGTATCTACCTTTTTAACCCTTTGGATAAAAGGTATTTTAAAATGCAAGCCTGGTTCTGTAACTGCCTGAGCCGTACCTAATGTAATAAGTACCGCTTGTTCTTGTTCCTTTATCTGATATGATGAGCATATACCGATTATGATTACGCCTACCGCAACACATACACCTTTAATAATTCTCTTTACATTTTTCTTATTTCCTTTTGGGCTGTTATACGCCGCATTTTCAAAAGTACCATCTGTGTAATTATTTGTTTCTCCAAAACCATTTTTCATATGATTTTCTCCTTCCTCTTTTGACTATTTTAAGTATCTGTTTATCCACCTTATTAATAAATGTATTTTAACACATAATTATTTAACTTTAGTACATATTTAATTATCCAAAAAACGTATTATGCCAGCTATTAAAATTATATCTCTGCCCTTTGTTTTCTTTTTTAATATGACATTCACATCACTGCTGACTTGAATTCAATATTGTTTTTGTGATAACAATCTGTGCATCCGCCAAAAGCTTTTATTTTGAAGTAAAAAAAAACTTCTACTACATATTCAAAATGTAGTAAAAGTCTTGCATTCACTTATTCTATGCGGATTATTTCTAATCGTACTGACGCATTAAAATAACATCTACTGATGCTGCTACTCCCTTTTACAAAGATTGTAACGTTACTATCTGTTTGTGATTAGATATTATCACTTTGTTATTTATTTGTCAATATATTTATTAAAATATTTCCAACAAATCCTCAAATTCTTCTATAACATAATCCGGATTTTCAACATTACCAAAACCATATTTTGCAAATACAAATGGAATATCAGCTATTTTTGCTGATTGAGCATCTCCTTGTGTATCACCAACATAAATGCCTCTTTTTATTCCATTTCTTTCAAGAATAATTTTGTTGTTTTCTCCTTTACTCATTCCTGTACTTCCTGCACATATGAAATCTGTAAAGTATTTTCCCATGTTATGGGTTTTTAGGAATGTTTGTATATAACCATCCTGGCAGTTACTAACTATAAATAATTTGTAATTCTTACTTAATTGTGCCAAAATCTCCTCTAACTTAGGATAAAGAAGCGCACCACCATCTATTAGATAATCATTCTCTCTACGACAACATTCATCTATCATTTGATGTGCTAGTTCTTTATTTATATCAGGGAAAAGCCTTTCAGCTATTTCATAAGCCTGCATTCCCATATATCCTTTTAAAACTTCCGGTTCTACTTTTGTTTTTATATTATGTTCCTCAGTAATCATATTCCATACGTCGCATACAATGTCTACCGTATCCCAAAGTGTTCCATCTAAATCAAAAATAATTCCATCAAATTTCATTTCTTACTTATCTCGCTTTTTAATATGTTAAAATTTCATAACCATCATCTGTTACTAACAATTGAACTTCCCACTGGGCTGATGGCATTTTATCTTGTGTTGTTACTGTCCATCCATCTTCCTCACTAATATCTATATCTGCCTTGCCCATATTAATCATAGGCTCAATTGTGAATACCATTCCCGGCACCATTAACATCCCTGTTTCCGGCTCTGACACAAAACTAACCCATGGATCTTCATGAAATTCTAAACCAATTCCATGTCCACCAATTTCTCTGACTACTGTATACCCATTATCCTGTGCATACTTATTAATTGCAGCACCTACATTTCCAATGCATGTCCAAGGTTTAACTTCATTAAGACCTACCTGAATGCTTTCTTTAGTCACTTCTACTAACCTTTTCTTTTCCTCACTGACTTCACCTATACAATACATTCTGGATGAATCTGAAAAGTATCCATTATATATAGTAGAAACATCCACGTTTACAATATCTCCATCCTGAAATACCTCTTCTTCTGATGGAATACCGTGACATACTACTTCATTTCTTGACACGCACACACTCTTAGGATAGCCGTCGTAATTAAGTGGTGCTGCTATACCGCCCATTTCAGCAGTTATTTTTACAACCATTTTATCAATTTCTTCTGTAGTCATTCCAGCCTTAATGTGTTCGCCTACATAATCCAGCACCGCCATATTTATCTTACTGCTTTCTTTGATTCCCTGAATTTGTTCAGGCGTTTTTAAAATATCTCTATCTGGTACAATATATCCCTTTTTTCTATAACTTTCTATTTTGTCATCCAATGCCATATGACATGCTTTATATTTTTTACCACTTTTACACCAGCAGGCGTCATTACGTCCTAATTTAATGTTATTCATCTATATTTCCTTCTTTCTTTTCAATTCCAAACACAACTATTATACTCTCACACTATTTATTAAACAAGGCTAAAACTGCTGTACAATTGATGATTTTTACCTATACCAAATTTGATAACTCTTCCATCCACCAATCTGATATAAACTTATGCCCTTCCTCAGTCAAATGTATACCATCGGTAGTTAAATAGTCACTGCCATATACTCTTTCCATTTCGTCAAATCTACTATATAAATCTATGTACCCTATTCTTTTACCATATTCTTCAAACCGTTTTTTCACAGAATTAATCACATTAATATATTTTTGTAATTGCTTTTTCCACAATTTGAATTCCTCTGGTTTTTCAAAAATAAAAGGTTCCATAATTACTATCTTTGCATTGGTATTTTCCAACAAGTTCTCAAGTATTTCCACATAAATACCTTCAAACATCTCCGGCATAGAAAAACCTATACCTTGCATATATTCAGCCAAATCATTTACCCCAATTAAAATGGATATTACATCTGGCTCTTTTGATACCACTTCATTTATTAAATTATGCATTCGTTTAATAGTATAACCATTGTATCCTTTATTTACTATGTCTACCTCATCATTCCATTCAAAAGAACGGGCTATGTTCTTCACATAGCCCTCCCCTAAATTATCGGATGTAAATAGGTGATTAGCGTCCGTTATACTATCCCCTAAAAATACTATTCTCATATAATTATCCTAAATATCCCTTTA
>CAYOMP010000091.1:0-11221 GCA_964405075.1 uncultured Lachnospiraceae bacterium
AGCAATTTCATCTTTTAATCTTGCTGGTAATACTGCTAATCCCATTACCTCAATAAGTCCAATATTTTCTTTCTTAATATGATGAAGTTCATTATGTGGATGATATAATCCTAATGGACATTCTTCTGTTGTAATATTATTTCTAAGAGTTAAATCCAACTCATACATATCATCAACTTTTCTGGCGATTGGTGTAATTGTATTATGTGGTTCTCCATCTGTCTCAGCAAAAATGTATGCTTCTTCATCTGTATATTTACGCCATTTTCCTAAAATGTAATCGCCTAATTCTACTAATCTGTCAGAATCTTTACATCTTATACGAATTACTGATAATGGCCAATGAACAATCCCCACCTCTACATCTTCATATCCTTTGATAGTATACATTTTTTCCATTGGAGCCTTTGCCATGGCAAATGTATAGTTACCACCCTGGAAATGATCATGACTTAATATAGAACCACCTACAATTGGTAAATCTGCATTAGAGCCAATAAAATAATGTGGGAAAATTTTAATAAAATCAAAAAGCTTCTTAAATGCGGCCTTTTCTACCTTCATAGGTACATGTTTTCCATTAAATACAATACAGTGTTCATTGTAATAAACATATGGTGAATACTGGAATCCCCAATCACTATCGTTAATTGTTATAGGAATTATTCTATGATTTTCTCTTGCCGGATGGTTAAGTCTTCCTGCATATCCTTCGTTTTCCTTACATAACAAGCATTTTGGATATCCACTTTGTTTAGCATTTTTAGCTGCTGCAATAGCTTTAGGATCTTTCTCTGGTTTAGACAAGTTAATTGTAATATCAATGTCACCATACTGAGTATTAACTACCCATTTCATATCCTTCTTAATGCGATATCTACGAATATAATCTGTATCCTGACTAAATTTGTAGAAGTAATCAGTAGCTTGTTTTGGACTAATTGCATAGTTTTCATTAAATTTGCGAATCACTTCACTTGGTCTTGGAACCAAGCATCCCATTACTCTTGTATCAAATAAGTCCCTTGTTCCAATTCCATTGTCGTCAATAATTCCTTTTTCATATGCATAATCACAAAGGCTATTTAGTACTTCTTCTAAGTCAATATCATTATATTCTTCGTCTGGCTCTACATAATCATCTAACCCAAACAAATCAATAAGTACATTTATTGTATATATTTTGTCCTCTTTTTCAATAAGACCTGTTTCTAAACCATATGTAACTAACTTTTTGATATTCTTATAAATCATATTTCAAACTCCTTATTTATCAAACCCATTTGGATGTGTGCTATGCCATTTCCATGCTGACGCAATTATACCATTCAAATCCGCATTTTCCGGTTTCCATCCTAATACTGTTTTGGCTTTCTCACTTGAAGCAATCAATTTAGCCGGATCTCCTGCTCTTCTAGGTGACACCACTGCTTCAATATTGTGACCTGTTACTTTTCTGGCAGCGTCAATCACTTCATTAACCGTAAAACCTACACCATTTCCCAAGTTAAATATATCACTGTCATTACCATCCATTAAGTATTTAACTGCTAAAATGTGTGCCTGAGCCAAGTCCTTAACATGAATATAATCTCTAATACACGTACCATCTTTAGTTGGATAATCATCTCCAAATATACTAATACTTTCTCTCTTTCCTAATGGTACCTGCAAAATTAACGGAATAAGATGTGTTTCCGGACTATGAGCTTCACCTATTTTTCCACTTTCATGAGCACCACAAGCATTAAAATATCGTAATGAAACATATTTAATTCCATGTGCCTTATCTGTCCATTTGAACATTTTTTCCATAGCTAATTTCGTCTCGCCATAGGTATTAGTCGGTTCTGTTCTATCTCCTTCCAAGATAGGAATTTTCTCTGGCTCACCATATGTAGCAGCTGTTGAAGAAAATACTATCTTTTTGATATTGTGAGCCACCATTGCCTCTAATAACACCTTAGTTCCGCAAAGATTATTGTCATAGTATTTCAATGGATTAGTCATACTCTCCCCAACTAATGAATTAGCTGCAAAATGTATTACTGCATCTATTTTTTCTTTTTCAAAAACAGAGTCTAAAAATCCTCTATCTCTTATATCTCCCTGATAAAACCTTGCCTTTGGATGTACAGCTTCTATATGACCAGTCTCCAAATTATCGATTATAACCACATCTTCGCCTTTATCAATAAGTTCATAAACTGTATGAGAACCTATATAACCGGCTCCGCCTAATACTAATATTGTCATTATATAACCTCTCCTCTGACTAGATTCTTCTAGCTCCATCTCCGATATCTACTACATAGAAATCTGCTGCATATCCGATTTTTTCTAAATAAACCTTACCAACATTTTCAATAAATGCATCAACCTTATCTGTTTCAACGATACTAACTGTACAGCCACCAAAGCCTGCACCTGTCATTCTTGCACCTATTACACCTGGCTGTTCCCATGCAGTTTCAGCTAAGGTATCTAATTCAATTCCTGTAACCTCATAGTCATCTCTTAAAGATACATGTGATGCATTCATTAATTCTCCAAACAACTTGATATTATTAGCTTTTAAAGCTTCTACTGCTTTTATTGTTCTCTGATTTTCATAAACTGCATGTTTAGCACGTTTAACTCTAACTTCGTCTTTTATAGCTGATTTAACTTCCTCGAATTCTTCTTCTGTTAATTCACCTAATGATTTAATATTTTTTACTTTTTGAATTTCAGCTAATGCTGTTTCACACTCGCTTCTTCTTTCATTATATTTAGAATCTCCAAGACCTCTCTTTTTGTTACTTGACGCAATGACAATTTTTGCATTTTCCAACTTAATTGGAGCATATTCGAAGGATAAATCACTTGTATCTAAGAAAATGGCATTATCCTTTTTGCCCATTGCAATTGAAAACTGGTCCATAATTCCACAATTAACACCATTGTAATTATTTTCTGAAAACTGTCCGATAAGGGCAATATCTGTCATAGACACACCAAATCCATACATATCATCAAGAATCGTTCCTGTTACTACTTCTACTGATGCTGATGATGACAAACCTGAACCATTAGGAATGTTACCAAATAATAAAATATCAAAACCATTAGTTATTTTGTAGCCTTTTTCACCAAATGCCCACATCATGCCCTTTGGATAATTAGTCCAGCTGTCTTCCTTTTTGTATGTTAAATCATTTAAATCTGATTCAACAACACCAATTCTTTCAAAGTTCATTGAAAAGAATCTTAATTTGTTGTCTTCTCTCTTTCTGGCAACTGCATATGTACCAATAGTTAACGCACATGGGAAAACGTGTCCACCATTATAATCTGTGTGCTCCCCTATCAGGTTAACTCTACCTGGTGCAAAATATGTTCTGATATCGCCTTCATCCCCGAATAACTCTTTAAATCTTGCTAAAACCTTTTCTTTCATACGCTTCTCACTTTCTTTTATTTATTTTTATTTTTATGTTTTAAAACATTTTTTCTGTTGTTAATTACATTATAGCATAGTGTCTATTTTTTTCAAGCAAAAAAACTAGAGAAATAATCTCTAGTTTTCCAATGTTACTAACCATTTTTTACTCTTAAACACGCCTAATCCTATTATTAATCTAACTCCCTCTTCTAATGATAAAATGAAATATACCAGATGAATTGGTAATCCAAACAAAAATGCTGTAGCTAATCCTAATGGAACTCCGAAAATCCATGTTCCTATAATATCTATAACCATAACGTATTTCGTTTTACCACCACTACGTATAATTCCCCCACTCAATATCATATTCTGTACCTTTAATGGTGCCACTAATGCAAAAGCATATAAAATATTGCATCCCATTACTTTTACATCTGCTTCAACATTATAAATCATAACATAATATCTACTACAAATAATTAGAACAATTGACAAAATAACAGACGCGACCAGACCATACACCATCAAAAGTTTTGAATCACTATAAGCCTTATCATACTCTCTGGCACCTAATTTTTTACCAATAATTATACCTGCTGCCTGAGCCACTCCACTTAATGCTCCTATGAAAAGCACTTGAATAGGTGTTGTTAATGTCATTGCAGCACATGCCTTCGTTCCAATGTGCCCATAAATAATGGCATATACATTTTCACCCAAGCTCCATAGGAATTCACACATTAATATTGGTATTAACATTTTTAGATATTGACTGAATCCTTTTTGCCCTAATGCAATGCTAAAATACAATTTCCAATTATTTTTCTTACTCTGAATTATATACATAATCAAAATAACCAAACAATTAATAACTTGAGATGCGGTAGTAGCAATAGCAGCTCCATTGGCACCCAGTGGTGCAAACCCAAATTTACCAAAAATCAATACATAATTTAACACAGTATTAGCTACCGCTGCCATAACACTTGATATTAACGGAAATATTGCCCTTTCCTTACATCTTAATAATGTTGACAACAGATTAGAAATGGCTATTGGTATAAACGAAATCCCAACTATTCTCAGGTATTCACCAGCCACCTGAATAGTTTTTTCATCTTTTGAATATATAGACATTATTTTATAAGGCATACCGCAAGAAATAATAGTAAACATTATGGCTAATACTCCTGCAACCAACATATTAATATAAAAGCTCTTGCCTTCGCCGCTTTTATCACTTTTACCGATGTACTGAGCTATCATTATTCCTGCTACCGTTGCAACTGCTGCAACCAATACGGAAAATAATGACGAGAATTTACTTGCCAACCCAATACCGGCAATGCTGGTACTACCCAATTGCCCTGTCATTACCTGATCTATTACCCCAAAAGACGATTGCAATATACTTTGCAATGTTATAGGTATTGCTAAATTAATTAATCCTTCCCTTAATTCTTTGTTTGCTTTCATAATCCCTCCACTATTAATTATACTTCTTATCTATAACTAGATTTTATTTCACCTTTTACAGTTTTACAATAGGTTAATCGCGTAACCCATCACAAAAAAACAACGAATAATTTGTGTATTTTATATACTTCAAATTATTCGTTCTCATTCATATTTTTAACACTATCTCTAATCACCAATTCAACCGGCAGACATACTCTATCTCCCTTTGTCTTATCCTGTTTCATATCCTGTAACATTCTAATAGCTATCTCAGCCCGCTTTTCTCTATCCTGTTTAATAGTTGTTAGTGTTGGTCTGGTAACTGTTCCTAATACACTATCATCAAATCCTACAACTGAAATATCCTTTGGAACATTTATCCCTTCGCCCTGTAAAAATTGCATAATGTCTACAGCATAATAATCTGAAACAGCGAAAATTGCCGTATATTCCTTAATCTTTGTTAACTTATCTTTATAAAATGCCAAACGCTTATCTTTTTCTATTGGAATAATCATCAAGTCAACTCTTTTGGATACTGCATCACATAACCCTTTATATCTTTCCAGATCCATGCATACATCATTATCGGATATACATAATATTTTATTATGTCCCATCTTCTTTAGATATTCTCCTATTTTGTATCCGCCATCATAATTATCAATTAAAATATTGGAAATCTTTTCGCTCTTAACAAAATAACCATCATACACAACAAAAGGAATATGCATCTTATTTCTCAAATCGCTATAATCCTCTTCACAAAATCCCATCAAAACTAACCCTTCCATATTCCACATAGATGCATATTTAATAATCTCCTCACATCTATTGGCTACCTTTAGCATTAAAAAATATCCTGCTGCTTCCACTTCTCTAGACAAATAATTTACAGCTGATGCAACATATCCATCTTCTAGTACCTTACCTTCATACTTCTTATGGTTATTAATTATCACGCCTATTATCTTAGAATCATTTTGAGCCAATAATATCCCTGCCATACTTGGAATATACTGCTTTTCCTCTAATAACTGTTGTACCCTTTTTACAGTCTCATCTGATATTTTCTTTGTCTTACCATGAATAACATTAGAAACTGTTGCCGTACTAACTCCTAACTCTTCTGCTATATCTATTATTCTTACTCTTTGACTCATTTTGTTCCTCACATATGCTTTACATATTCTCTTCTAATAATACCATAAAATTATAATTTATCGCAATCAAGCTCACCCTCTAGCCCCCAACGTCTCCATCTCAATATCTACTTAATATTTATATCACAGTTTCATTTGCCCTAATAGATTTAACATTATTTATGCATAATATTCTTCCATTAACAATAAAATATATTAAACAAAGTACGGGAGGCTAAAAATGAGTTCAAATACTAAAATTGTTGTTTTAAAGATGAAAGAAATAATCTATACTGCACTATTTGTAATTCTTGGAATATTACTAATTCTATTACTAGTTTTTATGTTTCTTCCAAAGAATGACTCAACCAGGGAAGTCAATACTCCCATTAGTAAATATACTGCTGGTGTATACTCTTCTTCATTAACTCTGGGCGACGCTAGTTTCGATGTAGAAGTCTGCGTTGATGATAATTATATTAAATCAATCAATTTAGTCAACATAAGTGAAAGTGTAACCACTATGTATCCCTTAGTTCAACCAACCCTTACCTCTATAGAAAGTCAGATTGTATCTAACCAGTCTCTCGATAACATTACATATTCTGACGAGAACAGATATACTTCCATAATGCTACTAGACGCCATTTCAAAAGCCATAGAAAAAGCTACTAATAAATGATATTCAAACAAAAACCCCTTAAATACTATACTGATTTTCAAACGATAGATTTGGTTCTACCTTTTGGATATACCTTAGTATTTAAGGGGAATTTCTATATTTGCAATATTATTCTTTAATAATTTTTCAGACCCTGTGCTGCTTCATAAATAGCTTCAAAAATCTTTCTACATCTCTCAACTTGTTCAACCGTAATTGTAGAATTATCCAATCCTTCATTTGAAGCCGCTGCTACCTCTTCACTTGTAGCAGATAATTGTGTAATCTGGTCATAAATACTATTTGCAGAATCCATAGTTACTTCTGTAATATTCTTCATTCCATCAATATTTTCTGTTAGTACCACAACTTCATCAGCAACCTGTGTGAATTTATCCTTTGTTTCTTCAATTAATTCATTTTGCTTAACTACTGATTGAACTGCATTTTCAATACTCTCATTTGCAAGTTTTGAATCTGCATTCAATTCTTGTATAATACTTGTAATATGATTTGATGCTTCCTGTGTATCTTCTGAAAGAGTTCTAATCTCGTCAGCTACTACCGCAAAACCTTTTCCTGCTTCTCCAGCTCTGGCTGCCTCTATTGATGCATTAAGTGCAAGTAAATTAGTCTGACTGGAAATATTTATAATGGAATCTACAAAACTTTCTACTTCTTTTACTTTTTTAGTTAATTCAACAATAACATCTGCAACAATCTTACTTGAATCAGATACATTATCAGCCTGTTTTCTAAGCTCATCTGCTGAACGAACACCACTTTCTACGGTATCCTTAACTTTTATCGAAGAATCTATCATATCCGCAGTTACTTCTCCGGCATTTTCTGCCTGATTTCTAATTTCTCCACACTTTTCTGCCTGATTTTGTATTGCTTCTGCTGTACTTTCTGTACTGTCTACAATATTACTCATAGAATTATGGCTGTTATTAAGGCTTTCTTGGAGTTTATCCATCATATCCATAGCCTCACTGAAATGGTTTATAATGTCTTCTGCTACATTTACCATAATATTATTATTTTCTTCTTGTTTTTTGGCAGCCACCATAATTTCTTCCATATTTTCGCTATTAAATTTGTTCAAAATCTTTGTTACGCATATTGATGCATATCCCAATAATATCATTACGAAAATATTTACAATAATTGCAGAACCACTTGGTTCGAATATTTTATCAAAATTTAGAAATAATCTTATAGCATTTACAATTATTACAATTAAATTTCCGCTAACAACAATCTTTCTATTCAAATAACACATTGATGCAACTATAATAGGAAATGCATAAATACAGGTATCTTCTGTTGTACCTACTAACCTCATAACAACATACATAACCGTTGCTGCTATCAGCATTCCCTTAGCACAATAATCGGTCTCCCTCTTTGCAATAAATAGGAATGTTGTAGCAATTATTGAAGCAATTACTGTAATAATCTGAAGATAAGTTTTCCAACTAATCTGTGATTTATCTGCAGTAGCCATAAATGCCACCAATGTTACAAAAACATACCCCATAATTATCATTAACATAGGAAATACAACGCCATTAGCTCTCTTATACTGTTCTTTCGACATACCATCCGACCTTTCTCATCAAAAAAATATCAAACATCCTATCTTATAGTACTTTTTTCATAACTATATGACACAATTTTTAAATATAAATTTATTTTAACACCTTTATTCAATTATTGTCTATATATTCTTACTTTTTTTTGAGTTTTTTTACACTATTTTTACTAGAAAATCTTAGCATATCATCTTTGAAATGCTTTTATACCTTCATACTTTAATTCAACATAATCTATCCTGTTATAGAACAAAGTGCGCTAAGCACATCTTCGCGTAGCATTTTATATCATAGGAAATCTATACACGTTTATCCTTTAATACAACAAGGTAGTTCTATGATATAGTAAAACAGCTATTATACCTTCACCTTTAAAAGGTTAATGTATAATAACTGTTTCTTTTTTATTAATCTTCTATATTTAATTTTGCTCTATCTGAGGTACCTTCTGCCCTCTTAATTCTATTATCGGTCCACCCGTATTTTCTATATATTCCTTAGTTATTGTAACAGTTCCAATATTGTCATCCTTTGGAATTTCATACATAATATCCAACATAAATTCTTCAATAATGGCTCTTAATGCTCTGGCACCCGTTTTCTTTTCCAATGCCTTTTCCGCTATGGACTCTAACGCCTCGTCATTAAACACTAATTCTACCTCATCTAATGCCAACAGTTTCTTATACTGTTTCAAAATAGCGTTTTTAGGCTCTTTCAAAATTTTCACAAGCATTTCCTTTGTAAGACCTTCTAACGTAAACACTATTGGCATACGTCCTATAAACTCCGGAATCATACCGAATTTCTTAATGTCTTCTATTGTTACTTTGCTTAGCAGATTCTCTTCTTCATCATATTTATCTTTTAAATCCGCCTTAAAACCAATTGAAGACTGTTTATTAAGACGCTCTTTTATAATATCTTCCAAATCTGGGAATGCACCACCACAAATAAATAGTATATTTTTAGTATTTACTGTAGCTAATGGCACCATTGCATTCTTACTATTGGCTCCTACTGGTACCTCTACCTCTGCACCCTCTAATAATTTCAACATACCTTGCTGAACAGATTCGCCACTGACATCCCTTTGATTTGTATTTTTTTTCTTAGCTATTTTATCTATTTCATCAATAAAGATAATTCCACGTTCTGCTTTTTCCACATCATTACCTGCTGCTGCCAAAAGCTTTGATACAACACTTTCGATATCATCACCTATATATCCTGCTTCTGTTAAAGATGTTGCATCGGCTATAGCCAAAGGTACATCTAACAATCTGGCCAACGTTTTTACTAAATATGTTTTTCCACTACCAGTCGGTCCAATCATCAACATATTTGATTTTTCTATCTCGATTTCATCCATTGTATTTGTGGCAACACGTTTATAATGGTTATATACAGCCACTGAAATCACCTTTTTAGCATACTCCTGTCCCACCACATATTCATCAAGACTTGCCTTAATCTTATGTGGTGCCGGAATATTTTTAATATCTAATTCAGGTGCTTTTTTTTCTTTTTTCTTCTTAATCTTTTGTGCTTTTGGTGCTGTATTTTTCAAATCTGACAAATTAATCATACTAATATTTGGCATCCCCGGAATATTCATCATATCTTCATAACCGCCAAAAGGATTATTTCCCATTGTGTCAAATGTTCTCTGTAAGCAACTTGTACAGATATGAATGTTACCCGGTATATTAACTAACTGACCAGCCTTACTCTCAGGACGATGGCAAATGTAACATATATTTTCATACTCATCATCATCGTCTTTTTCTTCCTGATTATCTATATTATTTTCTTCTACTTTTTCCATTTCAAACTCATTATGTTCTGACATATTATCTTCCTCATTCTTCATTTCTTATATAGCAAAAATACTTCTCCATTTTAACACACTATTCATAAGTATTCTACGGTAAAATGAAATCTGAATAAATTCCATTCACACCTAATTTTTTCATTCTTTTATATGTACTCTTACTATTTATAGTATGGGTTAGTATTTTTATATATTTTTGCATTCATCTTATGACTAAAATCACAAGTTTTCTGCGTCAAATCATAAATATTTTTTGTCATTTGTCCAAAATTCTTTCATGTCTCTATTTTCCCCGTTATACTTTTTAATATTATTCCGTATAGCATAGAAAGGCAGACAAAACAATGTCTACCTTTTTTTGAATACACATCAATAACCCGTTCATCAGTTTTTGACAAATACTCCTATGCCTTAATGATTAGTATACTTTTTTAATGTTGAATCTTCTCTATATTATAACATTATAGTTTCATTTTTTCTTACTAAAAATTTAATTTACTTTCTTCCCTAAAGTAATTGAGATTTTACTTTCTTCATATTCTCCATTATTTGCAGACTGTATCGTCATATCAACAGTATCTCCGGCTGCATAATATTGTAATATTCCCTGTAAATCTTCCATTGATTTAATTGAATTTCCATCAAATTTAGTAATAATATCACCCTTTTTAAGTCCAGCCTTTTCTGCCGCACTATCTTCCATTACCTGTGCAACATATACCCCTGATGGCATATTATACATTGATGCGGCTTCTTGTGAAACGTCTACTCCTGAAATACCTATATAACCTGCCTCTGCTTCATCAACTAATTCTCTTGTTTCTTTTGTTAACAATTCACTAATAATTGGCATTGCATCTGAAATAGGAATAGCATATCCCATACCTTCTACTTCTTCTGAAGAATATTTTACTGAATTAATTCCAATAAGCTGTCCTTTCATATTAAGCAAAGCACCACCACTATTACCTGGGTTAATAGCTGCATCAGTCTGAATTAATTCGTTAGTAACACTATCAACTGTAACTTCTCTATCAATTGCACTAATTACACCTGTTGTTACTGACTGACCATATCCTAATGCATTTCCTATTGCGATAG
>CAYOMP010000092.1:0-11214 GCA_964405075.1 uncultured Lachnospiraceae bacterium
CGGACAGCTATCGCATGGTCCTCCGTAACTACTCTCACTTCGCTTACACTCGTGATAGTAGAACTATGGACTCAACATGCCCTGTCCCAGGAAACATATCCACAGCCACGCCCTTCTGTGCCTTATAGCCTCTCTTAGTCAAATATTTCAAATCTCTAGCCAATGTTTCTGGATTACATGATATATATACTACCTTTTTAGGTGCTAATGTAATAACTGACTTCAAGAAGTTTTCATCACTTCCTGCTCTTGGCGGGTCCATAAAGAGCATGTCTACCTTTTCACGCTTAGCTGCCATTTCTCGCATAAAAAGTCCTGCATCCTTTTGGAAAAATCTTACCTTTTTAATTCCATTTAATTTAGCATTAGTAATGGCGTCCTTTACTGCATCTTTGTTAAGTTCTACACCGATTACCTCTTTTACATAATCACTGGCTATTAGTCCAATTGTTCCGATTCCACAGTAAGCATCAAATATTCTTTCATTTCCTTTTAGGTTAGCCAAATCTATTGCTGTTTTATATAGCTTTTCTGTTTGGATAGAGTTAATTTGATAGAATGATTTTGGCGATATTTTAAATTTCTTACCGCACAATTCATCTACAATATATCCCTTTCCATATAGTACCTGTTCTTTTTCGCCTAGTACCATACTAGTCTTCTTATCGTTTATGTTCATAATTATTGTAGTTATTTCAGGATGCTTATTTCTTAATGCTTTGACAAAATTATTTTTTGATGGAAAAATGTTAGTCCCTGTTACAAGCACAACCATAATTTCTCCCGTAATGTGTCCTGTTCTAATAAGGACATGTCGAAGAAATCCCTGATGTCTGTCTTCATCATAGGCACGTAGCTTAAAGGATGGCAATAATTCCTTTATCGTTTGAATAATTTCATCTGCTTTTTCATTTTCAATTAAACACTTATCTACCGAAACTACTCTATGTGTACCCTCTTCATAGACTCCTGATATAATATTTCCTTTTTTATCTTGTGAAAAAACAGCATGTACTTTATTTCTGTAATGAAATGGATTATCCATTCCAATAATTTCTTCTACTTTTACATATGGTTTTAATAATTTTTGCACCATTAGCAGCTTATCCTTTAGCTGCTCACCATATGTTTTGTTAAGCATATTGCAGCCACCACATTTTTTTACATACTTACAATCAAATTTTATATTGTTAAAATCTTTCTTTGAAGACATATTTATTCCTTTCCTGCTTCTAAATCTTTCATCATTTTTGGAAACTTATAAGCAAATAGTGTCGCTGACACTACTACTGATAGAAAATCTGACACCGGTTCTGCCAAAAACACAGCAAATACCTTATCTGTAAAAAAGTTTGGCAATATAAAGATTAATGGTATTAATAAAATTACTTTTCTTAAGCAGGCAATAAATAATGATGCCTTAGCTTGTCCCGTTGACAAGAATGTCTGCTGTACTGACATTTGTATTCCAAACATAAATAACACTGCCGTATAGATGTGTAACGCCCACACCGTTGTATCATATAGACTATCTGCTGAATTACTGAACATTCTAACAAAAAATCCAGGGAATAACTGAATCATTAACCAAAATGCAGTCATATATATAAGCGAAACCTTCAACAACGTTTTAAAGGCCTTCCTTACTCTATCTGCATTTTTAGCCCCATAGTTAAAGCTGATAATCGGCTGTGCTCCCTGACCAATTCCATTTGACGGCAACCATACTATCTGCATTATTGTACTGGCTATAGTCATTGCACCTACTGCGACATCACCACCATACTTCTGTAACGAAAAGTTAAATGATATATTTAATGCAGCTTCTGTTGCCTGCATTACAAATGGCGAAATCCCTAATGCTAATACTGATAGCATTATCTTTTTATTTGGCATTAAATATTTTCTTCTGATTTTAAGAATAGTCTTTTTTCCAAATAGGAATGTTAAAATAAATGTTGCTGACACAGCTTGCGAAATAACAGTTGCTAAAGCGGCACCTCTGACTCCCATATTTAACCCAAAGATAAAAATCGGGTCTAAAATAATATTTGTTACTGCTCCAATTAGTACTGAAATCATACTATACTTCGTAAAGCCCTGTGTTGTAATAAACAGATTAAGACCTAATGAAATCATTACAAATATTGAACCAGCTACATATATTTGCATATAAGCTGTGGCATATTCAATAGTATTTTCACTGGCACCAAATAGCCATAATAACTTTTCTCCAAATATTGTAAACACGGCAGTTAAAAATACTGCCACTATAATTAACGAGCTAAAGCAGTTGCCCAAATAATGCTCTGACGTGTCCTTGTCGCCTTCTCCTAACGCGATAGAGGCTCTTGGTGCTCCACCTTGTCCTACCAACATTGAAAATGCTCCAATTAACGTTATTATTGGAAAACAAATTCCTACACCTGTTAAAGCCAAACTGCCATCACCCGGCATATGCCCTATGTATACCCTATCAATTACGTTATATAATAAGTTAACTAACTGTGCCAAGATAGTTGGTATTGCTAATTTTAACATTAACCTACCAATAGGTAATGTACCTAATTCATTTGATATTCCATCGTTTTTCATTTCTTCTTATTCCTTCTTCTAACTTTTTTCATACTTTTTCCAAGTTGCACTTTTTATCTCGCTACTTTCATATGTGATTTGACAAATAATTATTATGACTGTTTATGAATCTAGTTCAAAAACCTGATTATTTTGACATACCTACAGACATACAATCAAACCTTACATTATTACTAATTTTCCTTTATAAATTGATATTTACCATACAACTTCTTACTTTTCACCACATAATAAATCACTGCACACAGCATAGTTGTTGTCCAAGTTAATGGATATGACCAGTACACATATTTCATTTCATGATGTACACTTACAAATGTATTCAGATATATTATTCTAAGCACACACATATTGGCTATAGATATTAACATTGGCATAAAGGATTCTCCTAATCCTCTTATAAAACCTAACAATACTTGGAATATTGCTAAGGATATATAGCCTAAACATATTATTCTGCTCTGCATTATGGCGTATTCAAGAACATTTTTCTCCTGAGTAAAAATTCTTAAAAAGAGCCACGACAAATTATACATAAATAACATAACTGTCACCGCATACACTAAACCGATAGCCTGACACTGTAACAATCCTTTCTTAATACGCTCAATTTTTCCTGCACCGGCATTCTGTCCTGCAAAAGTTGTTGCAGTCATTATCATGGAAATCATTGGTATCATTAAGAAATTATCAGCTCTCCAATACAATGCAACTCCTGCCATTGCCTCTTTTCCAAAAGAATTAATGTTAGTCTGAACTATCATATTTGAAATTGTAATAATAGTATTTTGAAGTCCTGAAGGTGCACCTAATTTCATAATCTGTCCAAATACTCTTTTGTCGCACTTAATTTTCTTAAAATCTACTCTGTATGATTCGTTAGTAGTCACTAATATCCATACTACTATTATAGCTGCCACTATCTGGGCTATAAGTGTGGCAAAACCGGCACCAAAGATTCCCCACTTGAACACGATTACAAATAAGCAATCCAATGCAATATTAACTACAGAAGATACCAGTAATATAATAAATGGTCTCTTAGAATCTCCTACACCTCTTAAAATACTGGCACCCATATTGTACACAATATTAAATACAGCCCCTGCAAAATACAGTTGCAAATAAACAATAGCATCTTTCATAACATCTGCTGGCGTATCCATATATTTTAATACAAATGGAGCAGACAGTATACCAATTATCGTAACCGCTATTCCACCCACTATGCATATAAACATAGATGTATGGGTTCCTATACTAACCTTCTCATCATCTTTAGCTCCATAACCTTGTGCAATAATTACACCCATTCCTGTTGTCATTCCGATAAAAAAACCAATCAATAGGTTTACTAATTGATTACTGGCTCCGATTGCTGCCAATCCATTACTCTTTACAAAATTCCCAACAATAACAGCATCTGTTGTTGTATATAACTGTTGAAAAAACTGTCCAGCCATTAATGGCAGTGTAAAATTAATCAAACACCTTAATATATTTCCCTCTGTTATTTGAGCCTTTTCTTTCGTCTTTGCCATTTTACTACCTCCATAGAGTCAATGGTAGTTCTAAGCCATTCTCCTCTAATAATATCTTATCTGTTAGTATCTCTTTTGTCGTGCCATCTCTTATTATTTTTCCCTTAGACAAAAGTATTGTTCTATCACAGGTTTCAAGAATCATATCCAAGTCATGAGAAGCTATTATTTTTAATCCCGACATTTCATTAAGAACATTAATGATATTTCTCCTGTTTCTAGGGTCTAAAGCAACGGTCGGTTCATCTAGCAATATTATATCCGGTTCCATTGATAAAATCGTTGCTATTGACACTAATTTCTTCTGTCCGCCTGACATTTTATAGGTATGCCTGTCCTTTAAATACTCGGCATGTACTTTTCCTAATGCCTCCATTACCCTCCTATGTACCTCTTCCTCAGAAACCCCATAATTTCTAGGTGCAAATGCCACATCATCATATACCTTTGACATAAACAACTGACTCTCTGAATCTTGAAACACATATCCTATTCTTTTTCGTATTTCTGCCAAATTCTTCTCTATAACAGGCAAATCATTAATTAATACTTCACCTGTATAATCCGTCAAAAGCCCTATCAAAATCTTCAACAAAGTGGATTTTCCCGCTCCGTTTTCACCAATAATTCCTATTGTTTCATTTTCTTTGGCATAAAAATTAATATTGTCCAATATTAAATGCTTTCCATAGGAAAAACTCATATTTTTTATTTCAATACTTTTCAAAATCTATGCCTCCAAACTTCACACTAAATGTTTATATTACAAGTACCTACTCGTTACTATAACAAAAAATTACTTAATTTCATCATTATTTATTAATACAAATTTCTCTTAGATTACATTTCACCAATCATAGCGTAGTTGTCCTTTGTACATCATAAATAATGCCTTACCCAACAAATATTTTACCTACCAACTCAAATACTGGTAAATATCTAAAACATAAAAATACTACTAGCCACATAATAGCATATATAGTGCTAACTGATTTTTTAACCTCAGGTCTGCTATATACAAATTCGCCATTAAAACCCCTAAGCACCATGCTTTCATATACTATCTGCGCTCTATCCATACTCCTAAGCAATAACTGACCTACAAAAGGTCCCCACGCCTTAATATTTATTCCCTTCTGCCCTGGTGCTCTTAGTTTATAACTCTGCGTCATTTTCTCTACTTCCTTTAATAATAAAATTATATATCTGTAAGTTAACAAAATGACTATAACAATTCCTTTTGGAATATGTACCTTTCTCAAGGCATAACAAATACCTTCTATGGAAGTTGTAGTAATTAATATATATGAAGCCATTACTGTGAAAACTCCCTTTAACATCAGAGTTGCCATAGAAATCATTCCACCAGTAATAACAATATTTCCAATTTTAATTATTTCTGTTCTATCAAAAAACGGATTTGCAATCCCTACCAAACACACTATTATTACAACACTCTTTAATTGTTTTATTCCTCTTATAATAGAAATGTCCCCTATTATACTCAATATCAACAAATATGTAATCATAGCAAATAAACCGCTGATATCATATTTATCAAATGATACAACGGTTAAAATATAGCCAATAGTCACTATCAGCTTTGCCAATGGGTTAATTTTATTTAGAAACAAATTTCTATCAGACATGGAATCCATATAATGGATTCCATGAATTTTATCACTAATTGTATTTTTGCTCATTTAGTCAACTTGCTTTCTTTGAAAAAATTTAAATATGTAGGCAGCTAACACACATGCCGCAATAACAATCATACCACCTACTACACCAGAAAATGATGTTCCAATAACAGAATCAGTAAATGAGAACGCATAGTCAGGTAGTAGTGCTGTGGTTGTTTGAATACTCTCAGCCACATCATATACTTTACCCGATGCTGCTAAATCTGTAGAACCTGTTACCTTTTCAATAGACCATTCCAAGCCATCAGGATTAGAAGATGCAAATAAAGAAACCAAGCCTCCAATAACCATAGTTGCAACTCCTAATACAATAATTGTATTTTTAAAAGTTAATCTGCTTTCCTTCTTCTGGCTTAATACATTTCCATCATTTAACCATAATATTTCAGGTCTCGCTTCATATATGAAACATAAAACAGTAGCTGTTATAACACCTTCTACCAAACCAATCGCTAAATGTATAGGCTGCATAGCTGCCAAAAATGTAGTAAATGGTAATTCTGTAATTCCAGAACACAATGTTTCTAATGTTACAGAAAATGCTCCCATTTGTAATGTTATGACACATCCAAGAATTGATGCAACAGTAATCTTAGTCCTGTTCATACCATTCTTCATTATCAAACGCCACACCACTAATGCTCCTACAAAGCACCCATAAAATGCCATATTCCATATATTACATCCTAATGCTAACAGACCTCCATCAGCAAACAGTAAGCATTGAATTAGTAATACTCCTATCATAGTCAAAAAGCCGGCATATGGACCTAACACAGCCGACAAAAGCATTCCACCACATAAATGTCCTGACGAACCGGTCCCCGGTATCGTAAAATTAATCATCTGAGTAGCAAACACAAAAGCTCCCATCACTCCCATAATTGGAATCTTTTTTGTATCACTTTCCAATCTCACTTTGTTAACAGAATATCCCATAGTAACACCAGAACAAGCATACATTGTTCCGGCTACAATAGGTTTTACTAAAGCATCCGCCATATGCATGGTTATTTCCTCCCTTTGTTAAAAACTTTCAACAATATAATTTTAGTATACTTTTAAATATAACTCAACTGAAATTTGCCCAATTTCCCTAATACTTTTATTACTAAATTTAACCTTCGTTTATCTTTAGTCAAGATTAAATCATCTTATGATAATATACTACTTGTCATGTAGTTTTAAATACTATATAATGAGATAGAGGTGATTAAAATGACTATAGATAACGACAACTTAATTGAAAGTATAATTGCTAGTTTGTCTCGAATTGATCATATCAAATCTGAAGACATTCCCAACATTGATTTATATATGGATCAGGTTACTACTTTTATTGAAGAGCATCTTGCCGCATCAAAGCGTTATCCTGATGACAAAATTTTAACCAAAACTATGATTAACAACTATGCTAAGAATGATTTACTTCCACCGCCAATTAAGAAGAAATATTCTAAAGAGCATATTTTAATGTTAATTTTTATTTATTATTTCAAGGGCATTTTATCTATTACAGATATCCAGTCCTTACTTACTCCTTTAGCAGATAAGTATTTCAATAACGCGAATGGCATTAATCTGGAAAGTATTTATAACGAAGTATTTTCCCTTGAAGCTAATGAGATTGACAAGTTAACAAAAGACATTACCGAACAGTTTACCAGATCAAAGGAAACCTTCGCAAATGCTGAGCCGGAATCTAGGGATTATTTAACTCTTTTTTCTTTTATATGCATGCTAAGTTTTGACGTATATGTTAAAAAACAATTAATTGAAAAGATTATAGATCAATTTCCAAATAATAGCGGAAATAATAAAAATAAGAAAAAATAAAAAAGTTCACTGGATTTTTTATCATATGATTGGCAACAAAAAAGCTTAAGTATTGTTCTACGCAATACTTAAGCTTTCATTATCTAAAAACTCTAAGATAATTTATTCTTCCATTTCATCGTCTAATTCAATTCTGGAAAATACCATATCATATCCGTCATTTCCATAATTTAATGAACGATTAACTCTACTAATAGTAGCTGTAGATGCTCCTGTTTTCTCAGCTATTTCAAGATAAGTCTTATGTTCTCTAAGCATCTTTGCAACCTCAAATCTCTGAGATAGTGACAACAATTCATTAACTGTACAGACGTCCTCAAAAAATGTATAACATTCTTCTGCATTCTCTAGACTTAATATGGCCTGAAACAAATGGTCAACTGCTTTAGTTCTAATTGTCTTGCCCATATACATTCTCCTTTTTCAGTAAATTTTCTTCCTTACATTATTCTCAAAAATCCTAATTCTTTTACAAGTCTTTGACATCAGATACTTCAAGATTCATTGGCGAAACTTACATATTTCTTATTCTGATTTTTATAATTTCTTTGCTTCCTTGCAAAACTTTCTAATTCTTTTACATTTTAACATACTAAAGTTTTAAAGTCTAGTAAGTTTTTTATCTAAAACGCCTAATTTATCTGTTAAATCTATTCAGATATGATTTTAACTCAACCGTTGACTTGTTAACAATCAATTCATATGGGAAATCCACTTCATCTATAAGTGCCTTTGCTAAGTCATAACGTCCAACATCACTATCACAGTGAGCGTCACTTCCAATAACTATTGGAACATTATATTTTCTGCACATATTCAATAATTCAATATCATTTTCTCTGGCATTCTTTCTGGCTCCTTTAGGATTTAATGAGCTGTTGTTTAATTCTAATAACTTATGTTTTTCCTTAGCAGCTAGTACTAATTTTTCCATATAGATAGGGTATCTGATATCATCAGGATGACCTATTATATCAATATAAGGATTGTTTAACGCAGCTAAATATGCATTGGTATTCTGTTCAATATTCCCCGGTGCTATACATGGAGTATGCATACTGGCAATGACAATATCCATCTGTTTTAATAAACTAACGGGTAAATCAATGCTTCCACTATAATCTAAAATATTTAATTCCACACCTAATAATAACTCAATCCCACACATCTGACGACTTACCACCTTCAAATTACTAAAGTAGAAATCGTGACAAGTTCCCGGCATTTGAGGTGCATGCTCTGTTATTCCTAATAATTCAAGTCCTTTTTCCGATGCTGCTGTTGCCATCTCTCTTATTGTGTTGTAAGCATGTCCTGATGCTAATGTATGTGTATGAGTATCTAACACATATTTCATAATATGCCTCCATCTATCAAAAAAACTTTTGGTCTATTCTCACTTTATTATATCTAACTCATTTTTCAAAGTAAAGACTCTTGTTAAAATATTACCAATACATTCTTTAATGATTCTTCCGTTAATTATATATTTTAAAGTCATTTTATAATTTGTACAAATATCTCTATTTAATATATTTTTTCATCTCATTTCTCAGTCTAATGGAGCAGGAAATTAGTGAGCCATCTGGATATATTTCTTACAGCTTAGAGTTAATTTCTCCATATCTACTGTTTTTTCAATAAATCCAAAAGGCTCTACTCCACTCTTTAACACGCTCATTGCTAATTCCTGATGATTCGTAACGAATACAATTTTGGAACCTGGGCTTAGAGTTTTAATCCGTCTTGCAACATCGATACCATTTAATCTCCCTGCTCCAAAATCCAAATCAAGAAATACTAAATACTCACCTTCGTTACTTTCAATATATTTAAATATCTGGTTGGAATCTGTAGAAATGCACGCAATTTGGGCATTAAAATTATTCTTTTCTATTTCTTCTCTAATCCTTTGTTTTTCCAATTCTAATATGAACTTATCATCATCACTTAATAATATATTTAACATAAGCACTCTCTTCTATTACAAATTTGTTGTACAATTCTTAACAAAGCAACCAACAAAGGCTCCTTCCATTGTATATTCTTCGCATACCGCATAGTCATTACCATCTTGACCATGTACAATTGAGCAAATCCAACAAGCGTCATTTACAAACCCATCAAGATATGTAATCTCTTCACTACTCCAACTTCCATTTGAGCAATTATATCTTGTAACTTTATTACTCTCATCTAATGCAAATATATAAATATTATTGTCTTTATCTATTGACATTCCTAATACATTGACATTTTCAGTAAATACATCTTTAACTGTCTGTTCTAAATATCCTGCACTGGCTACTGCGCTCGACTTTGAATTACCGCCTCCAACATTTTCACTTGTACTGGTTTTCTCCATACCGTTAAGCTGATTGTTTAACAAACTGCTACCACACCCTGTAAGTGCTCCTACTGTTAAAGATGCAATTAACATCATTGACATTATTTTTGTTTTTCTCATAATATATACTCTCCTTATCGTTTTGCTTTTTGTCTATGAATGGAGTATATAATATTATTTTTAACTTATGTGGATTTTGCCTTTAATAACGTTTAGGATTCCCTTAAACGCAAAAATGCCTAAACGTTTAGGACATTTATCTTCACGTTTAGGCAATAACTTAATATTTTTAACTGAATTATAAATTCAAATTATCAAATTCTGATTTTTCTATTTCTTTTACCAATGCTAAAACTTATAAATTAATCTCTTATTCTAATAGTTCTCTGCTCTTACTTCGAAAAAGCTTTGTGGATGATTACATACAGGACATACTTCAGGAGCCTGTTTACCCATACATAAATGTCCACAGTTTCTACATTCCCACATAGTCTCTTCTGACTTAGCAAATACAGCCTGCATTTCTACATTATTTAAAAGTGCACGGTATCTTTCTTCGTGTTCTTTCTCAATCTTTCCAACTCCCCTAAATTGAGCTGCTAATTCAGGGAATCCCTCTTCTTCTGCATCTTTGGCGAACTGTTCATACATATCAGTCCATTCATAGTTCTCGCCTTCGGCTGCTTTAGCCAAATTCTGTGCTGTATTCCCCAATTCTTCTAATGCCTTGAACCACAACTTTGCGTGTTCCTTTTCATTATCAGCTGTCTTTAAGAAAATAGAAGCTATCTGCTCATATCCTTCCTTTTTGGCAACTGACGCAAAATAAGTATACTTATTTCTAGCCTGTGATTCTCCTGCAAATGCTGCCATTAAATTCTTTTCTGTTTTAGTTCCCGTATATTTACCCATTATAATTACCTCCTAGAATTTAAAACTTGCTATTTACTATTATGTCCATTTATATAAGACTATTCTACATATGGATTATTTATTTGTAATTAAACCTTTCTAAAAGTATAATTAAATAAGATTAAAATTATCTTCTAAAACAATTATATAGTAATGCGAAACCACTTAAGTGTCATAAACATCAAATTTATTTATACTCTTTATTTTTAAGTACGACTGCTTCTATCTCTTTTACAAAATTCTCTCCTGCCTCATAATCAACAGAATACACCTTTGAATT
>CAYOMP010000093.1:0-11128 GCA_964405075.1 uncultured Lachnospiraceae bacterium
GAACGAGGCTGGCAATATTATTTATAATAATAGTGCTGGCTTTAATTGCATTGAATGTAAGGTTGGCATATATTAATGTCAAAGATGGTGATAAATATACAAAGCAAGTGTTGTCACAGCGTTCTTATGATAGTACAACCCTGCCATTTAGACGTGGTGATATTATTGATGCTAATGGAACTGTGCTTGCAACAAGTGAAAAAGTGTATAATGTTATAATGGATTGTAAAGTTATCAATTCAAATGAAAAATATGCAACACCAACATTAACAGCGCTCACGACTTGTTTTGATTTGAATGAAAGTGAATTGAGAGGATATCTTACAGATTCGCCAAAGTCAAGTTATATTGTGTTGGCAAAGAGATTAACTTATGAAGAAATACAGCCATTTGTTGAATTGCAGAATGATAAAACCAATAATCCATATATAAAAGGAATATGGTTTGAAGAAGAGTATTTAAGAAAATATCCTTATGGAACATTAGCTAGTAGTGTATTAGGGTTCACAGTTTCCGGTAATGTTGGAAATTGGGGAATTGAACAGGCATATAATGAGGAATTAAATGGTATTGATGGTAAGTCTTATGGATATTTAAATGAAGATGCAGAATTAGAGAGAACTATAAAAGCTCCTACTGATGGAAATACTATAGTTTCAACTATTGATGTAACAATACAGAAGGTTGTTGAAAAGAATATAAAGGCTTTTAATGAAACTTATGCCGGTAATTACCGAGAAGACGATGATGGTAGTACTAATACTGCTGTAATAGTTGCTAATCCACAAGATGGTAGTATACTTGCTATGGCTAGCAGTTCTAATACATATGACTTGAATAATCCTAGAGATTTGACTGGTTTCTTCACAGAAGAAGAAATTGAGGCAATGGATGACGATACCAAATTAGAAAATTTGAATCAGATTTGGAAAAATTATTGTATTACAGATACATTTGAACCTGGTTCAACAATGAAACCAATTACTATAGCATCAGCCATTGAAAGTGGAGTCATAACAGGAGATGAAGCCTATGCTTGTGGAGGATTTCTAGAAGTTGGTGGTTGGAAAATTAGATGTGTAAGCAAGTATGGTCATGGTCAGACTACGATTAAGCAATCTATAATGAAATCCTGCAACGTTGTATTAATGAACGTTGGTTTAAAGATGGGAAGCAGTTTACTGAGTAAATATCAAAAAATATTTGGATTTGGTACAAAAACAGGAGTGGATTTACCAGGTGAAGCATCAGGTATCGTATATGATGAAGAAAAAATGGATAGCAGTACAGTAGCTACAAACTCTTTTGGACAAAATCTGAATGTAACAATGGTTCAGATGGTATCAGCATTTTCATCATTAATAAATGGAGGGTATTATTATAAACCGCATGTTGTTAGCAAAATTGTAGATAGTAATGGTGCTACTGTTGAAAGTATTGACTCCGTTTTATTAAAGCAAACTGTTTCTAATGAAACTTCAAATAAAGTTAAGGATTACCTATATGCTACGGTTTGTGGTGATGCGAACTCAGGTGCAACTGGTAGATATGCACATGTAGATGGTTATTCAATGGGTGGAAAGACTGGTACGGCGGAAAAAGCAGGACGTGATAAGGTAAACTATGTAATATCATTTATTGGATATGCTCCACAGGATGATCCACAGGTTGTGGTTTATGTAGTTATTGATGAACCGAATGTGGAAGATCAGGCACATAGTCAGATGGCACAGGAGGTTGCTAAAGATATTTTTGAAGAAATTCTTCCTTATATGAATATATTCCCTACTGAAGAATTAACAGGTGAGGTTGAAGCTAATGAATTAGTTAATACAGAAGAAAATACTAATAGTGAGGGAGAAAATCAGGAAGAAACAGTGACTGCAGAAGAGAGTAGTAATTCTAATCCAGAAAGTGAAGAAAATTCAGAAATTGATGATGATACAGAGACTCCTTATACAATGACTGGAATGCAGGAAGAAGAGACACTAGAAGAATAAAAAAGTCATAACCTCATAAAAGTTGTAATAAAATATAACGATGACTTTTATGAGGTTGCTTATGTCAGAAAATAGATTGAGAACATCAAATAGAAAGAGAATAATGATTTTCTCAGTGATAGTTTTTTTATTATTTGTCTTTTTGGGTATACGATTGGGATATTTGATGCTTTATAAATCGGAATATTATCAGGAAAAGGCAAAAAATCTCCACGAAAGAGAAAGAGATATTAAGGCAGCTCGAGGAAAAATAATTGATGCTAATGGTACGATTATTGCAACAAATAGAACAGTATGCACAATTTCTGTAATTCATAATCAGATAAAAGATGCAGAAACGGTGATACAAGTACTATCTAAGGAACTTGGAATATCTCAGGAGACTATTAGAAAAAAAGTAGAAAAATATAGCTCTATTGAGCGAATAAAAACAAATGTAGATAAAGAAATTGGTGATAAAATCCGAAGTTATAAGTTGGCAGGTGTAAAAATTGATGAAGACTATAAAAGATATTATCCATATGAGGAACTGGCATCTAAGGTATTAGGTTTTACAGGTGGAGATAACCAAGGAATAATCGGATTAGAAGTAGAATATGAAAACTTTTTAAAAGGAACAAATGGGAAAATACTAACTCTTACAGATGCAAGAGGAATTGAAATAGATACAGCAGCAGAAAATAGGATAGAGCCTATTAATGGAAATGATTTATATATAAGTTTGGATATGAATATACAAACTTATGCACAACAGGCGGCACAAAAAGTATATGAAGCAAAGAGTGCAGATGGAGTTGGGATAATAATAATGAATCCCCAAAATGGTGAAATATTAGCTATGGTAAATTACCCGGAATTTAATTTGAATACTCCTTTCGAATTAAATGTAGAGGGGGAAGTTGATAGTACTCAAAAACAAAATTTACTAAATGCTATGTGGAGAAACAGATGTATAAATGATACATATGAACCTGGTTCAACTTTTAAAATTATAACAGCGTCAGCTGGTTTAGAAGAAGGAGTAGTTACATTAGAGGATAGATTTAGTTGTCCGGGATTTAGGATTGTTGAAGATAGAAGGATTAGATGTCATAAGACAGTAGGTCATGGTTCACAAACTTTTCTTGAAGCAACAATGAATTCGTGCAATCCGGTATTTATTGATGTAGGACTGCGATTGGGAACTGAAAATATGTATAAATATTTTCAAAAATTTGGTTTACTTGAAAAGACAGGTGTTGATTTGCCAGGTGAAGCAGCCACAATAATGCATAATAAAAAGAATGTAGGCCAAGTTGAATTGGCGACTATTGCATTTGGGCAATCATTTCAGATTACTCCGTTGCAATTGGCTACTACAGTTAGTTCTATTGTAAATGGTGGAAATAGAGTGACTCCTCATTTTGGAGTTGAGGTTAGAGATTCTACAGGGAATTTGATTCGAAAATTTGAATATGGTAATAATAAAAGAATACTGTCAGAGGAAACTTCAGAAAAAATGAGGTACATATTGGAAAAGGTTGTATCAGAAGGAACTGGAAAAAAGGCATATATAGAAGGTTTTTCCATAGGTGGCAAAACTGCAACTTCACAAACTTTACCTAGAAGTGAAAAGAAATATATATCTTCTTTTATAGGGTTTGCACCGGCTGATAATCCAAAGGTATTAACATTGGCGGTAATATATAATCCTAAAGGGATATACTATGGTGGAACAATAGCAGCTCCGGTAATAAGAGAAATATACGAAAATATTTTACCGTATTTGGAAAATCAACAACAGCAAGGTAGTTGATAAAATAAGAAAAAAGACGTATACTAAGTTGGTGTTTTATACATAACAAAAGAAATGTTGAGGTGTAAAGAAATGGATTTTAAAATGACTATTCCAATAATATTAGCATTTATTATTAGTGCAGCGGTAGGTCCTGCTACTATCAAATTTTTGGCGAAGTTAAAAGCAGGGCAAACAGTAAGAGATGATGGTCCGGAGAGCCATCTAAAGAAAAACGGAACTCCAACTATGGGTGGAGTTATCATTTTGTTTGGAATAATTGTTGTATCATTAATTTATATAAAGGATTATCCTAAAATAATTCCAATTTTATTTGTTACAGTAGGCTTTGGAATAATAGGATTTTTGGATGATTATATAAAAGTTGTTTTGAAAAGATCATTAGGATTAAAAGCATGGCAGAAAATGCTAGGACAAATTGTTGTTACAGCAGTTTTTGCGTATTATATTGTGAATTTTACAGATGTATCACTTACGTTATTAGTTCCTTTTTCAAATGGTAACTATATTGATATCGGAATTTTAGCAATACCATTAATGTTTTTTGCTATTATAGGAACTGTAAATGGAGTAAATTTTACAGATGGTTTAGATGGTTTAGCATCAAGCGTAACTGTGTTGGTAGCTGCATTTTTTTCACTTGTGGCAATAATTACAGATAGTGGAATTGCACCAATTACATGTGCGGTGGTAGGTGCATTATTAGGATTTTTACTATTTAATGTATATCCAGCCAGAGTGTTTATGGGAGATACAGGTTCGTTGGCATTAGGTGGATTTGTAGCAGCTACAGCGTATATGCTGCAGATGCCATTGTTTATACTTATAGTTGGATTAATATATTTAGCAGAAGTATTATCTGTTATTATTCAGGTTTCATATTTTAAGATTTCAGGTGGTAAACGTATCTTTAAAATGGCACCGATACATCATCATTTTGAATTGTGTGGTCTGGCAGAAACAAAGGTTGTAGCGTTGTTTACAATAGTTACGGCGATTTTATGTTTGATAGGATTGCTTGCTTTATAAGAAAAGTAATGAAAGTGAGGTAGGGATATGAGTCGTAGAGATATGAGCGGCAATAGAAGGGCTGGAAGTTATTTTGACTATACACTTCTTTTTATTATACTGTTTTTAGTTGGCTTCGGATTAATTATGCTCTACAGTACTAGTTCCTATGAAGCTCAAATTAAGTTTGGCAATAGTGCATATTATTTAAAACGTCAGTTGTTTGCAACATGTTTAGGATTAGTTGCTATGTTAGGAATAGCATGGTTGCCATTTTTGGACTATCATATTTTAAAAAAATTCAGTTTTCTTATTTATGGTGCTTCTTTGATATGTAGTACATTGGTTTTGTTCGTTGGTCAGAATATCAATGGTTCAAAACGTTGGTTAAGGATTGGTCCACTTTCTTTTCAGCCATCTGAGTTAGCTAAATTAGCAGTTATTATTTTGTTAGCTCACATGATAAGTGAATTAGGGAAAAAAATGGATAAGTTTATTGCAAAACTTGTTATTATCGGTTTGACAGCTATACCATTTGTTTTGGTTGCTATTAATAACTTAAGTTCAGCCATTATTATTATAGGAATTGCGGCAGTATTATTATTTGTTACAAGTCCCAAAATCAGACAGTTGGTAATTATGGGTGTGGTTTTGTGTGGCGTCGCAGCGGTGTTCTTGATGACAGCAGGTTACAGAGTAGAGAGGATTAGAGTATGGTTGAATCCAGAAGAACACGATAAAGGTTATCAAACATTACAGGCTTTGTATGCTATTGGTTCAGGTGGGCTATTTGGTAAAGGTCTGGGTGAAAGTATGCAAAAGTTAGGATATGTTCCGGAAGCACAAAATGATATGATTTTCTCGATTATTTGTGAAGAATTAGGCTTGTTTGGTGCTTTGTGTGTAATCTTACTATTTATGTTAATGATTTGGAGATTTATGATTATCGCAAATAATGCACCTGATTTATTTGGTTCATTATTAGTAGTAGGTATTATGTCGCATATTGCGATTCAGGTTATACTAAATATAGCAGTAGTTACCAATACAATACCAAATACAGGTATAACATTACCATTTATAAGTTATGGTGGTACATCGGTTTTGTTCTTACTTAGTGAAATGGGTATAGCCCTAAATGTATCCCGTAGGATTAAATTAGAAAAATATTAACGTTATACGGTGAAATGCATATTATATAATAAGTACAATTTTTGGTGCATCTATGGATTCAATTGTAATAAAGGGCGGTAGACCTTTACAGGGTTGTGTTAAAATTCAAGGATCAAAGAATGCTGTTTTACCTATAATTAGTGCATCGTTATTATGTGATGATGTGATTTTAAATAATTGTCCGAGAATATCTGATGTAGATAACATGCTTGCAATACTGGCAAAACTTGGTATGAAATCAACATGGAATGATGATGTTTTGCAAATTAAACGAATTGATGATGTTACATTTGAAATTGCAGAAAATATGACTAAGCAATTAAGAGCTTCGATATTGTTGGCAGGAACGTTGTTAGGAAAGTACAAAAAAGCATTTGTTTCATATCCTGGTGGATGTACAATTGGAGCAAGACCCATAGATATTCATTTGAAAGCTTTTGAAAAATTGGGAGCTAGAGTTCGAATGGAAAAAAATGGAATAGATATTATAGGAGATGAACTTCACGAAGGAATTATCGAATTGGAATTTCCAAGTGTTGGAGCCACTGAGAATATAATATTATTAGCATGTCAAATTAGTGGAGAAACAATTATATATAATCCAGCCAAAGAACCAGAGATAGATGAATTGATAAAGTTTTTAAATAAATTAGGATGTATTATAACAAGAGAAGATAATTTGATTAGAATAAAAGGAAAACAAAATAAAAAGATAATAGAGCATTATGTTTGTTCTGATAGAATTGTAGCTGGTACATATATTTTAGCTACAATTGCTACATCAGGGGAAACAAAGATAATAGATGCCCCGGTTGAACATTTAAGTGCATTGCTAGAGGAAGTTAGTGAAATGGGTAGCAGTTGGCGGCTAGATGAAAGTGGCAGTCTTTTAATAAAAGGATATTCTAGTGTAAGACCATTAAATATAATTACAAATCCATATCCAGCATTTCCGACGGATTTGCAGTCTCAAATAATGACCGTATTAACGTGTGCAGATGGAGAGAGTGTTATTATGGAAAATATATTTGAGAATCGTTTTAAAATTGTTCCAGAACTTATTAGAATGGGGGCTGATATAAAAATAAGGGATAATTTGGCTATCATTTGTGGCAAAAGAAAATTAATCGGAGAAAAAGTTGTGGCAAAAGATTTAAGAGGTACAGCGGCATTAATTATTGCAGGAATGATGGCACAAGGAGAGACAGTGGTTACTAATGCTGAATATGCAAAACGCGGTTATTGTGATATTAGTAGGGATTTGAGAAAACTAGGAGCAAATATTTCTTATGGGTAAGAGAAAAAGTAAAACAATGCTGATTTTACTTGTTACATTTATTGTCATAGTAATATGTGTCTTTGTTTTTATACAGGTTTTGACAATTAAACAAGTTGAAATAATTGGTAATGAACAATATACAGAAGAAGAAATTAAAGAATTGATATTTGATACGCCTTATGCACAAAATTCTTTGTATTTAACATGGAAATATAATCATAAGGCAGATTATCAAATACCTTTTGTAGATACTATAGAAGTAGAAATGTTATCTGCAAATAAGGTAAGGATTAATATATATGAAAAAGACATAGTTGGTTGTATTGAATATTTAGGCTCATACATGTATTTTGATAAAGATGGTATTATAGTTGAAAGCTCCAAGGAATTGATAGATGATATACCAATAATTTCCGGATTAAAATTTGATTATATAGTCTTAAATCAAAAGTTAGCAGTTGGTAATGAAAGTATTTTTAATACAATTTTGAATGTAACACAGATGTTGGACAAACATATGATAAAACCTGATAAGATATATTTTAATAGTGGATATGAAATGACACTATATTTTGAAAATGCAAAAGTCTATATGGGAAAGGACGAAAATACTGAAGAAAAGATTATCAAATTAAAAGGTATTGTTCCAAAGCTTGAAGGATTATCAGGAGTACTACATATGGAAGAATATGACGAAAGTACCAAGAGTATTACATTTGAAAAAAGTAACAACTAAAAAACTACGAGAAAATAGTAGAAAATTTCAAAATTGTGTTGATTAATTGAAGAAAAAAAAGTATTATAGTATGTATAGAGTTTTCTATTAGTGGGAATAGATTATGAAGGAGGAAGTACCCTTGCTTGAAATAAAATCAAACGAAGCAGAGGCTTCAGCAAGAATAATTGTTGTAGGTGTTGGTGGAGCCGGTAATAATGCTGTAAATAGAATGGTAGACGAAAAAATTGGTGGAGTGGAATTTATCGGTGTAAATACTGATAAACAGGCATTACAGTTATGTAAAGCACCTACACCATTACAGATTGGAGAAAAACTTACAAAAGGTCTTGGTGCAGGAGCACAGCCAGAAGTAGGAGAAAAGGCTGCAGAAGAAAGTGCAGAAGAAATTAAAAAAGCTATTCAAGGTGCGGATATGGTATTCGTTACTTGTGGAATGGGTGGCGGAACAGGTACAGGTGCAGCACCTGTAGTTGCTAAAATCGCTAAAGAAATGGGAATCCTTACAGTAGGTGTTGTAACAAAGCCTTTCAAATTTGAAGCAAAGGCTCGTATGGCAAATGCCGTTTCAGGTATTGAAAAGCTTAAAGATAATGTGGATACACTTATTGTTATTCCAAATGACAAATTATTAGAGATAGTTGATAGAAGAACAACAATGCCGGATGCATTGAAGAAGGCTGACGAAGTACTTCAGCAGGCAGTTCAGGGAATTACAGATTTAATTAATGTACCTTCACTTATTAACTTGGACTTTGCAGATGTTAGAACAGTTATGACTGATAAGGGTATTGCTCACATTGGTATTGGACAAGCTAAAGGAGATGACAAAGCTATAGAGGCTGTAAAACAAGCTGTAGCCAGTCCACTTCTTGAAACTACAATTACTGGTGCATCTCATGTAATTATTAATGTTTCAGGTGATATTTCCCTTGCAGATGCAAATGAAGCTGTTTCTTATGTAGAGGAATTAGCAGGTGACGAAGCTAACATTATATTTGGTGCCATGTATGATGAATCTTGTACAGATGAAGCTACTATTACAGTTATTGCTACTGGATTAGATAATCAGCAGGTAGAGGCTACAATGTCAAGAACAGTGCCTAAGTTTACATATCCTACACAGGGAACAACAGCAGGCACACAGTCAGTAAGACCAACTGTGACAGCTACTACAGATGTTAAATTAACAGCTACACCTGGAGTTCAGCCTAGACCATTAACAGGAATTCAAAGACCAAGACCATTAGAAAGTTCTGTGGAAGAAAAATCTATAAAAATTCCTGAATTCTTACAGAAAAATCGTAAATAATTAAAAAATGAAACGAAAGCCTTAGACTATTGGAAGTTTAAGGCTTTTTTTGTCTTAAAAAATAGATAAAAATAGCGTTTTTGAGAGCTTGTTTTGACAAAAAAAACAAGTTCTTTTTTTTATACTTTTGAATATGGAGCTGACAAGAATGGAGGTGAAGGGTGGAAGTATACTTTTATGCAGATGAGTTTTTCTTAATAAATTTTTTGGGAGATTGCTGGGTATATGCTTTGATAATAAATACTGTAAGATGCACTGCCACATATCGGACAGTAATATTTTGTAGCTTGTTAGAGAGTTTGTTAGCTACGTTATGCATAGTTTTACGAATTCCATGGGAAGTAAAATGTGTATGTATACATTGCTTAATTAATCCGTTAGGAACCACAGTACTTTTTTATAAAGATAAATTTGATAAGAAAATAATTGCACATATTTATCTTTACATATTTGTTATGCTTTTGGGTGGTTGCTTACAATTTTTTTCCTTTTATATAAGGATTAGTTGGTGGAGTTTTGCATGTATTTTAATACTATCCTTTCTGGTTATACGATTCACATTTTTTAAAAATAGGAATCAATCATTTAAAGAACAAGTAGCTGCACGCGTAAAGATTTATATAGATGATACATGCATAGAAGAACAGGGATTGATAGATACTGGAAACAGTTTAAAAGAACCAATATCTGGACGACCGGTATCAATTATTGAAAAAACGTTGGTGATAAACCTAGAAAAAAATATTTCCAATAGAATATGTTATATACCTTTTCATTCTATTGGGAAAAGTGGAGTGTTAATGGGGTTTAGAGCTGATAAAATGGAGATTTTTTGCGGAAAAAATACATATGTCGAGAATAAACCAATAATAGCAGTAAGTGAAAACAGAATGTCAGTAAAGGATAAATACAAAATAATTATAAATCCATTATTAATAAGTTGAGAGAAGGTAGGTATAAATATGTTTTTTAAAGTGTCAGTACAAAATCATGTACAATTTAAGGCAATGCCAAGATTAACTAATATGGTGTTTGCAAAGGGTGGAGATATTCATTATATTGGTGGGGCAGAGGTATTACCTGCACCATTAGAAGCAGAGAAAGAAAGCCAGGTAATTGCTAGTTTGGGCGGCGAATATGATAAAGAAGCCAAATCAATGCTTATAGAACATAATTTAAGGTTGGTAGTCTACATTGCAAAGAAATTTGATAATACAGGAATTGGTGTAGAAGATTTAATATCTATTGGTACGATAGGTTTGATTAAAGCAATAAATACATATAATCCGGATAAAAATATAAAGCTGGCTACATATGCATCTAGATGTATTGAAAATGAAATATTAATGTATTTAAGAAGAAATAGCAAAACAAAGATGGAAGTATCAATTGATGAACCGTTAAATGTGGACTGGGATGGAAATGAGCTATTGTTATCTGATGTACTTGGAACAGATGAAGATATTATTTATAAAAATATGGAAAATGAAGCAGAACGTAAGATGTTAAATAAAGCAATAGCTAAACTTAATGACAGAGAAAAAACTATAGTTTGTTTAAGATTTGGAATTAATACCAGAGATGGAGAGGAAATGACACAGAAGGAAGTCGCAGATTTACTTGGTATTTCCCAATCATATATTTCAAGATTAGAAAAGAAGATTATTAAGAGGCTAAAACGTGAAATGGTAAAATGTGAGTAGAAGTGATTTTGACGGTAGCACGTAAAAAATACAAAATTCGTTTGTGATTATTTTTGAGCACGATAAATTTTAAGAGAAAAAAATAGGAATCACTTTTGTATGCAATAGATGTGTATATAGTA
>CAYOMP010000094.1:0-11121 GCA_964405075.1 uncultured Lachnospiraceae bacterium
CGGAGTGGGAAAAACAGAATTCTCCAAGGCATTATCACAGGTAATGTTTGGTGATGAGCAGGAATTAATAAGGATTGATATGTCTGAATATATGGAAAAGCACAGCGTTTCAAAAATGATTGGCTCACCACCAGGATATGTAGGTTATGAAGAAGGTGGACAGTTAAGTGAAAAAGTAAGACGTAACCCATATTCCGTGATTCTATTTGATGAAATTGAAAAGGCACATCCAGACGTGTTTAATATATTGCTTCAGGTACTAGATGATGGTCATATAACAGATTCACAAGGAAGAAAAGTAAGCTTTAAAAACACAATAATTATTATGACATCTAACATAGGTGCAAGAGAGATAATTGAGCCAAAAACATTAGGTTTTATTACTGCGGATGATGAACAGAAACGTTACGAAAACATGAAGGCTAACGTAATGGAAGAAGTTAAACATGCGTTAAAACCAGAATTTATTAACAGAATTGATGAAATGATTGTTTTCCATGCACTTACAAAGGATTACATCAAAAAAATAGTTAACATAATGCTTAAAAATCTTACGGATAGAGCAAAAGAACAGTTAAATATTAAGCTTGTTGCAAGAAATTCTATAAAGGAACATATTGCAGAGGTGGGATATGATTCAAAATATGGTGCAAGACCATTAAGAAGAACTATTCAAAACGAAATAGAAGATAAGCTTGCACAAGAAATATTAGATGATAAGGTGAAAAGTGGAGATACAGTTACAATTAGTTACAAACAAAAGCGAGTAGTTTTTTCAGTAAACAACTAGTAAAAAAAATGAATATATTATATAATGTAAATACAAAGTAAAAAGTATTAGGTACATAAGAAAAGATGATTTTCTTAGGCCGAATGTAGCATTGCTACGAATAGTTTAGGAGGGCTTAATAAAATGGCGGTTGTTAAAGAATTAATTCGCACAGAAGCAGATGGAACACTTAGTTTTGGAGATTACACACTGGATAAAAAGGCAAAAGTAGAAGACTTTGAGCATGATGGAGATTTATATAAGGTAAAAACTTATAATGAAATTACTAAATTAGAAAGAAATGGTATGTTTGTATATGAGTCAGTTCCAGGAACTGCAGTTAACAATATGAAAGTAACAGATACAGGCGTAGAGTTTGAAGTAGAATCAGTAGAGGACTCACAGATTACATTAGAGTTAGAAGAAGATAGAGAATATAAGATTTTTATTGATGATACTAATGTAGGGAAGATGAAAACAAATCTTGGTGGTAAGTTGTCAGTTAGCGTAGAACTTTCAGAAGGTTCTAGTTCAAAAGTAAAAGTAGTTAAAATGTAAATTTATCGCACTCAAGAAAAAAAGAAACAAGAATGCAGAGAGTTTTTTCCTTTTTTGGTGTGATACTGACAAAATAAGACTTGTGAGTGAGTCTTGAGATACACTCCATTAACGGGAGACAGCAATTATCGGCTCAGGTAAAAGAATTATGTTCGCTTGCCTGAGCCATATTTTATTTACGCGAGCAACGAAGAGAAAATTATGAAACTCGAAATGAGTGTTTTTTATTTGATAGGAAAGTTCTTTCCTATCAAATAAAACGCTCCGCGAAGATGCGCACGCTTTTGCAGTAGTAGAATGTCGCAAAATGCGACGCAAAATCGGCGCGAGAATGTGCTTTGCACATTCTTTGTTCTAATATGCATAAGTAGCAAAGAGTATGAGTATGTTTTTTGTAAATGATGAATAAAAAATAATTTATTGATTTTTATAAAGTTTAATTTTGATATCAAATTATAACTATTTGGTGATGATAACATGTTAAATATTAAAATAGAAACACTTAAATAATTGTTCTATAAACAATTGAAAAATAAGCAGAATAGTAAAAGTTATTTATCACAGGAAATATCTTGTTGTATAAAGTTTAAAAGTACATAGATTTTTTATGATAAAAAATGTTACGCGAAGTATGTGCATTAGAATACGCAAAGATAGAGCACTTTAGAATAATGTAGTAAATGATAAATAATAAAAGGGTAGTAATAACAGGATTTAGGAGGAAATATGGCTAAAAGTAAAGGAACAATCTTTTTTTGCCAAAGTTGTGGATATGAGTCATCAAAGTGGATGGGACAGTGTCCGGGCTGTAGAGAGTGGAATACCTTGGTTGAAGAAAATGTTTCATCAACTAAAGGATTAGGGAAAAGTAAAAGAATACAAATATCGGAACCGACAAGCCTTAATGATATAGAAACCTTGCAAGAAACAAGAATAAAAACGGATATAGACGAATTGGATAGAGTATTAGGAGGGGGAATAGTAAAAGGTTCACTTATATTAGTTGGAGGAGATCCAGGTATTGGTAAGTCAACACTATTATTGCAAGTTTGTCAAAAACTTTCAAATAAGAACGAGGCGGTTATGTATATTTCAGGAGAAGAATCCCTCAAGCAGATAAAAATGCGTGCTGATAGAATAGGTCAATTTAATAGTTATTTATCAGTATTGTGTGAAACAGATTTAGAAAGTGTAAGTGAAGTAATAAAGAAAAAGAGACCAGCAGTAGTGGTAATTGACTCAATTCAAACAATGTATAGTGAAAACGTTACATCGGCGCCAGGTAGTGTGTCACAAGTTAGGGAAGCAACAGCAACATTAATGCAATTAGCAAAGGTGTACGAAATAACTATATTTATAGTAGGGCACGTAACAAAAGAAGGTGTAGTAGCCGGACCAAGGGTATTAGAGCATATGGTAGATACAGTGCTATACTTTGAAGGAGATAGGCATGCTTCCTACAGAATATTGCGAGGGGTTAAGAATAGATTTGGCTCTACTAATGAAATTGGCGTGTTTGAAATGAGAGAAGAAGGCCTAGAAGAAGTTCTTAATCCTTCTGAATATATGCTAAATGGCAGACCAGAGAATGCATCAGGTTCGGTAGTGGCATGTTCGATGGAAGGGACACGTCCTATACTTTTAGAAATTCAATCATTAGTTTGTAAAACCAATTTTGGGTTGCCACGACGTACAGCGGTTGGAACAGATTTTAACAGGGTGAATCTTTTAATAGCAGTATTAGAAAAAAGATTAGGGATAAAATTAGGTGAATGTGATGCTTATGTAAATATAGCTGGAGGCATTAAAATAAATGAACCAGCAATAGATTTAGGAATAGTTGCCACATTAATATCTAGTTATAAAGATAAAGCTATAGATGAAAAAACAGTATGTTTTGGTGAAATAGGTTTAAGTGGAGAAGTTCGTTCGGTGAATATGGCTGAACAGAGAGTATTAGAAGCAAAAAAATTAGGTTTTGAAACCTGTATTATGCCAAAATCATCTATGGATGCTATGAGTAAAATAGAAGGAATTAAGATAATAGGTATAAGTAGTGTGAGGGAGCTGTTGAATGTTATTTAGTATTGAGAAATGTATGAATACTAAATTACATAAAACATAATTATGAAGCATAGATAGTGTTGTGTGGATAAGAAGTGTTATTAGATGATATAAGAAATAGAGGACTTGATTATATAAAAAGTATGATTAAGAAGTTTGGAGGTATTATCTAAGACTGCTAAAGTTTATATAAGATAATTTGAAATAAAGAGATGTTTATATGTAATACGAGGAGGTGTATTTATGTTTTTTAGATTAAGTGATTTGAAACGTTATGGCTGTCATATTACACCATTAAAGGCAACAACTGGTTCTTTGCCAAAAGTATTATGTGAAGTAGAGTTGCCATCAGGTGAATCGTTTCAAATGAAAATAAAGAAAGCCCTTGTGTCAAATGATTTCGTTATATTTAAAATAGAACCAAAGTTTGTTAAGAAATTTTATGGCTTTGCTTTTAGAAGAATGTTTAAAGGTTTTGATTTTATAATTATGTTTATTAGACTTATTATGACAACTGTGTTTACATTTTTTGCATTTGGATTTTTTGCAGCATCACTTTCTTTTTTGAAGGATTCGCAGGGTAAAGCATTGCTGGCATTTATTATATCTAATTCAACTTTTTTCCTTGCAAGACATAGTACGGAGTTTGTAGAAGCGTGTTATTATTTGACGAAAGACAAAATAGAATATTTTAGGGAAAAGAAAGCGAATAAGTAAATTTTAAAAACTATATTGTGATGTCAAAAAAGGGCATTATATTATTTCTAGAAGTAACCCAAGGTGATTATATTGTAGATTTAAGTGTTTTTAAATGAAAGAATAAGTTTCTTTGTCATTGTACTTGTAGTTCCAAATTTACTGCTCAGAAGTGGTTGGAATTCTTACTTGGAGGTGTTTTTATGAGAAAACAATTTAAAAGAATTTGTATGTATTTTAAAGGCAAAAAAATATGGGATGCAAAGATGTCTGAACATTTAGAAATAAGAGTTGTATCGGTTCCTAACAATAAGAGTTCTAGAAATAAATAAGAAAAAAGTTTTAAATGCGAATAGAAAAAACAGTTTGTTGATATTAAGTATTTTGGATATAGGCAATCGTGGTGATATTTACAAGTAAAAAGGGGATGAGATTATGTTAAAAGCAAAAATTTTACAAACAGCAGAATTGTTAGATATCCTTCCTGATGAGGATATCGCTATTGTTAATGCTCTAGTAAAAAAATAGTTTTAGCAGGGGAACCTGATTTTACAAAAGTAACTCCAATTGAAAGAAAGATGATAGAAGAAGCTGAAAAAGAACTCCTTACAACAGTTTAATTAACTTATGAAAAAAGAAAGATGGTACCTGTATCGTTTTACGGGTATTGTCTTTCTTTTTAGCATATAAAGATATTGCGACTCCTGTATATAAAGCAACTGCAAGCAATGGTTTGAAAGCCATGTACGAAAATAACGTGCAGATAAGCTCTGCTGCTAACGTAGGTGCAACAAGCGAGGTTAGTATTGAAGGAGCAAGTATAACAACCGAAGGTACCACAAGTAGAACTTACTACTGTACAGACAATGAGGCCCTGTCTTGTGCTGTAGCTACAACAACGGTCAACGTAGATGGTTCGGCACCATATGACGTAACAGTCGAAAAACCAGCAGGTCAGCAGCCGACAAACTCCGGTGTGTCTTTATCCTTGAAAGGAACAGATGCTTATTCCGGAGTAACTAAGTTTATATTGTATAAAGCAACAAATGTTACTGAGGCAGAATTGGCTACAATTGATTTGACTAATGATGATGTACTCTCTGACTTACAGTGGAACGAAGTTACGACAGTAGCTATGTCAAGCGCCCAAAAGAATGCAGCCAGTACCTATAAAGTAACAGAAAACGGCTTATATATGGTAAAAGCTGTTGACGTGGTAGGATATGAAACAACATCAATGGATTCAGCGACAACACCCGGCGGTGGAATCGTTATAGTAGATGAAATTGACCCTCATAAACCAATTACAAAAAAAGAGTTTACAGGTTCTTCAAATTCATACGGAATTGCCACTCCATATCACAATGATACAAACGGATATGACTGGTATGGACCTGCATCTGAATTAAAGATTAGTGCGCAGGATCCTAATAAAGATGATAACGGTGACTTTATAATGAGCAAGGGCTTGAAGCAACTTGTGGTGAATGGAACAAATTATGAAACACCGGCAGAAGGCGGTGTATGGGCAGAAAAGAAGGTATACAAATACCAGACCGGATTAAATACGTGGGAATTCTATGCAGAGGACAACGAAGGAAACGTATCAGATACGGATACATTCTCAGCATACATAGATGATGTAAAACCGACAGAATGCACTCTTACAGCAGATGAAACGTTAACAGCCAGTCCTGAAACCGGAATACCCGTAACATTGTCAGCAAAAGATAACGAATCAGGATTGTATCAGCTTAATCTGATGTATGCGGCAACAAGTACCGAAGAATTTACAGTGTATGAATCATATTCTTGCGGGGGGGCACTTGAACAGGTAACACATGAATTCGCGGCAAGAGCAAACGGATTCTATATGTTGCAGGCAGTAGACTGCGTAGGAAACGTATATAATGACGAAGACGGTGTAAAGTATATTAACGGATTAGACGGTACAGCACCAGGTGTTACAATAAGCCCTGACACAACCGAGTGGGTAAATGAAGCCACAGGAGTTGACTTAACAGCAGTAGCGAAAGACGAGGAAAGTGGTGTTGATGAAGTTACTATTGAACAGAAGGATGAAGAGACAGGTGCTTTTTCTGTAATAGATACAACCACATTTGAAATGCTAAAGGATGAAAATACCGGGGAGTATTTAACACATATCAACGGTGATTTTATCGCGGGAGCTGTTGATGGTGCTGGAAATAAATTTAGAATGGAAGAAAAAAATGCCTTAAATGTACCAAACATAGACCCTGACAAGCCTACAATACAGACAACTGTGGATTTGAGCACAAAAGGAAATGCATCAGGAGTTCCATTAACGTTCTACACACAGGATAAAGCCAGCGGACTTGGTGATATAACTCTTCAAAAATTGGATGCAAACGGCAACTGGGCAGATACAGGTGCAACATATGCCATTGAAAACTACAAATCAGGTGAGGAAAAGGAAATAACTGCAAAAGGCATAAACCGTATTGCAGTTAAAGCAGGTAATCTTGTATCGGGTATCCTTGGAAATGGAACAACAGGATACAAAGGAGACAGTACAAACCTTAAGGGTTCAACTGACATGTTAAAAGCCACATACACAGTAACTGAAAGCGGCACATACCGAATAGCGGTAGGAGATGTGGTACTTAACCGGAACGGTTCAGAATCACTTGCCGTAATAGTGGATTCCACTCTGCCGACAATCCTTGTTGAAGGAAATCCGACCGAATGGACTAATCAGACAGCAACATTGAAAGTATCTGCAACAGATGCAGACGGGGCAATAACGGCAATGACTCTTGACGGAGCATCACAGAAGATGAGTGAGTCTTCAGGAGTGTACTCATTTACGTTTGACGTCCCTGAAAACAACTCATTTGTGGTAACGGCAACAGACGAGGCAGGAAACGTGGCAACACAGACAATAGACGTAACAAAGATAGACAAGGTGGCACCAAGCATAGATGCCTCAATCGGAGCATTCAGCAAAGGAACAGCCCAGGCACAGGTTAATCTTACAGACGATTTGTCGGGTATAAACACAGCGTATTTCAACAACTTAAGCATTGACATAACAAATGAAAAGAGTACCAGCTATACCCATGACGTAACAGCGGGAAGTGATTATGAAGTAACCCTTACGGATAAAGCCGGTAACAAGGCAGTCAAGCAGTTAAGCAAAGAGTCAGTCTTTGAATACATCAAAATCACAACCCCGCCTGATAAGACAGAATACATAGTGGGAGACGATTTTGACAAGACCGGAATGATTGTAACGGCTTACTATACAGACGGAACTGAAAAGGTAGTAACTGACTACACAATTGAAAACGGAACGAATCTTACAAAAGACGTGACGGATATCAAGGTAAGCTATACAGAGGACGGAATCACCAGTACTGACACAACACCGATCACCGTGACTGACGGTATAACAAAAGAAGAAACCAAGCTGCCGACAGTAGGCACACCAAAAACAGGAGATGATACAAACATCCTTGTATATGTGGTAATACTTTTAATCCTGCTTGCAAGTGGTGTGGGTGTATATCTGTACAAACGTAAAAAGAAAAGCCACAGTGATACAGAATAAGAAGCTAAATGGCTTTTGAAAGAACGGGAACCGAATCAGGTTCCCGTTAAAATTTTGCAAGGGCATAAAAAGACAAGAAACAGACAGGTAAAGTACAGCAAAAGGAAAACTATTGCAAAATTTTCCGCTATATTACGGGAAATAAGCAACATTTTGCAATCCCTTTACCAAAAAAGCAGAGAGAGGACAACTTAAAAAACACAAAAAAGTGCTTGACAAAGAAAAAAAGAAGTGATATGCTTTCTGCCACAAAAAATCAAGGAGGGTAAAAATATGAGGAGAAAGAACGTACTGGCAATGGTTTTAAGCGTACTGATAGCGTTAGACGTACCAATGGCAACAATGGCAGCAAACGTTGAAGTAAATACACCAACAGCCATAAGTGCAGAGCTGACAAGCAGGGCTGCAAGCACCACTGAAAGCGGAACATATGGGGATTTTACATATACAGTAGAAAACGGGGAAGTAACTTTAACAAAATATAATAACAAAACGGCAACAAGTGTAACGATACCGGAATACATAGGCGGAAAACCAGTAACAACTATTGGTGTCGATTGTTTCGATAGTTGTTCAAATATTAAATCGGTAGATTTTGGAGATGTAGTGCAAAAAATAGAATTCTGTAGTTTCTTTTCGTGTAAAAATCTTGAAGTGGTAACGTTGCCCTCAACTGTTACTTATATAGGGTATGCAGCTTTTGGATGTTGTGATAGTCTAAAATCAGTATATATACCTAAGACAACAAAACTTCGTAGTTTAACCGAGGACGTGAGTGATTCAAATTTAATATTTTATCATTCAGGTTCCACAGGTGACGGACCAACAATTTACAGCACAACGGATTCGTATGCGTATGAATATTGGTTAACTCATTATAAAGGAAGACCTTATACTTATCCTGCACAGTTTTTTGACACAGCACAGGTACCATTAACGGGACTAACACTTGCAAGCAGTAAGACGGTGGATATGGGAAACAGTGTGACATTCAGTCCAAGCTTTGTACCAAGTAATACAACATTTAAGGAATATGAGATAAAGGTAGTAGCTGACAGTAACAACCTAAAATTTTCATCAAGTCCAAATGCATACAAGATAACCGGAAATAAGGTGTTGTTTAATAATCCGGGGACATATTATGTTACAGCAGTACGTAAGAAAACAGATGATACAAAAGTGTATATGTCAGCAGATGTAGTAAGTAATACCTGCACTGTAACTGTTAAGGATACGACAAAAATGTCATTGGAAGTTGACGGAGAAAGCATTATTGGAAAAGATATGTACTTAGGATTGAAAGACCAGTTAGCGTTTGATTGTTCTTTAAGCTCAAGTATTCATGGCAGTGGTGACTCTAATATTTTAATATCTTCCAGTGACTCGACTATTGCATCTGTTGGTTCATATGCTAGTAATGGACGTGGTTTTGTTACCGGTAAGAAAGAGGGAACAGCTACCATAACTGTTCGTACCAAAGATGGTTTAATCTCAGAATCCTTTGATGTTACTGTGACTGCTGAGCAACCAACAAGAATAGAGATTAGCTGTGATGAAGAGTTGATGTTCTTAAAAGAACATGGAAGCCAGACATTTACTTTTGAGGTATATCCAAGCGATTCTGATTATTCTTGTAAAGTCACTAATAGTAATCCGGAGGTTATTGGGGTTAAAAGAAGTTACAGAACTGTTACTATTACTCCGTTAAGTACTGGTACAAGTACAATAACTATAAGTGCGGTAGGGACTCAAAATACTGTAACGAAAGAAATAACAGTAACGGTGGCAGCTCCTTCAATTAGTTCAAATACTGGCAGTATTACAATGTATAAGGGAGATTACTATGATTTATCAAACATAGTTAGTAGTGTATCCGGAACTGGTAGCGATTTGTATGATGAAGTTTCCTATGGAAGTGATTATATGGGATTCTTCTTGTCAAATGGAACTAATGACTATATTTCATCAGATGTTTGTGGTAGAGTGGCAGATGATTCTTCTATTGTCTATGTATCTCCAAATGCAACACATATTTATGGTGCAATGCCGGGGACTTATAAGTTGTATACCATTGCTTACAATAGTGATGCGGAAGATGCTTATAAGTATGCCTTATGCAGTTTATCGAGTATACAGGTAACGGTATTAGATAAGCCTGCTAGTTCAAATGATAGCAATAATAACAATAATGGTAATACCGATAATAATAGTAATACTGATAATAATAATAGTAATACCGATAATAATAGCAATACTAATACCGATAACAATAACAGTAATACCAATAACAATACTAATACCGATAACAATAACAGTAACAGTAATACCAATAACGACAAGGATAACGATAAGGATACTGTAAAAGCCACAGCATCTTTTAATGTGGCAAGTTCATTCACAATGAAAAAGGGTAAGACTGTAAGCGTAAAAGTTACGGAATCTAGTGTGTCTGGTGATAGAATCGAGACAGTGAAAGTGGTTAGTGGTTCTAAGACAGTATCCGCTAAGGTAAGTGGTTCTTCTCTAAAGATTAAGGCTAAAAAGGCAGGAACAGCTAAGTTGAAAATTACTACATTAGCCGGAGCAGAAAAGACTGTTAAGATTAAGGTATCCTCTAAAACAGTTAACCCTTCTATCAGCATTAAATCGAAGGTATCTGTATCTAAAGGAAAGAGCTATAAATTAACTTATTCTCTTAAGAAGATACCATCATCAGGAAAAGTAACTTTTACAAGTTCAAATAAGAAGGTGGCAACCGTAGGTAAGACAAGCGGTACTATTAAGGGAAAGAAAAAAGGTAGTGCCAAGATAACTGTTAAGGTAGACGGAAAGAAAGTAAAGACTGTTAAAGTGAATGTTAAGTAGTGAACAAAATATTGGTATAGATAAGGTAAAGAAGGCTGTAAGTTGTGGATACTTACAGCCTTTTTGTAAGAAGTCCTATGTGGTAGGACTAATGTTTGGCGAGACTTTAATAAAAAGTACGCTATCAGGTAAACATTTTGTTTATCTGATTTTTTTGCGTGCAAAAAAAGGAGGTTTTTATTATGAATTTGCGTGAACAGGATTTTTACAAGTTATCAGCTTGTAGTTCACCGTATCATTACCGTAAAGGTGTGCATGACAAATTAGCGGAAAACCAGAAAAAATTGTTGTGATGATAATGATGTTTTTTGCGTCATAACAAAAGAGATAGAAGTAAATCATATCTGTGTTGAGTGTTTTTGAGTTGGTTCCAGACTGGAGTCAGCTTTTTTATTAATTTGAGTGAAATAGAGATATAGATATGGAAAAAGGACTGAGTATTGAAGATGGGAATACAAGAGATACAATTTTTAGGGAAATTATCAGATAATTTATAGCAAAAAAAGAAAGAAACTTACTTTTAAAAAGAAAGAAACTTACTTTTAAAAATGTGTTGACAGAATGGGGATGTTTTGTT
>CAYOMP010000095.1:0-10942 GCA_964405075.1 uncultured Lachnospiraceae bacterium
TGCTGCTAACGATAAGTAAGCACTTAACGATTGGCAAGTACGAAGTACGCAGACAGAGTTTAGTGCGAACTTATATCGACGAAGTTATAAAAATTAAGAGCGAAGCGAAAGAATTTTTATTACGCAGACGATAAAATAAGCGAAAAAATTTCTAAATTATATAAAAATTATCGGCATAGTTTTGAACTATGCCGATAAGCAATGGATAAATTAGGCAAATCTAAGGAGAAGATAGAAGATGGCAAGAAAAAAAATTATCGCAGGTAACTGGAAAATGAACAAAACTCCAAGCGAAGCAGTAGCTTTAGTAAACGAGTTAAAACCATTAGTGGCAAATGATGAAGTAGATGTTGTATTTTGTGTTCCTGCAATCGATATTATTCCATGTATGGAAGCTGCAAAAGGTAGCAACATTAATATTGGTGCTGAAAATATGTATTTCGAAGAAAGTGGTGCTTTCACAGGAGAAATCTCACCAGCTATGTTAGTAGACGCAGGTGTTAAATACGTAGTATTAGGACATTCTGAAAGAAGAGAATACTTTGCAGAAACTGATGAAACAGTTAATAAGAAAATGAAAAAAGCATTCGAGCATGGAATTACTCCAATCGTATGTTGTGGTGAATCATTAACTCAGAGAGAACAGGGTGTAACAATTGATTTCATCCGTCAGCAGATTAAAATTGCTTTCTTAGATGTTACAGCAGATCAGGCTAAAACAGCAGTTATCGCTTATGAACCAATTTGGGCAATTGGAACTGGTAAAGTAGCTACAACTGAACAGGCTCAGGAAGTATGTAAAGCAATCAGAGATTGTATCGCTGAAATTTATGATGATGCTACAGCAGCAGAAATTCGTATTCAGTACGGCGGAAGTGTTTCAGCAGCAAGTGCACCAGAGTTATTTGCACAGCCAGATATCGACGGTGGATTAGTTGGTGGAGCTTCATTAAAGCCAGACTTTGGAAAAATCGTTAATTACAAATAAGAAATTATCGCGCTCAAGGAAAAAGGAAGCACGAACAGAGTGAGTATTTACTTTTTCTGGCGCGATACCGACAAAATCGGAAAGTGCGATAGCACGACAGATACAAAGTATCTGGATTTTGGAGGTAAAAGAAATAGAAAAATAAGAAATAATCGTACTCAAAGAAAAAGAAATCTAGTCGTTTTGATTAGATTTCTTTTTTTATGAAAACGTTTTGATTTTTTACTATTTATATAAACTAATTTAGCAATTCAAAGTAATAATTAGGGTGTTATGTCATTAGTTTTACTTTATATATTTTACTTAGTTAATGTTTTCAAAGATTCTGATATCTACAGCAGTATAGTTATATTCGCTCTTTGGTAATTCACCTAAAACTAAATATGTGAAAAGAAGATCTAGGGGTTTTTTACCTTGAATAAGTGGCTGTTGGCAAATGACAGCAGATAGAACCTCATTCTTTAAAAAATGTTCAGTAGTTTCAAATTTATCAAAGGCAATTACATGTAATTTTGAGGCGAGGTCAAGTGCTGTGATTGCACGGCAACCACCATAGACACCACCTGCAGCAAAAAAAAGAGCATTAATTTCCGGATGACTTTGTAATAAATGCAAAGTTTGTTCGTAGCTTTCGATATCATCATCATGTGCTTCGATTACAGATGTAATGTGCATTTGGTCACTATAAGGTTTCAAAGAATCCATAAAACCTGCAATGCGTTCTGTATGACATAAAATATCAGAAGAACCTGTGATGATTCCAATATTAACATTCTTATTTAGCATTAGTTTTAAAAGGCCTGCGGCAGTTGCACCACTTTTCCTATAATGACTTCCTACATAGGCAATTCTTTTTGAATTCTCAATATCTGTGTTAAGGGTAACTACAGGAATGTTTCTCTCATACAATTCATTTATACGTTTACGTATGCGTTCGTCATTACATGGAGCAAGAGCAATTCCATTAACCTCTTCCGTGATTAATTCATCAATTGCTTTTAATTGTGCAGTAGTATTTATAGAAATTTGTTTTACTATAACAGCACAGTTATAACTTTTAAGATCATCTGCTTTTTCTTCAATGCCCTTTAGCACATCAGCAAAGAAGGGATTACTGGTGGAAAAAATTATTACTCCTAATTTTATATTCTTTTTTTGGGCTGCTAGAACAAGACCGGCTTTATTTGGCTTATAGCTAAGAGCATTAGCAACTTCATTAACTTTTTTAGCTGTTTCTTTGCTTACAGAGCCTCTATTGTTAAGTACACGATCGACAGTTCCCCGAGAAACACCGGCCAGTGTTGCGATTTCTTTTATTGTAGCCATGAGGATAACCTCCTTATTTGATGTAATATCGAAATTTTTTCAGATATGTCTTTCAGACTATATTTAATTGAACTGTTTCAATTTTATTGTCGTTCACACAGTGTACGCATAGCGAAACTTGTGAAATTCACAAAATATGTTTCTTACAGTTGATATTAGTATAGGATTTTTAATGTGAAAATGCAAGTGGAATGTTACACGGGCACATGAACTTAGTGAAAATGGAGATAGTTACTAAAAACTAGTATTGACTTTACTTTTATACAAAATAGACAGAAAAGACCATGAAAATTGTTGACTATGCTAAAAAGAAAATATTAACTTGAAATTTGATTTTGTTTATCATATGATAAAAATATCAATTAACGTGCACGTGCACGAAAAAGTATAGGATTATTATTTCCTGAAAAGTATATAGTGGAAACAGATTGATGAAGGAATCTGACTATATAACAATTTGAAAGACATTTTGTGTATTAAATGGTTAAATACACGTTTAGGAAAAGGTGTTATTTTTTGAAAGGAGATTATTTATGAACAACATTCCAAAAGTAAAAGTAGGTATTGTAGCAGTAAGTCGTGACTGTTTTCCAGAGTCACTTTCGGTAAACAGAAGAAAGGCACTTGTAGAGGCATATAATAACAAATATGATGACGAGGATATTTATGAATGTCCAGTATGCATTGTTGAAAGTGAAATACATATGGTTGAGGCATTAGAAAATATTAAGGAAGCAGGCTGTAATGCACTTGCAGTTTACCTTGGAAACTTTGGACCGGAAATTTCAGAGACATTACTTGCAAAGCATTTTGATGGGCCTAAAATGTTTGTTGCTGCATCAGAAGAAACAGGAAATAACTTAATTCAGGGTAGAGGGGATGCTTATTGTGGTATGTTAAATGCTAGCTACAATCTTGCACTTAGAAATGTAAAAGCTTATATTCCGGAATATCCTATTGGAACAGCAGAAGAATGTGCTGATATGATTCATGAATTTTTACCAATTGCAAGAGCAGTAATCGGTTTATCAGATTTAAAAATAATAAGCTTTGGTCCTCGTCCAAAGAACTTCCTTGCATGTAATGCTCCGATTAAACAGCTTTATAATCTAGGAGTTGAAATAGAAGAAAATTCAGAACTTGATTTATTTGAAGCATTTAATAAACATGCAGGTGATAAGAGAATTACTGAAGTAGTAGCAGATATGGAAAAAGAACTCGGGGAAGGAAACAAGAAACCAGAAATTCTTGCTAAACTTGCACAATATGAGCTTACTTTAAAAGACTGGATTGAAGAAAATAGAGGAAGTCGTAAATATGTAGCAATAGCTGGAAAATGTTGGCCAGCATTTCAAACTCAGTTTGGGTTTGTACCATGTTATGTTAATAGTCGTTTAACAGCACAGGGAATTCCTGTATCATGTGAAGTAGATATTTACGGAGCACTTAGTGAGTTCATTGGAACGGTTGTAAGTCAGGATGCAGTAACTTTATTAGATATTAATAATAATGTTCCGGCAGATATGTATAAGGAGGATATAGAAGGTAAGTTTAACTATACACACAAGGATACATTTATGGGATTTCACTGTGGCAATACAGCATCTTCTAAACTTTCATTCTGTGAAATGAGAAATCAGTTAATTATGGCAAGAGCATTACCGGAAGAAGTAACACAGGGAACACTTGAAGGTGATATTATTCCTGGCAATATTACATTCTTTAGATTACAAAGTACAGCTGATTCTAAGCTACGTGCTTATATAGCACAGGGTGAAGTACTTCCTGTAGCAACACGTTCATTTGGTGCTATTGGTGTATTTGCAATTTCAGAGATGGGCAGATTCTATCGACACGTATTAATTGAAGGTAATTATCCTCATCATGGAGCAGTTGCATTTGGTAATTTTGGTAAAGAACTATTTGAGGTATTCAAATACATAGGTGTTCCAGTACAAGAAATTGGATATAATCAGCCAGCAGGAGTAAGATATCCAACTGAAAATCCTTGGAAATAGTAATTGCAATATTAAATTCAAAATATAACTTGTTAAGACTAATCATAGAGAATATTAATTAAGGTGATGGATGATGTTATTTATAGGTATAGATTTGGGAACATCAGCGGTAAAGCTTTTGTTGATGGATGAAAATGGTAAGATACGAAAAAATGTGTCAAGAGAATATCCATTGTACTTTCCTCAGCCTGGCTGGTCTGAACAAAAACCAGAGGACTGGTACGAACAGAGTATAGAAGGAATAAAGGAATTAATAAAAGACTGTGATAAGAATCAGATTCAAGGCATAGGCTTTGGTGGACAGATGCATGGACTTGTAGTACTTGATGAAAAGGATGAAGTAATACGTCCTGCAATTCTTTGGAATGATGGAAGAACTACAAAAGAAACAGATTATCTTAATCAGGTGATTGGAAGAGAAAAACTTTCGAAATACACAGCTAATATAGCATTTGCGGGGTTTACAGCTCCAAAGATTCTTTGGATGAAGGAAAATGAACCGGAGTTTTTTGCAAGAATCAAAAAGATTATGTTGCCTAAGGATTATTTGGCATATTGCTGGAGTGGAGTACATTGTACCGATTATTCGGATGCTTCGGGAACATTACTTTTAGATGTAAAAAATCGTTGCTGGTCAAAGGAAATGATGGAAGTTTGCGGTGTAAATGAAGAAATGCTTCCTAAATTATTTGAAAGTTACGAAGTAGTTGGGAACATCAAGAAGGAAATTGCCAGCGAATTAGGTATATCGCCAGAGACTAAGATTGTTGCTGGAGCTGGTGACAATGCTGCAGCAGCAGTTGGAACGGGTACAGTGGGAGAAGGAAAATGTAATATTTCTCTTGGTACATCTGGAACTATTTTCATTTCAAGTAAAAATTTTGGAGTAGACCAAAATAATGCATTGCATTCATTTGCTCATGCAGATGGCAATTATCACTTGATGGGATGTATGCTTAGTGCTGCTTCGTGTAATAAATGGTGGATGGATGAAATACTAAAAACCAAGGACTATGGCAAGGAACAGGAAGATATTAAAAAACTTGGCGACAATCAGGTATTCTATCTTCCATATCTAATGGGAGAACGTTCACCCCATAATGATCCATTTGCCAGAGCTATGTTTATAGGAATGTCTATGAACACTACAAGAGAAGATATGACTCAGGCTGTTTTAGAAGGAGTAGCATTTGGACTTAGAGACTCCTTAGAGGTAGCTAGGAGCCTTGGAATCGTTATAGAAAGTACAAAGATTTGTGGTGGTGGTGCCAAAAGTCCTCTATGGAAAAAGATAATTGCAAATGTCATGAATCTTAAAGTAGAAGTTATTGAAAGTGAAGAAGGACCAGGATATGGCGGTGCAATTTTGGCGGCAGTAGGCTGCGGCGCATTTTCGTCAGTTGAGGAAGCTACTGACAAATTAGTAAAGGTAATTGATACAGTTGAGCCACAGGTGGAGCTTGTTAAAAGATACGAAGAACAATACCAGAAATTCAGACAGATTTATCCAACAGTGAAAGAGCTATATCAAAAACTCTAATTAATTGAAATTGCAAGATGGGTTGATGGAAAGTTTACCAGGCAGGTATATGAACTATGTTCGTGTGCCTGCTGTTTTCTTAATCCTAACGGTGATGGAGAGCAGTGTAATTTCCGCGGTCATCAATACCACCATTTTTTAAACTGATTTCATAACGTTTCTTTTCTTTTTCAAGAATAATATCTAGTCGGTTTCTTTCTTCTTCAGTCATAGGTCTCCAGTTTTGACTGTCATGAATTTGTTTGTTGCGACAAAAACGTTGATGTTCTTCTCTTAAAGTGTATTTATCAAAATCAGGTAGGGCTTTAAATTCGATATAGGACATGTTTTTGTACTTTTTTCAACCATTGTTTAAGTTTCAATAAAATCACCTCATGTATGTATTTATTTCTATTTTATTTAAAGATAACATAGGAGAGAAAAAAGTAATACAAATATATTTCAATTTAAAAGAAAATTTCAATAGAATTATAAAATAGATATAAAGTTCAATTCTTTTTGTCAGATGTTGTTTTGATAATGAGTAAACAATATATTAAGAATTTTGTATAGATTTATTCTAAATTTAGTACTTGACATTACAAGGTACTAAGTATAACATATTATTAAAGAAATAATAGAACTGTAAGAATGGAGGGAGTAATGTATTGAACGTACAATTTAAGAAAGGGGTTCTTGAATTAATTGTTTTATTGTCAGTAACCAAAAGAGATATGTATGGATATGAATTGGTTAGTGAAGTATCAAAGGTTATAGATGTTAATGAAGGAACAATATATCCTTTGTTGAAAAGATTGACAAATGAACATTATTTTGAAACATATTTAAAGGAATCAACTGAAGGACCTCCTAGAAAATATTATCATTTAACAGCAGCAGGTATTCTGTATATGGAAAATCTGGCAAAAGAATGGGATGAATTTCAAAACCAGATTAATGAATTTATTAAGGAGTGTAGAGTGGAATGAAAAAAGAAGAATTTTTAAAAGAACTGGAGCATAGATTAAATATTCTAAATGATAGTGAGAAGAAAGACCTTATAGAAGAATATGCACAACATATTGATATTAAAATTAGCAATGGATTAAGTGAAGAAGCTGCGGTTGCAGATTTCGGAAATATAAAAGAATTAGCTGATGAGATTTTAAGTGCATATAGTGTTAATTTGAAATACAATAGACCAGATGTGATAGGAAAAAGCAAAAATATTTTGGTGAAAGTATCAGGTAAAATACTAGACAAATTGAAAAAGATTGGGAGAAAAATTATTACAACAACGAAGAAAATAACAAATAGTATAAAATGTGAATTTGTTAAAATTAAAAATAATATATTTAAAAAAGAAAAAAATAATAGTATTAATGAAAGTGCTGAAAAAATCAAAGAAGAGAAGAAATTTAAATTCGTTTTGAAACAAAATAGAGGCGAGAGAACAGGAAAAGGTAGGAACTTAATGAAGAAAGCAATAGTAGCTATATGGAATTTTACCAAGAGGGCGTTTGTATGTGTAGTTAAGGTGGGAATAATTATAGCGTTAGCACCATTTATTGGAGTGAGTTTCATTGGATTAATAGCTTTGGGATTTTTATTTGTAATGTTAATACAAGGGTATCCGGTAATTGGATTAACAGTAATTGCTCTTGGAGGTTGTATTTTTACAATTGCGTTTATTTTAGGTGTTATAGATATTTGTTTTACAAAAAAGAAAAAAACAGTAGCATTTGAGGAGGTATAACATGAGTTATAGAAATGTATTAGTTTCGTTGTTAATATGTGGAACAATTCTAATGGGAATTGGTTCTGGAATTGCATTTGCTGAGTATTCAAGTTTTTCATATTCAGGGCACAGTAATATAATAGAAGATGAAACAACAGAAGAATACACGGTTAATATTGAAAAGTATATACAAGAAGATAGTGATGAAATATATTTTACTTGCTTTTATTTAAATGATGTTGAAGTTATGTCAGATGAAAATGTAAAAGATAATGAAATGGTTGTCGATGTAAAGTATAGTAAAGCTTTTGGTAAGCCTTTTATTGATGATAATGAAATACATAACTATTATGGAAGTGGCGGGGGATTAAACGTCATTGATATTGGATTTGTGCATGATAGGAGTTATAGTGATTTGGAACTAATGATGAAATATAAGGATTTAATTTTGAGTGATATTAAGAATAGAGTAATATCCGATTATGATACGAATTGCATAACAGAATGTATTATTAAAGTATCACCTGCAAATGCAGATAAAGTTAAACAGCTCTATTAGTGATTTTGTTACATAATTTTATTTATGAATATGTTATACTAAGAAAAAACACAGGAGATAAGAAAAATGGAAAATAGAGTAGAAAAAGCAGATGAGTTACATAAAAAAGGATACAATTGTGCACAGGCTATTGCATGTGCATATTGTGATTTATTTGGAATGGATGAAGAAACAGCTTTTAAAGCTACTGAAGCTTTTGGAGCTGGAATGGGCGGAATGCAAGCTACATGTGGAGCCGTTTCAGGAGCAGTTTTCTTAGCAGGATTAAAAAATAGCAGTGGTTCTATTGAAAATCAAACAAAGGGAGCTACATACAAATTATCAAAAGAAATAGTTAATAAATTTGTAGAAAAAAATACGTCAGCAGTTTGTAAGGAATTAAAAGGAGTTGGTACAGGTAATGTATTAAGAAGCTGTCCGGGGTGTATTGAAGATGCTGCACGTTTGGTTGAAGAAATTTTATTATAATTATTATTAACAATAGAGAATTATCAAATTTCAAATATGCAGTCTAATGATTACAGAGCTGCCAAAACATATTTTACAGACAGTTTGCAGCACTCATTATAAACTAATTGTTAACTCTAAACAAACGCGTTAAGCAAAGACTTCATTCGTGGTTTGTGTAAACAGTGGATTTTATACGAGCTAAGAGCGCAAAAAGGTGTTTGCAAAATATTGTTTTATGCAGCGTGTTTATTTAAAAAAAATAATACATTACTCGATAGAAAAAATACTTGAGTTTTAGATTGGTATATGATATCATCTAACAGGTTGATAAACTAATAACAAAACGAAAAGAAAGGAGAAAACTAAATGAACGGCTTAGGATATACACCAATAATGAGCAGTAGTTGTTTGTCAAAAACATGCATTTTTGCACGTTTACAGGACAGGTCTGCCCATTTTTAGGTATATATCGAAGGATTTCTAAGTTTTTTTCTTAAAAATATATATCGAGATTAATCTTTTGGGCATCTTGTTTCTGTGGAAAACATATCGCTTATAATGTGCATAAAGTGAAGAAAATTCTTTAACTATGTGGATAATGAGCAGATATGTTTTTTTGTTTTATAAAAAATGTTCTGGTAAAAAGAAAATAGTTTGTAAATGATAGATTTTCTTTTTAAATAAGAATAACAAGAAAAACTATATACAAAAAATGAAGAAGTAAAGTAATAATTTGTGAAAAAAGATATTTCTGCATATTTGTACTAATAGTAATCAAATATAAGATGTTTTAAAGGAGAAAATCATGGAAAGAAAATTGAACAATAATATAAAAATAGATTATGTATATACATTTTTAAAGAATTTTGATATATCTAGTGCCATTTGGGTACTTTATATGGTTTATAAGGGCTTACCATTATGGCAAATTGGAATTGCAGAGGCAATTTTTCATATTTCAAGTTTTTTGTTTGAGGTACCATCTGGGGCATTGGCGGATTTGTTTGGCAGGAAGCGAACAATAATTGCAGGCAGAATATGTGCAGCTATTTCTTGCATAATTAATCTGTTTGCAAATAATATATTTATGTTTTCTATAGGGTTTATAGTATCTGCCTTTGGATACAATTTGAATTCAGGTTCTGAGGAAGCATTAATATATGATAGTTTAAAACTCAATGATAGAGAAAAGGACTACATAAAAATAAATGGAAGACTTAATTTTATTATTGAAATATCACAGGGAATCTCAGTATTTGTAGGTGGTATTATAGCGGAAAAATCTTTTGAATTAAGTTATATATGTGCAATTATAGTTGCATTAATATCATTAATTCCTGCGTTGAATTTTACAGAAGCTAAAGTTGCAGACAAAGAAGAACATAAAGAAACTATTAGTGTGAAAGGACATTTTATAACAGTATACAATGTTTTAAAAGAGCACGCAGACATTAGAAAAATCCTATTTTATTATCCTATTGTATTTGAATTTGCTACAGTAGTGTTTTTCTATGGACAGGAGTATTTTAGCCAATATGGGTTAAATAAAATAGAGATTAGTACAATTATGTTAATCAGTAGTGCGTTATCTTGTGTAGGTGCGTTACTCAGTGAAGCAATAATGAAATTATTTAAAAGCAAGACAAAATATGTAGCATCTATTGTAATGGGAATTTCAATTGTTGTATTTTCGATGGATAGTTTAGAATATGCAATAGTAACATTTTGCATAATAAGTTTTGTGAATTCTGTATTATATCCAATACAATCTGCATCATTGAATGAATTAATACCATCTGAGCAAAGAGCCACAATTATATCTGTTGATAGTATGTTGTTTTCTCTTATAATGATAATAATATTCCCATTATGTGGTTTTATTGCAGATATTTTAGGATTACATACAGCGTTTCTTATTCTTGGAATACTACAAATAATATTTATTGTAGTTTTATTAGGAATAAAGAAAAATAAAGTTAAAAAATTATCAAAGTACTAAAATGGTGTTGAAATAAAAGAGGAAATAGAGTAAAATCTTTAGTTGATGAATACTGTTAAATGTAAATAATTAATTTATTAAAGGAGATATATTATGAGTAAAAAACCAACAGTCTTAATGATTCTTGATGGTTATGGATTAAACCAGAAAAAAGAAGGTAATGCAGTAGCTAGAGCTAAAACACCAGTTGTAGATAAACTTATGGCAGAGTGTCCATTTGTAGAAGGACAGGCTAGTGGAATGGCAGTAGGACTTCCAGAAGGTCAGATGGGTAACTCTGAGGTTGGACATCTTAATATGGGTGCCGGACGTATTGTATATCAGGAGCTTACCAGAATTACAAAG
>CAYOMP010000096.1:0-10892 GCA_964405075.1 uncultured Lachnospiraceae bacterium
ATATAACTGAAATATAAATGGTAGAGGATAATAAATATATCAAGAAGAAATATCTTAGAATAGAAAAAAATAATATAGATATGTAGAATATATTATTAAATAAAGGTTAAGTCATCAATATTCTTCAAAAAATATGACAATCAAAATATTGTCGGTGCTATTCATATAAAAAATGAAGCCATGGTAGGGGAGCTACCAGGCTTCAATGAGGGGAGTATAAATAATTAATAAGGGGTTATATAATGTAAAAAAAATTTTTTGAAGGGTAAATCTTTTTTACAACGATTATTATAATATAAAAGAATGGAAAATGCAATATAGTAAACAAAAATTCTACAATTGCCATACCAAAGAGAAATTGTAGGAAAATTTAACACAAAAGCGACAATTAACTTGATTAAAATAAAATGAATAAGATTTAGTGTATAATTTTATATATATAAGGAATAATAAGAAGGTAAAAAATAATTGGAGGTAAAATAAATGACAAAGAATAATACAATGAATGAAAGTGATTTATTAAACTCAAGAACTAAAAATACAAATGATAATAAATCGTCTAATAATGCACAAAACAATGGAAAAATGGATAATGCAGAAAAAAATAGCAATAATGCTACAACTCAGAAAAACTCAAAAAACAGTAAAACAGAATAAGAATCAAACTTAGTTTATAAATATTCATTTTTAAAAATATTATATATTAAGTAAGAGTTTGTTTTTTACTAAGAAAAGCACTAAATTGTTGAAAAAATAGAAAAATTTCAACATAATATTAAAAACCAGGGTTTGTATTTATGCAAATCCTGGTTTATTTCTGCAAAATATGTGCTATATAACGTACAAAACGTTAGCATAAACAACAATTGTTAGTAAGATGTTCAAAAGAAAGCAGTGAAGCAAGGAAAATATATAAGATTATTCTTATAGTAATGTAATGACTAAACTTATGGGTGTGTCTTGAAAGGATAAATGTATTGCTATGGAAGGTATTAAAAATAGATAAAATAATTAAATATCCTTTGATATACATAGAATAAAAAGTTAATTTAGTATATAATCAACAGAGATACGGTAAGTTAAATTTTGAAAAATAGACGTATTTGAATAATGGGCATTGATGAAAGGATAAACAGATGAAATTAATGTTTGCATCAGACATTCATGGTTCTAGTTATTTTTGTGAAAGAATGATAGAATGTTTCAAGGAAGAAAAGGCAGAAAAATTGGTGATATTGGGAGATATTTTATATCATGGACCAAGGAATGAGTTACCAAAAGAATATAATCCTAAAAAAGTAATAGATATTTTAAATTCTAATAAAGAAGATTTATTGGTAGTGAGGGGAAATTGTGATGCTGAAGTTGAACAAATGGTTTTAGAATTTCCGGTTATGGCGGATTACATATACATTATGTTTGGGAATAAGAGAATTATAGCCACACATGGACATAAATATTCATATATTGAGCCAATGCCATTAAATAAGGGGGATATTTTTATTCAGGGACATACACATTTATTTATGGCAGAAAGGATAGGAAATAATATCTTTTTGAATCCGGGTTCAGTATCGTTACCTAAAGAGAATAACCCTAATACATATGCGATTATGGAGGATGATATTTTTATGATAAAAGATATGGATGGAAATGTGGTAAAGGAAATAAATATATCTGAAATTTGAAAAATGGAAAAATAAGAAGTTTAGTAAATAACACGTGAAAATTTCAAATGATTTAAGGTCGGATATATGATAAAATCGCTCATATGCTGGTGTTGTTGAAAAGACTAACAAATCGGTATTTGCGAAAGAAATATCAATAGTAATTTTTGAAAATTGTTTTGCAATAAAAGTGAACGAGGAGTTTCAGCATGAGAAAATTAGTAGAAAAAACAATTCCAATCATCAAAAAGTATGAAGAAGAAAATATCAAAAATGGATATGGTAATAACATATATTCGCTACTTAATGTCGAAAGGGATGAAGTGATGACACATGAAGAAACAATATATTCTATTTTTCAAAATCAGTATAATCACGAGATTAAGCAAAAACTCTTTTCTGCTTTTATGATAGCAATGGATTTAGAAGAAAAATATTATTACACAGAATGGGATGTAGAAAAAGAGTATTTTATAGGTGAGGGCAGAATAGATTTATTTTTTCACTCTTTCGACAATACATTAGCGGTTATTGTGGAACTGAAAATTGATGCAGAGGATCAGGAAAATCAACTTACAAGGTATTATAATTTTGTAAAGAGAAGTAATTATGTTGATTATGAGATAGTATATCTAACGCTTGACGGAAGAGAACCGTCTGAACAGAGTAGAGAAGGAATACCAGAAACATATCATATCTGCTTGAGAAGCTTTGGAGAACATATTGTGAAATGGCTGTCTGCATGTACAGATGTTTTTGAAACGTATTCTATTGATTCAAGTCTCTTAAAACAATATGAGATTTTACTAAAGAAGATTACACAAAAAACATATAGGCAACAAGAGATAGCGAAATTATTCTGTGATAAAGATAGTTTATTAGCTGGAATGGCTTTAGCAGAAGCTTTACCAGAAGTGCAAGAAGAAATAAGACATAAATTTTTTGAAGAACTAAAGGAAAAGATTGCAGAAGTAGAAAGTATTTATGACTTTTTCGAATATGGTATTTGTGTAAAAATTATAGAGTTTCACGCTCGTAATACAACATATTCAGTTGCAATGTCAATTGAAAATGGTTATAGATTAGAATATTGTGTTTTTTATACGGATAAAAATGATGAAACTATCAAAAGCAATATTTTCAAAGAAAAATACAAAAAAATAAATAGTATTGTTGAAGAAACCATTGAAGAACTATTTAGAACTAGAGTTAGAGAAAACCAATACCTTTCTATCTACTATCAGAATGTGAGAAATAGCAAAAACCAAGAATACAATTTAAAGAATTTTGATGAGATATGTGCAGACTTAAAAGATGATATTGTCTTGGAGAGGGAAGCCAACTACATAGCAGGACAATTCGTTTCATACATACAAGAACTGCGAAAATCACTTGTGGATAAGTTTGAATATAATGATGTAAAATTGATGAATAATGAAGAAAATTAATATTTTTGTCTAAGTAAAAGATATTGACAGATTCCAGCTTGTAGAGGTGAATTATTATGATTAGAGCATTTGAAGAAAATGATTTAACTAACATAATGCAGATATGGCTTGATACAAATATTAAAACACATTACTTTATTTCAAAAGATTATTGGACAGATAATTATGAGATGGTAAGAAGTGTTTTACCACAGTCAGAAATATATGTGTATGAAGATGATACTACGAATCAAATAGATGGATTTATTGGATTATCTAATGATTATATTGAAGGATTATTTGTAAGAGAATATGTTCAGTCAAATGGTATTGGAAAACAATTATTGGAGTATGCGAAATGTGTTAAATCTAATATGAGTTTATGTGTTTATAAAAAGAATACTCGTGCAATACAATTTTATCAAAGGGAACAGTTTGTGATTCAATCTGAAAACATTGATGAAAATACGAAGCAAAGTGAGTATATTATGATTTGGAAGAAGTAAACAGCTTCCAATTAAGCTATAAGCTTTAGGAAAAAATAACTTACAAAGATAAGAACAAGTAAAGAAAAAGATGTGCCAGAAAGTAAAAATATCTGAAATTAAAAAAGAGATATTTGAGATTAAGTGTAAATAATCTATGCATTTAGTTGTGAGATAAATAAGAAAATGATATTTTAATAAAATATAGGAAAAGGCGAATTAGGTTGTTTTGAAAGGATAATTAAAATAATGAATAGATATAAGTTAGTTGTGCCATGTCATTTTGGTTTAGAGGCGGTATTGAAGAGAGAAATATATGATTTGGGTTATGATATTGATTTAGTAGAAGATGGTAGGGTGACTTTTGAAGGTGATGCAGAGGCTATTTGTAGAGCTAATGTTTTCTTAAGAACAGCAGAAAGAGTATTATTACAAGTAGGAAGATTTAAAGCGGAAACCTTTGAGGAGTTATTTCAAAATATAAAAGCCCTGCCTTGGGAAGAATTCATTCCCCAAAATGGTAAGTTCTGGGTAACCAAAGCCTCTAGTGTTAAAAGTAAATTATTTAGTACTTCTGATATTCAGTCAATTGCTAAAAAGGCTATGGTTGAGAGAATGAAACAAAAATACAATGTGTCATGGTTTGAAGAGGATGGAGAAGAATATCCTGTAAGAATTTTTATAAATAAAGACGAGGTTATGGTAACGTTAGATACAACGGGAGATTCCCTGCATAAACGTGGTTATCGTCAGATGACAGCAAAAGCACCTATTTCAGAAACGCTGGCAGCTGCACTTATAATGTTGACACCATGGAATAAGGATAGGATTTTAGTAGACCCGTTCTGTGGCAGTGGAACTTTTCCTATAGAGGCAGCTATGATGGGAGCTAATATTGCACCAGGCATGAATAGAAGTTTTAGAGGGGAAAATTGGATCAACCTAATAAATAGACGAGAGTGGTATGACGCTGTTGAAGAAGCTAATGATTTAATAGAGCGAAATGTAGAAATGGATATACAAGGATACGATATAGATGAAAGCGTAATTAAGGCAGCAAGGGCAAATGCTAAGATGGCAGGAGTTGAGGAATATATTCATTTTCAGAGACGTTCGGTAAGTCAGTTAAACCATCCAAAAAAATATGGTTTCATAATTACTAATCCTCCTTATGGGGAAAGACTGGAAGAAAAAGAGGACTTGCCAGACTTATATACAGATATAGGAGAGGCAATGAAAAGGCTTGATACTTGGTCGGCATATATGATAACAAGTTATGAAGATACAGAAAAATATATAGGCAGAAAAGCTGATAAAAATAGAAAAATATACAATGGTATGTTAAAAACATATTATTATCAGTTTTTAGGACCAAAGCCTAAGAAAACGGGGAGATAGGATTGAAATATTATATTAGATATATAGTATTATTTATAATAATTTGCATAATATACAATTGGAATACGGATACTGTAGCAAATAATTATAAAGTTGTAGAAGGAAGAAGCATAGAGTACAATTATGAGATTTGGAATCCGATAATACAAAAAAGTGTGAATGACAAATATATACAGTTTTTGGTTGACGGAAAAAAAATAATGGTACCTCAAAATGATATATATATGGATAGTAATTTGAAGATGATGATTGCTATTGATAATTTAGGTGAGTATTTTAACTGTTCATCAAATTTATATAATGGAAGAACATTAAAGATAAAAAAGAATGACAAAAATGCTGAGTTTGTGCTAAATACTAATGAAAATATAGAAAAAAGCTATGAGAAGAAGGACACAGCAATAGTTAAGAAAGATAATACTCTGTATGTACAACTAGAAGCAGTAGCCAGAGAATTAGATTATAATTATTCATGGAAAATAGATAATAATGAAATAGATATTGTCAATAATTCAGATATATCAAAAATTGTACCATATGTATTTGATTTACGAGAAGAAGGTAGGAGTACAGTAGTAAAAAACCAGGGAAGATATGGAACATGTTGGGCATTTGCTTCGTTGACAGCATTGGCAACTACTTTACAGCCGGAAGAGAATTATGAATTTTCACCAGATCATATGACTTTACAGAACTCTTTTAGTTCTTCTCAAAATGATGGTGGAGAATATACTATGGCAACAGCCTATTTGACAGCCTGGCAGGGACCTGTATTAGAGGCAGATGATCCGTATGGTGATAAAAAATCTGATGATACATTAACACCGGTAAAACATGTTCAGGAAGTTCAAATAATAGAGGCAAAAGATTATGAAAAAATAAAAGAAGCTATATACAAATATGGAGGTGTACAATCCTCTTTATATACGTCTTTAACTAGCTCTACCAGTAAATCAATATATTATAATAGAGAGAAAAGCGCATATTGCTATAAGGGAACAGAAGCACCTAATCACGATATTGTTATCATTGGCTGGGATGATAATTACTCTAGAGATAATTTTAATATGGACTTAGAGGGCGATGGAGCATTTATTTGTCAGAATAGTTGGGGAGAGAGTTTTGGCGAAAATGGAGTTTTTTACGTTTCATATTATGATACTAATATAGGGGTACATAATGTGGTTTATACAAAAATAGAGGACAAGGATAATTATGATAAAATCTACCAGGCAGATTTGTGTGGGTGGGTAGGTCAATTAGGATACGGAAGTGAGAGTGTATTTTTCTCAAATGTATATGAAGCTGAGAGTGAAGAGGAAATATGTGCTGCCGGATTTTATGCTACAGGTGCAAATACAAATTATGAAATATATTATGTTGAGAATTTTGTAAATGCTGAATCATTAAATAATCGCAAGTATATTACAAAAGGTAATTTTGAAAATGCAGGTTACTACACAGTAGATTTTGAAGAAGCAATTCCGGTTAATCCTGGTGAGAAATTTGCTATTGTGGTATATATATATACACCAAACTCCATACATCCGGCAGCAATTGAATATTATGCCGATGCAGCAACTGCTAATGTAGATTTGGAAGATGGTGAAGGCTATATAAGTTTAAAGGGTAGCAATTGGGATAGTGTTGAAGAAACACAAAGTTGTAATTTGTGTCTAAAAGTATATACAAATTTAAGATAAAAATACTATTATATGTTATAATATTCAAATATACGAATATTCTTTGGAGGAAAAGCCATGGAAGAGAGAATGATAAAAGTGACAGCTTTTGGCGGATGTATGGCAATGGTTTTGATAACTGTAGTAATGCTTTTACTACCACAGCAATTAGAACTTACAACGATAATTGCAGATAATGTAGTAGAACAATCGGTTGAAGAAGAAAAGGTGGAAGAAACAACGGTAAATTACTACGACCAAGAAGTTACAGAGCAGGAAGAAAATAGTGGTATTATGAGTTGTCTCAATATACCATTACCGGAAAATGTAGAAGAAAGTGATATAGTTATAGAAGAAAGTTACATAGATCAGATGATTAAGATATCAATTAATAATATTGATACAAATTTCTTTTCTTCAAATCCATTAGTTGGAAGTAGTGATCATATTAGTGACTTAGTATATGGTTCAGCAGATAATATGGCGCAAATTGAATTATATTTAGATAGTGTTTATGAATATGAGGCAGAGTTTAAGGATAATCAATTAAGTGTTAAGTTTATTGAACCAAAGAGTGTGTATGATAAGATTGTTGTAATTGATCCGGGTCATGGAAGTAAAGCAGCAGGAACTGTTCATAACAACGTGGTTGAGAAAGAAATTAATTTACAGATAGCCTTAAAATTAAAAAAATTATTAGATGAATCTGATATAAAAGCGTATTTTACGCGAGTTGAGGATACTAATCCAACTTTTGAAGCAAGGGCTAATTTAGCAAATAACACAAATGCTGATTTCTTTATTAGTATTCATAATAATAGCGATGGAAAATCATCTAAATCATCCGGAACAGAAGTATTGTATGATGAATTAGCTGAATACTCTGGATTTGGTACTAAAGAATTGGCAGGTATTTTACAGGAAGAATTGGTAAGTGCATTAGGAACTAGAGATAGAGGAATAACAAAAGGAAACAGTATTTATATTATAAGAAATTCTAAGGTTCCAGTTGCGTTGGTGGAAGTAGGATTTATTACAAATAAGAATGAAGCGGCTCAGTTAGTAAGTGAAGCTTTCCAAGAGAAGGTAGCACAGGCAATTTTTGATGGAATAGTAAGAGCCTATGAGGAAAAAGGAAATGAATAAGATTATTTTTGCAACAGGAAATGAAGGTAAAATGAAAGAGGTAAGGTGCATCTTGGCTGATGTTGGGATGGATATCTTATCAATGAAAGAAGCCGGTGTTGAAATTAATATAGAAGAAAATGGAACAACTTTTGAGGAAAATGCCATTATAAAAGCAAAGGCTATTCATGAAAAGACAGGTGGAATTGTTTTGGCGGACGATTCAGGATTAGAGATTGATTACCTGGATAAAGCACCTGGAGTATATTCAGCCAGGTATATGGGAGAAGACACACCATATGATATTAAAAATTCTAAAATATTAGAATTACTTGAAGGAGTTCCTGATGAAAAGAGAACAGCAAGATTTGTATGCGTTATAGCAGCAGTTTTACCAGATGGAAAGGTTATAACAAAAAGAGGAACAATAGAGGGAATAATAGGATATTCAATACAGGGTGAAAATGGATTTGGATATGATCCTATTTTCTATTTACCAGAATATAACTGTACAACAGCTCAATTGAGTATGGAAAAGAAAAATGAATTGAGTCATAGGGGAAAAGCATTACGTTTAATTAAGGAAGAATTAATGTAGTAGGAGTGGGGTTATGAGAGTATTAATTGTAAGTGATACACATAAACAGGATAAAAATTTAGAAACGCTCTTAAAACGTATGGGAGAATTGGATTTATTAATTCATTTAGGAGATGTGGAAGGAAGCGAGGATTATATAGAAGCAATTGCCCCCTGTCCTGTGGAAATGGTAGCTGGAAATAATGACTATTTCTCAAGATTAGATAGGGAAAAAGAGTTAAGAATAGGAAAATACAAAGTATTAATAACTCATGGTCATTATTATTATGTGACATTAGGAACTGAACATATAAAGACTGAGGCTATCAGCCGTCAATTTGATATTGTAATGTATGGGCATACTCATAAGCCACTTTTGGAGTATGGTAAGGGAGTTACAGTATTAAATCCAGGAAGTTTATCATATCCAAGACAGGAAGGTAGAATTCCGACTTATGCGTTGATGGAAATAGATAATGAAGGTGAAGCACATTTTACATTGTGTGAATTGGAGTAATTCTGTGCTTTGGCATTATTGGGATGTTTAATGTATTCTATTTATGAGAGGTAGTGAGGAGAATAATCTGCTTAACAAATTTTCGTTGCCTGCCGTAAAGTATGTGATACTCGCAAAGAGTATTTTCTAATTTGATAGGAAAGTTCTTTCCTATCAAATAAAACGCTCTGCGAAGATGCGCACGCTTTTGCAGTAGATAAATGCCGCAAAATGCGACGCAAAAGCGGCGCAAGAATGTGCCAAGGCACATTCTTTGTTCTATTGAAAATAAAATATATGATTCAATCTATATGAGGATTTAACTTTAAGAAATAAGAGAAGAATTAATACATAAACTATGGCATATATTAAAACATATATATACGTTGAAATAAGTCATAAATACATAAATTGCGACAACATTTTATTAATTGTTGGTATATTTGTAAGATTTATTTGTGTTGATTTATTTCTTTTAATGATATATAGTTAAAATAACAAAAGTTTTATAACAATTTTCTTTTGCCAAAGAATGCAATACTAAATTAAGGAGGAAATGATATGAACAGATTGAAAGACAAGGTTGCTGTTGTTACAGGCTCTACTAGTGGAATTGGTGTCGGTATTGCCAGATTATATGCGGCAGAAGGTGCTAAGGTGGTTATATGCGGACGTCGAGAAGAAAAAGGTCAGGCTGTAGTGGATAGTATTGTCAAAGAAGGTGGAGAAGCATATTACCATTTTATGGATATTACTGCCACAGAAAGTATAGAAAAATTATTTGCTGATACTGCTGAAAAGTACGGAAAAATTGATGTTTTGGTAAATAACGCTGCCAATGTAGGCTTAAAGGATGGACGAGTGGATGAATTGAGTTTGGAAATGTGGGATAATGTATTTCAAAGTGATTTACGTGGTACATTCTATACTACTAAATGTGTGCTTCCATATATGCAGAAGAATGAGGCGGGAGGTTCAATCATTAATATTGGATCTATGGCGTCATGCGGAGGAGATCTTGGCTCTACAGCATATGCCTGTGCAAAGGCGGGTGTAGATATGTTGACACAGTCTACAGCATTACAATATGGAAAGCAAAATATTCGATGTAATTGTGTACGTCCGGGATTAATTGTTACACCACAGAATGAAGCACATGTTCCACAAGCACTTAAAGATGTATTTTTGAGTAATATTATGGTAAATCGTTATGGATGTCCAGAGGATATTGGACATATGTGTGTATATCTTGCTTCTGATGAAAGTAGCTATGTAAGTGGACAAATTATTAATGTAGATGGCGGTTTGAACTCTCATGTTTCTACTGTTGCACAGTTTAGAGAATTGAATTCACGTACATGGTAAGGTAATAATTATTTTTTAACTTATGGTTAAAAAACATAAGTGTTTAGAATTTGATAACAAAAGCTCTCAAAGACTTGATTTTTGGGAGCTTTTGTCATAATAAGAAAGGTTTTACACAATTAATGTAAGAAAGTGTTAGATTTTCCTATGATATAAAAGCATTTTGTGCAGAGGTTCAACTCGAAAAGTAGAAGTCCGTTATAAGGACATTACGTGCGAAGAGTTTGTTAACAAAATTCATATGGAAATCCTGGGAATATCACAGATTTTCAATGGTGAAAAATAAAAGTAAAAAAAATGAAAAAAGTTGTTGACATTGTATTGCAAATAGACTATAATAATTCTTGCGTCACGGGTAAGACACGAAAGAAAAGCTTACGGGGTGTGGCTCAGCTTGGCTAGAGCGCCTGGTTTGGGACCAGGAGGTCGCAGGTTCGAATCCTGTCACCCCGACTGGTTTTCAAAAATCAACTAAATATGCAGGTGTAGTTCAATGGTAGAACACTAGCCTTCCAAGCTAGATACGTGGGTTCGATTCCCATCACCCGCTTTTGAAGACAGTAGTTTTCAAAAGTGAATAGAGTTAATTTTTACACTATGTGTTTGTAGCTCAGTTGGATAGAGCAACGGCCTTCTAAGCCGTGGGTCAGGGGTTCGAATCCCTTCTGGC
>CAYOMP010000097.1:0-10742 GCA_964405075.1 uncultured Lachnospiraceae bacterium
TTTTACAATAAAAAATGCCGTATTTATGCGGTTTACGGCGTTTCGCAAACGTCTATTTCTACATTATACTCAAGGAGGGGTAATTATGGCTACTAAAAAGAAACGGACTTCGATTTGGTTATTTATAATTCCTGTTTTTCTCATAGCAGTTGTTGCTATTGTTACAATTTTATACAACAATTCTAAAAAGGTGCTTTTCACAAATAGTAATGTAGCCGGAAATACCGCAGGTAATCTCTACAATGGCGGTTTATTTTGTGAATACAATGATAAAATCTATTTTAGCAACGCCTATGATAATGGCTACATATATGTAATGGATGTTAATGGTACCAACTTAAAATGCCTATCTGAAAACACAGCCGGTTCAATAAATGTTGATGGTAATTATATATACTATTGCAAAAATAATTTAAACGAAAATACAAAAGGTGCACTATTTAGAGGTTCACTATTTGGAATTCATAGAATTAATATCAACGGCAAGAATTCAACCACACTCAGCGATGAGGTATGTACCGTTGCAACTGTAGCTAATAATACAGTCTATTATCTTCATTATGACGACAAAAACAATCAAACATTGCGAAGCATCTCTATAGACGGAACTAATGATACCCTCGTTACCAAAGAACCTATCAATCCTTCTTGTATAGTAGATGGAAAAATGTACTACAACGACGTCACTACAGACCTATATGCTTATTCAATGAATCTGGGAAGTTCAGCCGGTTCTGTTTTATACGGACATAAATGTTGGAATCTGATTTATTCAGGCAACTATATTTATTTTATGGATGTTGAAGATAATTACAAATTAGCAAGGGTGAATTTATCCTCTGGTGAAAAGGAGACTCTTACTGACGAACGTATTGATTTATACAATATATATGGAGATATTATTTTTTATCAGACAAACGGAAGTGACTCTGCTCTTTGCAGAATGAATGCTGACGGTTCAAATAAAGAACAAATCGTATCTGGTAATTTTACAAATGTTAATATGACATCTAACTATGTATACTTTAACCAATACGGCCATGATACCCCAGTTTACAAGGTATCAAGAACTGGTGACACTACTGTATCTAGTTTTACAGAGGCTGCTGATGTAGTTGAAACTAAAAAAAAGAAGTAACACCTTAGTTACTTCTTTTTTTTAGCATTATTAAAATTTGCTATCTCTTTTGCATTTTTATTGAATGTCCAAAACTTTATAATCTTGTTCTTCTATTACTTTCTTTAATTCATCGCCAGAAACATCTTCTTTTAATGTTACTACTGCTGTTCCTTCTGTATGACTTACTGTCGCTTCTGACACCTGTTCCATTGCCTCTAAACATTTCTTTACTCTTGCTTCACAATGTCCACACATCATACCTTCAATTTTAATTGTTTTTACCATCTTTTTTTCCTCTCTTTTTCCTTTTATTTTAATTTTCTTATCTTGATTAACATCATAAATCTTAACCAAGTTGAGTCTTAATGCATTTGTAACTACACAAAAACTAGATAAACTCATAGCTGCTGCTCCAAACATAGGATTGAGTTCCCATCCAAATATAGGTATCCATATTCCTGCCGCTAATGGAATTCCTATTATATTATAAAAGAATGCCCAAAATAGATTCTGATGTATATTTTTCAATGTTGCTCTACTTAATCTAATGGCGGCAGGCACATCACTAAGCTTACTCTTCATCAATACCACATCTGCCGCATCAATTGCAATATCTGTTCCTGCTCCTATTGCAATTCCAATATCAGCTCTGGTAAGTGCCGGTGCGTCATTAATTCCATCACCTACCATTACAACCTGACCTTTTTCCTGCAACTTGGCGATAACTTTTTCTTTTCCATCTGGTAATACTCCTGCAATAACCTCATCAACGCCTACTTGCTTACCTATAGCATTAGCTGTCCTTTCATTATCACCGGTAAGCATTACTACATAAAGTCCCATATCTTTTAATTCTTCCACAGCTTCCCGACTTTCTTCTTTTATAACATCAGCTACTGCAATTATCCCAAGTAATTCTGTACCCTTTCCAAAAAATAGTGGTGTTTTTCCTTCATTTGATAATTCCTTTGACTTTTCATAAATATCATTGTCAACTATCACCCTGCCACTTACGAAATTATAATTACCCGCAAACAATTCTTCTCCATTATATTTTCCTGATAAACCATTTCCTGGTAATACCATAAAATCTTCAACAGAAAAACTTTCTAATCTATTTGCCTTTCCATATTCCATAATGGCTCTTGCTAATGGATGTTCGCTCTTCATTTCCAAAGAATACGCATATTTGACCAATTCTTCTTTACTGAAGGATTCGCAAGTCAAAATATCTGTCACCTTTGGCTCACCACTGGTTATTGTTCCTGTTTTATCTAATGCTACTATCTGCATTTTACCTGTCTGTTCTAGTGATACTGCTGTTTTGAACATTATACCATTCTTAGCTCCTACACCATTGCCTACCATAATAGCAACTGGTGTAGCTAAACCTAATGCACAAGGACAACTGATTACTAACACTGAAATTCCTCTAGCCAAGGCATACCCCATATCTTTACCTACTAACAGCCATATAATTGTTGTAACTATTGCAATTGTTATAACAATTGGTACAAATACTCCCGATACCTTGTCTGCAATCTTTGCTATTGGTGCCTTTGTTGCTGCCGCATCACTAACCATTTGAATTATCTGAGACAAAGTAGTATCTTCACCAACTCTTGTGGCCTCACATTTAATAAATCCAGACTGATTTAACGTTGCAGCAGAAACCTTGTCTCCCACCTCTTTATCAACAGGTATACTCTCACCAGTTAACGCAGACTCATTAATGGCACTATGTCCTTCAATCACAATACCATCTACAGGTATATTATCTCCCGGACGTACAACAAAAATGTCTCCCTTTTGAACCAAATTAATAGCAATCTCTTCTTCGATTCCATCTCTAATCACTACTGCTGTCTTTGGTGCTAATTTCATAAGACTTTTTAAAGCATTGGTTGTTTTACCTTTTGAACGGGTTTCAAGCATTTTTCCCACGGTAATTAGTGTCAAAATCATAGCAGCTGATTCAAAATATAATTCATGAATATATGATTTGGCAAGTTCCACATTACCATCAGCCTGCGCATCGGTCATCATAAATAATGCATATGTGCTATATATAAACGCCGCACTAGAACCTAACGCTACCAATGTATCCATATTAGGACTCTTATGCATTAACCCCTTGTATCCATTTATAAAAAACTTTTGGTTAATTACCATAACAATAACTGTTAAAAGCATTTGTATTAGACCAACTGCCACATAGTTATTTTCGAAAAATGCCGGATATTCCAACCCAAACATATGTCCCATTGAAAAATACATTAAAACTGCCAAAAAACCTATGGATGCCAATAACCTATTTCTTAAAATTGGAGTTTCTTTATCCTTTAATTCCTCAGCATTATTATTAACCAAGTTTGAACTACTAGAATTAACCTTCTTTAATGCTGCCCCATATCCAGCATCTTCAACTGCCTTAATAATACTTTCAGCACTGGCATTTCCTTCTACACCCATAGAATTCGTCAGCAAATTTACAGTGCAAGACTCAACCCCGGCAACCTCTGACACAGCTTTTTCAACTCTTGTACTACAAGCTGCACAACTCATTCCTGTAACTGAATATTGTTCCATTTACCTTTCTCACTCCTTTATTAATTGCTTTGTCATTTCATTAGTTTCTGTAATAATGTCACTAATTCATCTACCGTCTCTTCTTTTCCTTCTTTAATATCTCTTGTAACACATGTTTTAATATGATTTGACAATAGCACCTTATTAAAGCTATTAAGCGCTGCATTAACTGCTGATACCTGTGTCAAAATGTCTGTACAATACGCATCCTTTTCAATCATTCCCTTAATTCCGCGTATTTGTCCTTCTATTCGGTTCAATCTGTTTATTAGATCCTTATATTCCTTTTCCGAACGTTTTTTTGTTTTCAAACAACAACATTCTTTTTCTTCACTCATACTTATCACCATCCTGCTTCCTTAGTATATACCCCCGAGGGGTATATTTCAAGTTTTATTTTTTCATTAAGCTATCAATTATTTATGAAAGTATTCCATACTTATTATGCTCTCTAAAAATGTAAATATCCACCATATTCAACATATAATCACTTATCATAATAAGCATAGTCGGCTCTATTTTATATTATCTTCTAAGACACGCTTTAGTCTTTAACAGAGTGTCTTCTTTCTATAGAACGAACGCCCTATTAAACTTCTTATTTATCAGAATAAATAATGTGCAAAGCACGTTTTCGCGGTGTTCGCAAAAACTATGTAAACTTAATTTTCTTCTCGGTGCTCGCGTAAATAAAAACCTCCAAATCAAATAACATTTTATATCTGATTTGAAGGTTTTATATCCTTTTTAGTATTTATCAATTAGGTAATTTTATCTCTTTTAAATATGATAAGGAGCCAAATGCCACTACTATCATATTTTCCTTTTTAGCTTTCTCAATAGCTTCATTTACAGCATCAGAAATTTGCGTTTTAATTTCAACATCATTTGTATATTTTTTTACTTCCTTTGTTAATATATTGGCGTCTAACGCACGAGCATTATTTGGAGTCTCAATAACATATACTTTTTTTGCCAAGTCACAAGTAAGTTTACATATTTCCTTATATTCTTTATCAGCAAAAATACCCATAATGAATAAAATATTTTTACCGCCGAAATATGTATTTAAAGTTTTTCTAAGTTTAAATGCTGCATTAGCATTATGCGCACCATCAATAAAAAACAATGGGTCATCACATATTTTGCTAAATCTGCCTTTCCATACAGCTTTTTTTAAACCCTTTTTTATTGTCTCATCTTTTATCAATATTACCTTTTCATAAAAGCCTATATCCATGTTTGTATTATTATTAACAGCATCACAATTATTGCACTCACTGCAATCAACATTCTTAGATTCTTTTATGTTATTATTCTTTATTACACTACCCTTTAATGCCTTAATTGTTTCTATAGCTAAAACAGCATTTTCAATCTGATATGTACCCAACATACCCAACTCAATATTTTTCATTTCATCGTAATCAAAGCTTGTTTTTTCACAAGCAAAACGAACATTTACAGCTTTACCGTAATCAGCTAAATATATCTCACTATTTTTTTCACTGGCTACATTTCTTAAAATATTTTCAACCGTTTTCTCCTGCAATGTAGTAACAACTGTTGAATTCGCCTTAATTATTCCCGCTTTTTGAAAAGCTATCTCTTCAATTGAATTTCCCAAAAAGCCCATATGGTCCATACTGATGGATGTAATTACTGAAACAAGAGTATTTTTAATAATATTAGTAGCATCCTCCAGTCCACCCATTCCTGTCTCAAGGACCACAATATCACATTGTTTTCTTTTAAAATACAAAAATGCCATTGCAGTTTCTACTTCAAACACCGTAGCAATTAGTCCTGTTTCTTCAATCATCTTTTCTCTTACAACTTTTATTTCTGTAATTAATTCCGATATTTCTTCATCACTAATACTAATACCATCTATTTGAATCTTTTCATTATAAGAAAACACACTAGGGGAACTGTATCTACCCACCTTTAAGCCTGCTTCCTGTAAAATAGTCGAAATAAAACAAAGTGTAGAACCTTTTCCATTTGTTCCTGCAATATGAACAAATCGTAAATTGTCCTGAGGATTTCCCAATCTATTCATTAATTCTGTTATAGAATCTAATCCGGGTACACTCCCAACCTTAGATATTTCCTCTATATATTCCATTGTTTCCGTATAGTTCATATTTTACTCCTTTTATTTTTCATCACAAACCTGAAAAACATAAAACTTCAGATGTTATACAAATAAAAGCTTGATTTTACTAGGTTTTGAGGCACTCGGTTTCTTAACTTACCACTCGTCTGTGAATTACATAAAATTTGCTATTCTCTCCATTTCATCAGTCAAGGTACTTTCTCGTACATGTCAATACAAATCCATCGTCATTTGCAAGGAATTGTGTCCTAATATTTTCTGTAATGTCTTAGGCTCCATTCCATTCTTAATACAATTCGTTGCGTAGGTATGTCTCAATCCATAAGGTGTCAGGTGTTCAAAAAACTGATCCGGATTTTCTCTATTGATTCGGTCCACAATATAATTGATGGAATCTTTAATATTTGCCGGATTGAGAGGATTGTTTGTCTTATAAGTAAATACCAGATTTTCAAAACCTTCTCTTTAAGTACATCATACACTTTCTTAATCATTGGAATCTTTCGTTATCCTGCTTTTGTCTTTGGCTGATGGAACTCATATTGAGCTGTCTGTCCATCTCCAGGCATATAAGTAAGAATCTGCTTGATGGCGATAATTCGGTTGTCAAAATCGATACAATCCCATGTTAATCCAAGAATTTCACCTATACGCATTCCTGTTCCAAGTGCTACCACAAAAATAGGATACCTCATTCCACCTTTAGAGTTCTCAAGCAGAATTTCCATCTCTTTTCTAGACAAGATACGCTTTTCTGACTTAACCTTTCCATCAATAATAGGATTAATTCCAAGTGCTGGATTCATTAATAACAAATCCGCTTCCACAGCACGATTCAGAATATCTACAAGTAATGCCTTACAATCACTTCTTGATTTTTCAGAACCAAATTCATTAAATGCATCCTGCAGCACAATCAAATTCAATCTTGTCAGTTTTCTCCATCCAAGACTTTCTCTCAAACGATTGTACTATATCTCATAGGTTCTCTTGGTCGTAGCACGACAGTGCTTTTTACATACCGTAATCCATTTATCGTACCATTCATCCAATGTCATTTTGACGTCTATGATATTGATTTGCTTCTCATTTTCAAAGATTTTCTCTCGCTGTTTTTTTCCCACCTCTGTAATTGTTTTGCCATACACGCTTCTCAGCTTACCAAAGCGATCAATGTATCTTGCTTCATAAGTACCATTTGCCCTCTGATAAATGGCGTTTCCCAGTTTTTTCCCTTTATTTGTTTTACCCATATATTTTTTTCAAAAAAAATATGGAGAAGATTATATGTGTCCGTTCTTCTCCATAAATATATCATGTTTATCACTTAATTTCTACGGCTTTTAATGTGATATTTTAAGCTATCAACTGCTTTAAAAGCCACTTATCTACATTTCCTCTATGCGCATAAAATCGATTCCCGATTCTGACTGTAAATCCATTTTCAGGGTCATGTAGCAACTCCCTTGCTTTTGTCTCCCCTATTGACAGATACGCACAAAACTCTTCCATATTTAACAATGCCTGTTCTATCTTTTTCTTCATCATCTTCACCTGTCTCTCGTATATTTATAAACAGACTTTTTCAGCCACATACATCAGCACTTTTATTCATTGAAAATACAGTTTTAGGCGCATAGCCACTTCATTCTGAAAATAATTCAAAAACAGATGCCTTATATGCCTAACCGCCTAATTATCAAATGGATTTTCCACACAAGCCTTGCAAACACCGTAATATCCACGAACCTTTCTTCCGCCATATCTGGTTACATTCTTATTGTAATTCAGCCCATATCTACCACCAATTTCTTTTACTTTATTGGAAAAAGACTTCTCTGATCGTTGTTTCTTAACGATATAATCTGCCTTTTCGAAATAGCTTGCTCTGCCATAGACCGGCTCCATGTCGATATCCAGCCCATGTCTGGCACTGATTTTCAGAAACAACTTTCTGCACTCCGCATCAAAGACCATCTTGCGATTATTGTACTTGCTCTTTTTCTTAGTCGGGTCAGCCAATTCAAATTCCAACTCCTCTAGTGCTTTTTCCTGTTGCATTCCATCCCCAACAGACTATAGCCTTGATAACAGTCCCAGTAGATATTTCGCTTTGCACTCTCCACTTCAATATGCCCGGAATTGCTCACATCAAAATTTCTGTCGTTATGCTTTACGTTATAAGCACCGAATTTCCCGGCACGACCATTATGCCTTGTTGCTTTTATTCCTCCTGATATCTGAATTTTTGCAATAAAAAAGGAACTGATTTTACTCAATTCCTTTCGTGTTGCCTTAACCGGCATGATTCAATTTTCTTTTTTCGGCGGAGCCGCTATCTTAAACCTGCGATTTTTTCGCCAGGTAATACCCAGTACTTAGTGGCGAGCCGCAACTAACCGGGCAATGGTTGCACCCTTGACCTGCTAATGGGCTTCGCCCTTAACCCGAGTGACATATCCTTTCTTAATTCTACTTTTGTTATAATCATAACATCTTGAACGTTCTCGAAAAACTTGAAGCTGTCGGGTTCTTTACATAGATAAAATATCGATTTTGTGTGCTATAACATTGAGTTATTGAACTGAAATTTGTCATTCTGCTTTTTTACAGAATATTTCTTTTGAGAAAGCAATCTGTTCAAATAACTTGTAAATTTTTTCATCCGAATTATAAATAGATAACTATTCTTTATATCTCTTTCTTATCGCTAACACGCATACTACCAGACCAATTGGAAATCCAATTCCTGCAAGGACACCTACCTGCAAGTTATCTCCTGCCCACTGAGATACATTGCCTATAATCGCAGGTCCAACAGCACCACCCAAATCTCCAGCTAATGCAAGTAGTGCAAACATCGCAGTGCCGCCTCTTGGGATTACTTTTGAAGATATACTAATGGATCCAGGCCACATAATACCGACAGAAAATCCACAAACAGCACATCCTAACAAACCCATGATAGGAATATTTGCCAAACCAGCCAATAGATAGCACCCCAAGCAAAGTATACCTGAAGCAATCATAAAGATTGACAAATCAACCTTCCCTCCAAATTTCCCATAAAGTGTTCGACTAATACCCATACATACAGAAAATCCACACGGTCCTGCCAAATCGCCCACCGTTTTTGATACATTTAATGCGGATTCTGCGAAAGCCGAAGCCCACTGCAGCATTGCTACTTCAGAAGAGCCTGCACAAACCATTAACGCGATAAATAACCAAAAAAACTTTGATTTAAGCAATTGACCCATCGTCATGCTTTCTCCTTCATCCAAGAGATTTTCAATCGGACAGGTTACAAAATTGTAAATATTATAGAGTGGTATCAAAGTCCAAAGTAGTACAAGTATTTTCCAGTTCCCCAATCCAAAGCATGTAAAGAATAATGTTGAAATAAGAATAACGCCTACAGAACCCCAACAATAAAATGAATGAAGCATACTCATCATGACATCTTTATTCTCAAACGGACACGCTTCAATAATTGGGCTTGCTAACACCTCTATCAAACCACTTCCTATAGCATATATGATGACACAGATAAGAATTCCAACAAATGGAGAGGACATAATGTCCGGTAATATTGCCAGAGATGCAAGTCCTACTCCGCAAGTTATTTCTGCAACAATAATACAAGGTCGGTAACCTATTTTATCCACTACCTTTGCACAAATAAAATCCACAACTAGCTGTGTAAAAAAGAACGTCGTCGAAATGAATGCCAAATTTCCAAAGGATATTCTGTAGTTTTCATGGAATACCATGAACAGTAATGGAACAAAATTGGCACAAATTGCTTGTGTAACAAAACCTAGATAACATGCCAATAATGTTTTCCTATATTTTTTCGTTGTTTGCATACTATTCTCCAAATCGTATGTTTTTCACCGTAATTGGTTCAATGGATAAATGCTCATAAATTCTGTCGCCACCACTTCCTGTCGGTGCCTGTGCCAATAAACCTACTTTGATCCCATTACTTTCAGGCATAAGAAAATATCTCGTCATATGGAATTTTTCTCCATCTAATGAATAATGAAAAGAGAATGCTCTTCCAACGCGACATACTTTTAGCCACAGGTAATTTTGTCCTTCAATATTACATCCATTTGCATCGTCCGATTCTCCGTTCTTTGTGACAACACTGACCGCTGCATGGGTTCCGAAATCTGTAAGTTCAAAACAGCATTTTGCCCAATTCTTCATATCCTGCATAACCATAATGGATGCAGAATCATAGGTTTCTTTAAATTTGTGTGAAACCTTTACCTTAAGTACAAAATCGCCCTCAATTTCAGTGTAATAATATGGTGCATTGCACAAAGATTCTGGCAAAATTCCCTCTTCACTTATCGTTTCTCCGCCGCAGAAAAAATCTGTAAGTGCAGGTGCAGTTATTGTGATGTGGTCCTCTTCAAGTACTATTTTTCCCTCATTAATCCAATGAAAGTTCTCCTTATAATTCATAATTACCTCCTAGCATATTTTTCCTATTTGTATTATTAATACTTTCGTTGTATAATTATAGCACCATCTAATCTTATATTTATAGAACAATGCACCCAAATTATATAACAATACACCCAAAGAAGGATTTTTATGGCAATCTCAAAATGTATTTCATTATCTGTTGAAAACAAAATAGAAAAAAACTTTTCGGTTGCTGCTTTGCACGTCAATGAAACTGGATATCATGGCACATTGGAATTTCCTGTTTCTGTTTATCTGGATGATGTGTCACATAAATATGTAAATTGGCATTGGCATGAGGAATTTGAAATCGGATTTGTCACCGAAGGTTCTGTTGTTTTAGGTTGTGGAAATAGAAAATATCAAATGGAATGTGGCGATATTTTTTTTATCAACTCCAATGTATTACACTCTATGCATAAGAACAATACTTCC
>CAYOMP010000098.1:0-10717 GCA_964405075.1 uncultured Lachnospiraceae bacterium
GAGACTACCGCCTTGTTGGTAACAACGAGGGCATATGTAAACCCCATTCGAAGCAAGACCGAATAAAGCATTAACGGCGGCCCGTCGGCTTAGGTAGGTCGCTTGAGTCTTACGGTGACGTAAGATCTAGATAGATGAACATTCACGACATGACCCGGCTTATCGTTCTGCTTATTTAAAAAGTAAAAAGCAAAATGTATTGATTATTGTTATTCAATTAATCAATACATTTTTTGTTTTAATTTTCTATTCTAGATTTTAGTATTCACCATTTTTCGCAATGTGAAATTCAACTTCTGTACCTTTTCCAAGGGTACTATTATATATTAAACCTTCATCAGAGTTTTGATATAGCATTAAGCGTTTGTGTGTATTGTATACACCGATATTGCTTCCGTTACCTGATGAATCCTTTGGGTTATTTGGGTTAAATATTTGTTTAATAGTATCTTCTGACATACCAATGCCATCGTCTGAAATAATAAAAACGAGATATTCTTCTTCAGCCCATCCCATTATTACAATGTTTCCAGATTTAGATTCTTTTTCCATAATACCATGAAGAATTGAATTTTCAACAATCGGCTGCATAATGAGTTTTGGAATTTTGTAATCTAATAATTCTTCAGGAACATCAATAATAAAATTAATATTGTTTTTAAAACGCATATTTTGTAGTTTGACATATAATGAGACATGTTCTAATTCATCACGAACATTAACAACATTATTACCTTTGCTAAGTGTTAATTTATAAAAACGTGATAAGGATTGAACCGCATCAGAAATATCATCTACCTGTCCTTTGATTGCCATCCAATTAATCATATCAAGGGTATTATATAAAAAGTGAGGATTAATCTGAGCTTGTAATGCGTTAAATTCTGATTTTCGCAGGTCTTTTGCATCTTGAGCCTGTTTTTCTAAAAGCTGATTCATCTCTTCAGCCATGTAATTATAGGTTTCTATTAAATCACCAATCTCATCATTTCCAGCTTCTATTTCCAGTTTTTTAGGACGGCCTGTTTTTGCAAGCTTGATTTTTTCAATTACTAGTCGAATACGTTTTGCCATAGACTGAGAAATTAATATAGAAGCAAGTAAAGCAATTATTACAAATATCAGGTAAGTTTTTATGAAATTAAATACTAAATTGTTTGTTATGTCAGAAACAGTGGAAATAGGTATAACTGTTATGAGGTACCAATCACTTCCTACTATTTTTTGAGCACCGGCATAATAGTTTTCACTAGAATCTGCGACAGTGGTAAATATTTTAGATGACATAGAATGACTTATGGCTGTTTCATAATCTAACAGGTATTTACCTGATAGTGCAGAGTTTGATGTAGCTACCATTGTATTTCTACTATTAATTATATATGATACTATTTGAGATTCTTCTGAATTGTTAGTTGTTAATGTCGAACCGATAGAGGAATCTGTGAAATAGATAGCAACATATATGGCTTCGTTAAAGGTTCCGGGTGTGTTTATTCTTTTTATATAAGCATAATTGCCAAGAGAAGCACGCTCACCAGTAGTTAAATAAAATTCAGGACACATTAGACCGGTAGTTTTAGTACCGGCAAAAATACCATGCCAATATGAATTCTGAACAGTATTTAGTTTGTCATAAATAGCTGAATCAAAATAGAATGAACTATCTAGTAAATATTCATAATCATCTGCAAAATACACTTTTATGGCAGATATAATGTTATGGTCAATTGAGTTGTTTATATATGTAGATAATTCGGATAATTCGTTAGCATTATAAGCAGAGAAAAGCCTTGAATAATCCGAAGTACAAGGATAGTTTGCAACATTGGCCAAAAAATTATTATTACAAATATTATTACTGATATCAATTACATTTGTAAGCGTATTTTCCAGATTAGTAGTAGTTTGTGATAGTAACTCTTGCTCTGTATAAATATAGTTAGATGTTAATATATCAGATAACTGTATCGAGAGAACAACAATCATAACTACAGTAGGAATAAACATTAAAATAAGGTTTGTAATAATAAATTTGGAGCGAAGCTTCATATCTTGAGTGAAGTATTTTATCATTGGTTTAAATGGATTTCTCATTTTACATTTTGCTCCCTAAATTCCGAAGGAGATAAGCCTACTTCTTTTTTAAAACTTTTTCCAAAATAATTACCATTATTATATCCTACTTGTGAAGATATATCGGTAATTTTATTGCGTGGGTCTAATAAAAGCTTTTTGGCACGTTGAATACGATAATCTGTAATATACTGATTAAGTGTCTGACCTGTTTCTGACTTGAATACAGTACATATATAGGATGAAGAAAGATTAACGTAATCACTAATACTTTTAATTGAAAGGTTGTAATCGTGGTAATTTTTACTAATATAATCTTTTATCATATATATAGTAGAATTTTCCTCTTGATTAACAGTTAATAAAGAAGAAAGTTCATCTAATTTATTGCATATAAGAGTATTTAATTCATCTAAGTATTCACAGTTGGTTATGTAATCTAAAACAGTTGTAGAATTATTATTTTCATTGTTTATCTGCAAAGTTTTGTAAGCTGAATCAAAAGATAGAAAAAGCTGATAATATAAGTCTTTTGCCTGATTAACCAGGAAAATTCTATTGTTTTTAAATAAGTTAAATATATAAGCAGATAATTTCTTTGCAGAATCAAAATCTTTATTAATTAAAGTTTCTAAGAATTTATCAGGTAAATCCGATGGCAAAAAATTATTAGTGCTGTCTGTAGGTTCGTAATATAAAACGCTGTTGCTGCCAAAAAAGAATGAACTGTGCATAAGTATTACGGCATAATTATAAGAGTTATAGGACAGTTCAATGGAAGAAACAGGTTTGCCAACTGCAATATTGTAGGAAACATCAGCAATCTGGGATATTGTCATAACAATAGCTTCTAACAAATTGTTTTCTGGTTTGCTAGAAGTAAATATGTGAAAAACTATGTAGGCTTCTTTTGGGGTAAATATATTACCTAAAATCTGAGAAACAGATAAGTTATTAATTTTTTTTGAAATATCGTGAACCTTATTCAGGTCATATCCAGTAACTCTAGAAGCCTTGTATAAAATAGTGGATACGTAGTAATTACCCTTTAATGTAATTCCAAAATCATTGAGCTTTGAAACTAATGCATTCGTTTCGATGGTATCATTGTGATAGCATAAGTTTAGAGCTGATTGATATAAAATTTCATTTTTATTTTGAATGATAGTATTATCATTAATAGTTTTTGAATTGTATTCATCTATAGCCTCAGAGACAGAAACAATGATTTCAGATGTATTAATAGGCTTGTCAACATAGCTGACAGCCTTTAATTTAATTGCAGCCTTTAGATATTCTTTGTCAGAGTATCCACTCATAAAAATGATAGAAGTATTTGGCAAAAATGAGCGTATTTTTAAAGCCATATCAATACCTGTCATTCTTGGCATTCTGACATCACTTAATATAATCTCTGGTTGAAAAGTTTTGGCTAATTCCAGACCGTTAATGCCGTCATTAGCTGTTTTGACTTCTGTAATGCTAATTGATCCCCAGTCAATAGCTTCCATTAAGCCCTCGCGAGTTAATTCCTCGTCATCTACTATAAGTAATTTCATATAAAATTCCTCCCAAAATACTTCTATAATTGTAGCAAAAAGCAAGAAATGTTACAAGGACATTAGGTAGTGGTTTGCCATTCTTTTCTAAATGTTAATGGAGTAGTTCCTTCGTGTTTTTTGAATAGTTTAATAAAGTGACTCACATTTGGAATTCCACATTGTTCAGAAATAATGCTAATTGAGGCATTAGAATATTTTAATTGCTCCTTTGCAAAGGAAAGTCGATTAGTAATAATATATTCACCAATGGAGAAACCAGTGAAACGCTTGAATTCTTTTGATAAATGAAATTTGCTGATACTAACCATATCGGACAATTTGTCCAAGGATAAATCTTCATAAAAGTGAGTATCAATATACTTCATTGTTTCTTTTACATATGTCGGAATATAAATATGTGTAGCTTCATTTGTACAATTACTGATTAATAATTCACTAAGTAATGAAGTGATTAAGTTTGAAGCCTGAATTTCAGTTGAAATATCCTTTCTTTGGTTAATGGAAATAATTCGTCTTATTATACTTTCAAATTCAAAGCTGTTTTGTATGTTAATAATATTGAAACCATTATCTATAAAAGTATTATAATACCCTAATGCAGAAGGTCCATTGAAATGCAACCATAAGAATTCCCAATTGGAATTTTGCAATGTTTCATAATAATGGTAATTTAAGCAATTGATAAAAAAGCATTGGTTAGCCTTTAAGTGATAGGTTTTGTCAAAATATTTTAACTGACCATTTCCAGAAATAGTATACAAAATCAAAAATGAATTAAGGTTAGCTCGTTCAGTGAAATATGGAGGAAAAGTTTTAAAATAACCGATTTCCTGAACATAAAAAAATGTTGATTTGGCTGTAGAACTAGGTGTAACAATTAAACGTATAGAATCTTTTGACCAACTGTATGAAGCATTTTCTAAAAACAATGGATTTTTGCTCATAATTTACCTCCACAAGAAAGTGTTATTTTTGCACAATATAAGTAGATGATAAGTTAATAATAGCTATATATAATGAAATTGTAAAGCAAAAACTTATAAACAAGATTGAACAAAAACAGATTGTTTTGGGAAAACTATTTGAATAAATATTAATGTCTTGTTTTTTGCCTAAATATGATTGGGATAATATTTAAAAATATTTACAATAGTGAATTAAGAAAAATTATTAATTATAAAAATATTAAAATGGAGGTTTTTATATGAATAAAATTAAAGAAACTAAGAAGGCAAAGATTGGTGTTTATACAATGGGGTTAAAATGCTATTGGAATCAATTCGCAGGGTTGAAAGACAGAATGATTGAATATGGTGATTTTATTGCAAAAAAAATTGAAGCAATGAATGTGGAAGTGTATTTCTATGGATTGGTTGATTGTGAACAAGAGGGAGAAAAGGCTGGAGAATATTTTAATGAAAATAATGTAGATCTGATATTTGCTCACGCGGGTACATATGTAACCAGCTCATCTGTACTACCTGTACATCAGATATGTAAGGCACCTGTGGTTATATTAAATCTACAACCAACAGCACAGATTAATTATGAAAAGACTACAACAGGTGAATGGTTGGCTCATTGTGGGGCATGTCCGGTACCGGAACTTACCAATGCATTTAATAGAAGTAACATTGAATATAGAGTTGTAAATGGTTTATTAGGATTAGATTACACACCTGAGATTTCTATGACAGATGAAATAACAGCTACCAGACCTGAGGCAATAAAGGCCTGGCGACAGATTAGAGAATGGGTTAATGCAGCTAATGTTAAGAAGGGGTTAAGAAATGCAAGATTTGGATTCTTAGGTAACACATACAGTGGAATGTTAGATATGTATAGTGACTTTACAATGCTTCAGGCTCAGACAGGCATTCATATAGAAGTATTGGAAATGTGTGATTTAGATAGAATGTTAAGAAGTGTTACAGACGAAGAAGTGAAAGAAAAACTAGTAGAAATTGAGGAATTTTTCGAAATTAGTGAAGAAAATGCTGCTGATCCATTAGCACAAAAACCAACTGCTGAGCAATTGGAGTGGTCAGCAAAGGTAGCTGTGGCTCAGGAAAAATTGGTAAGAGAATATGACTTAGATGCATTAACATACTATTATCACGGTGCACCAGGTGGTGAGTATGAAAAATTACAGGGTGGCTTTATTGTAGGACATTCACTATTAACTGCAAAGGGAATACCTTGTGCTGGTGAGGGAGATTTAAAAACTTGTCTGGCTATGAAAATATGTGATATTTTAGGTAAAGGTGGAAGCTTCTGTGAAATAGTGGTTACAGATTATATAGAAGGAACTATTCTAATGGGTCATGATGGACCATTCCATTTACAAATAGCTAAGGGCAAACCAATACTTAGAGGAATGGGTTTATATCATGGTAAGCAGGGAACAGGCGTATCTGTAGAAGCAAAGGTTAGAACAGGCGAAATTACCAATTTAGGCTGTACCCAAACTAATGATGGCAGATTGAAATTCATAATTACAGAGGCTGAATCTACAGATGGAACTATAATGACAATAGGAAATACTCAGACTCCGGTTAAATTTAAAAATGACCCAGATTCATATATGGATGAATGGTTTAAAGAAGCTCCAACACATCATTTTGCAATGAGTGTAGGACATAATGCGGGAGTATTTGAAAAGATAGCTGATTTGATGGGGATTAAATCTGTAACATTAGATAAATAGTTGTTTGAATAATGTATAACAATAAAGGGTAAAATTTTTCAATGTCGAAAAATTTTACCCTTTATCGAAAAATATTACTATATTAATAGAAAAAAATGGATGATATTATTAATATATGAATTAATTATATAATGTTTGTAAACAAAGTGGGTACGAATTATGAATATAATTGGAAAAGGGGGTAAGAAAATGTCTGAGTATATTCTTGAATTAAAAGGGATAACAAAGATATTTCCAGGAGTAAAGGCATTAGATAATGTACATTTTCAATTAAAGCCTGGTGAAATACATGCATTAATGGGTGAAAATGGTGCAGGTAAATCTACTTTTATAAAAGTTATTACTGGTGTACATAAAGCAGAAGAAGGTGAAATGTATCTTGATGGTAAGAAGGTAGATTTTAAGGGACCAAAGGATGCACAGGCAGCAGGTATTGCAGCAATTTACCAGCATGTTACATCATATCCACAGCTTACAGTTACAGAAAATATTTTCATGGGACATGAAAAAGTTAAGCATGGAAGAATACAGTGGAAAGAAATGAATGAAGAAGCAGATAAGCTTTTGGCAGAGCTTAGTGCTGATTTTAAATCAACAGATGAAATGGGTACATTGTCTGTAGCACAGCAGCAGATGGTAGAAATAGCAAAAGCATTATCAATGAAGGCAAGAATTATCATTATGGATGAACCAACAGCAGCCTTAACTAAGAGAGAATCAGAAGAGCTTTACAAAATTACTGAAAAGCTTAGAGATGATGGAGCATCAATTATCTTTATTTCTCACAGATTTGAAGATATGTACAGATTGGCATCTAAGGTTACTGTATTTAGAGATTCACAGTATATTGGTTCATATGATGTAAATGGAATAACAAATGAAGATTTAATTAAGGCTATGGTAGGTCGTGAGATTAGTGATTTATTCCCAAAACCAGAAGTGAAATTTGGCGAAGAAATCTTACGAGTAGAAGGCTTAAGCCGAGTTGGATACTTTAAAGATGTATCTTTTAATGTTAAAAAGGGTGAAATACTTGGTCTTACAGGTCTTGTAGGTGCTGGTAGAACAGAAGTTGTTCAGACAATTTTTGGTATTGAAAAATACGACGAAGGTAAAATCTTTATGAACGGTGAATTAGTTCATATTAATAAACCACAAGATGCTATGAAACTTGGTATTGGATTGCTTCCAGAAGATAGACAGTTACAAGGACTTATTCTTGACTGGGGAATTGGAAGAAATATTACATTACCGGTAATCAGTGAGTTAGGGAAGAATGGATTCACTGATGATAAGAATGAAAGAATGAGGGCTAAGGAATTAGCTGAAAGAGTTGATACAAAGGCAGTTACATTATTTGATAAAGCAAGTTCTTTATCAGGTGGAAACCAGCAAAAAGTTGTAGTTGCAAAACTTCTTGCTTCTGATTTGAAATTAATAATTCTTGATGAACCTACTAAGGGTGTTGACGTTGGAGCTAAGGCTGCTATATATGAAATTATGGGTGAATTGGCACAACAGGGTTATGCAATTATCATGATTTCATCTGAAATGCCTGAAATCCTTGGTATGTGTGACAGAATAGTAGTTATGTGTGATGGTAGAGTAACAGGGGAACTCTCAAGAGAAGAAGCTACTCAGGAAGCTATTCTTGAAAAGGCAATGGCTAAATCACATAACGCATCGGCAAATTAGGAAATGGGGTGAAGTTAGCAATGGAAAAGAAAAAAGGGTTAGATATAAAAAAGATATTAAGCTCAAGAGAAGCATCTTTGGGAGTAGTATTATTGATACTGGCAGCATTTATTGCAATTAGAAATAATACGTTTATTACTCCTAAAAACTTAAACAATATGTTTGTAAACTATGCAATCTATATGATATTGGCTCTTGGTATGATGTGTGTATTGTTAATCGGCGAAATTGATATTTCAATCGGGTCAACAATAGCACTTTCAGGAATGGCAGCGGCGTTAGTACTTAGAGATCATCAAAATACACCAACATTAGTAGCTTTCTTAATTGCAATTGCTGTTGGTACAGTATGTGGAGTTATTATAGGTCTTGTAGTTGCAAAGGGAAAGGTTATTTCAATTATTGCAACATTAGGGTTTATGAATATTTTCAGGGGACTTACATATTTAATAGCAAATAATCAGTGGGTAGCTGCTTACCAGATTACAGATAGTTTTAAAGCCTTTGCAACAGGAAAATATCTGACATTTGGTTTGATGAACAACATGATAGTAGTGGCAATTGTTTGTTATATTATTTTCTTCTATTTCTTAAAGTTCACAAGAACAGGTAGAAAGATTTATGCAGTAGGTTCTAACTCAGAAGCTGCACAGGTTAGTGGTATTAACATTGATAACATTAGAATAATGGTATATGGAATAATGGGTTGTCTTTGTGGTTTAAGTGGTGCTTTGTGGGTATCAATTTATGCATCAGCTCAGGGCGATATGGCAACAGGAATTGAAATGGATATCATTGCAGCGTGTGTTATCGGTGGTGTTAGCTTAAACGGTGGTCGTGGTAGTGTTGTTGGAGTATTCCTTGGAGCACTTACAATTGCAGTACTTGGTAATGGTTTACCATTAATTGGTGTATCACAGTTTTGGTTAGATGCAATTAAAGGATTCATTATTATTGCGGCAGTTATCTTGAACGTTGTATTACAGCGTAGAACAGATAGAAATAACTTAAAGAGGAGGGAAATCTAATCATGGCAAAGCAGAAGAGAGTAATTATAGCAGAACAGCAATTTTCATGGAAGAAGTTTTTCCTCAAGTGGGAATGGTTTTTAGTTTTAATCTTTATAGCAGTTAATATTTTAAATATTTGTGTTTCACCGTTAGATAAAACAACAGGAATTCCGATTTATTGTAGTGTTTCAGGATTATTTAATGCTACATTATCATTTTTGGAAAAGGCATTTATTGCTTTACCAATGGCATATGTTCTTGTCCTGGGAGACATTGATATTTCGGTAGGTTCTACGGTTGCATTATCAGCAGTAGTTATGGCAGAGTGTTATAACAAGTTAGGACTTCCAATGGGAGTTTGTGTTATAATATGTTTACTAGTTGGTACGCTTTGTGGATTTATTAATGGATTTATTTTAACAAAATTCACGGAATTAGCACCAATGATTGTAACACTGGGTACACAGATTTTATTCAGAGGAATTGCAACAATTATATTAAAAGACCAGGCTTCACAAGGACTGACATCAGTTCAGTGGTTTAGTAATTTGTATTGGGGTAAAGTTGGACCAGTACCTATTATATTTATTTTCTTTGTAATATGTGCAATAGTATTTGGGGTAGTATTACATAAAACAACATTTGGTAGAAGGTTATATGCCATCGGAAGTAACAGAGTAGCTGCACAGTATGCAGGTATTAATGTTCAGAAAATCAGATGTTTAGTATTTACTATTACTGGTACATTCTCAGCAGTAACAGCAATATTCCTTGCTTCATGTATGGGTAGTGCAAGACCAAATATTGCATCAGGCTATGAATTGGATGCTATCTCAATGGTAGTATTAGGTGGTATTTCAACAGCAGGAGGTAAAGGAAACTTTATAGGAAGTATTATAGCTATATTCATCATCGGTTTCTTAAGATATGGTTTAGGACTTATAAATGTTTCTTCACAGGTTATGCTAGTTATCATAGGTGCATTATTAATCGTAGCAGTTATGGCACCTAACTTAAATCTCAAAAAGGTATTTAAGAAAGCTGCATAATGTAACTTAATAATGGTACTAACAGTTAAACTGTTAAGTATAAAAAAGAAAAATTGTATAAAGGGAGGATTTACAATGAAGAAAAAACTTTTAAGCGTATTATTATGTGCGACAATGGTTTCAGGAATGTTAGCTGGTTGTGGTAGCTCAAATAGTGCAAACACAGCAAGTACAACAACAGAAACAGCTGCAACAACAGAAACTACTGAAACAAAAGAAGAAGCTCCAGCAGCAGATACTGCAGCTGACACAGCTACAGCTGGGGATATGTCAGGAAAGACTATTGCTATTGTTGTTAAGAGTGCAGGTAACCCTTACAACACAAAAGAAATTCAAGGTTTCCAGGAAGTTGTTGAAGCTTCAGGTGCAACTTGCGTAGCAAAAGAACCAGAATCAGCTACAGCAGAAGCACAGATTACAATGATTAATGAATTAGTAGCTCAGCAGGTAGATGCTATTGCAATCGCTGCTAATGATACTGATGCATTACAGCCAGCATTAACAGCTGCTAAAAATGCAGGTATCCAGGTATTATCTTTGGACTCATCAACAAATGCTGCTAGCCGTGCTGTTCATGTAAACCAGGCTGGTACTCAGATTATTGGTGAAACATTAGTA
>CAYOMP010000099.1:0-10658 GCA_964405075.1 uncultured Lachnospiraceae bacterium
GTGTTGTTAGCATTGACATCTTATACATTCTCTTATTCGCATACATGTTCTTGTCGGCTTCCATAATAAGATTTTGCATAGATGTAAAATCTTTAGCTAAAGTTGCTGCATAACCATATGCTATAGAAAACTCAAGCTCTGACTGTTCATTTTCTGCAATTACCATATTTTCTAATTCTTCAAATGCAGTTTCACAATCATCTATTGACTTATTCCTAATTATTACTGCAAACTCGTCTCCACCTATTCTATAACATTTCCCTAATTTTTCAAAGACTTTTTTTATTATTTTTGACATTGATACAATATAATAGTCACCCATTGTATGACCATGGGTATCGTTAATCTTTTTCAAGTTATTTAAATCAAATAATACATACACAACATTATCATCAGGATTTTTACTATCCTTAAGAAAGTTTTCAATTATTTCAACATCCTCATTATATGCTGTTCTGTTAAACATATTAGTCATAACATCTTGATACGCCAATTTAGCAAGAATTCTTGCTTCTGTATATTTTCCAGCTTTTTCAATGTAGCTTTTTAAATAATTGACACCTAACATAATCATCAATACTAACATGCTTATTCTGGAAAATTTTGTGGTATCCCACATATGACCAAAATAGTATCTATACACATCTAAAATTATTGTAAAGAAACCAATTATACAAAACACCTTTGTAGTCCTATTAGCAATTATAGTATTCAAATGGCGTTTTTTAAATACTACATATATTATGTATATAATAGATATAAACATTAAAACATGTGTAGTAATCAGCATTTCCCTCAAATCTGCAATATTCGTTACCTGTAGTCCAATACACAGCACAAAATTTATCATATAAGCGTATATTAACACAGTAAATACACGTTCTGAATACATCTTATAATACTCTCGTACTAGCATCAAAACAGATATTGGAATTAACATAAGCATCAAATAGGACATATACATAATCAATATTTGATTATTAAAAAATAATTGAATAACATTCGTTTGCAAAATTGACCATACAGAATAGCAAACTGCAAAAGCTCCTAAATATAATGCTTTTCTTGAACGCAATCGATGATTAAATCCAGCTTCTGAAACAATAAATGTCAATCCAATTAAAAATATCGTAAAGTTAACTAAAAAAGCACCTATCTGGCTCTTAATATACGAAATTAAAATAATATCTGTATTTCCAATCGTAACTTCCGGTATTTTTCGTGTTCTAGAATCATAAGGAGAGGTCATTCTCATTAATATTTCTTTCCCTGCATCAGAACCACTCAATTTTACTAAATGATATCCTGAACCAACGGATTTTCCAAATAATAATTCATTACCATTTCCAAACTCATAAACCAATTCATTATCAATGAATACTTCAACAGTCTGATGATATGTTTTGAAAAACAACGCCATCCCATCAGTTGATGTAGGCAATTGATTCTGAATAGTAAAATCCATTGCATTAAATTCAGCTTTTGTATCATATACATTTTTATCCGATGTTTGAATATTAGCCTTTTCATTTACAAAATACCAATTATTATATTTTTCTATTATGTTGTTGTCATTCCATACGCTGTCTACCCTAAATGCAATGTAAACTATCCATATAAAAATAATTCCTATCGCAATACATATAGAAAAGGCTGTTCTTAACACGTCTTTTCTACTTATCATTTTTCCTCTCCAACACGCCATATTAAGTACCTAAGTACTAATAATATGTTACTTTATTTAACTGAAAGTGTCAATACAATATTACAAGTAATCTCTTATTAACACAAATTACCTATTTTACCAACATTTAATGGTGTAATGCCCTTTCAGTTTCATAATATATTACCTATTAATCCCAACCTGCATATACAAAAACTCAAAACCTCCGAAACCTTCTTTTAGAATTTCATAAGCTATCGCAATAGTCGTCGAATAATCTTAAAACAACATACTTATAATATATACAAGCATGTTGTTTTAAATTCATTTATTCTTTATCTATTTGCTAATTCTCTTGTAATATCTTCCCATGTAACGCCTCTTTCAACCATAAGAACCATTGCATGATACAAAAAGTCGGACATTTCGTATTTAATTTCTTCCGGATCTGGATTTTTAGCTGCGATTATTATTTCCGTAGCTTCTTCTCCTACTTTTTTAAGGATTTTATCGATTCCTTTATCAAACAAATAATTTGTATAAGAACCTTCCTTTGGATTTTGCTTTCTATCTTCAATTACAGCATACACATCTTCAAATACCTTTAAAGGATTTGTATCGTTATACTCTTTGGCAGCAATTTCATTAAAGAAACAGCTTCTTTTTCCTGTATGACATGCGGCCCCTGTCTGTGCTACTTTAGCTAATAATGTGTCATTATCACAATCCATAGTAAGTGATTTAACATACTGGAAATGTCCTGATGTTAATCCTTTTACCCAAAGCTCATTACGACTTCTGCTCCAGTAAGTCATTTTACCTGTAGCAATTGTATTATTAAAAGCTTCTTCGTTCATATATGCAAGCATTAATACTTCATTTGTTTTGTAATCCTGAACAATTACCGGCACCATTCCATCGGAGTTAAGTTTAAACTCTGACCACTTCATTGAGCTTTCAAAAACTGTCATATCAATTCCTAATTCTTTACATTTATTTTTATATTTCATCAAATCAATGCCCGCAGAATTGGAATTAATTTCACTTGCCATAACGCCTGATACATTCTCTTTTTTTATCTTATCAATAAATGTAGCATCATCCAAGCTTCCTACATTTACTACCATTGGTAAAACTGATTTTTCAAAAGAAGTATCATCAATATCTAAATCAACTATCATTGACGCATATTCTTTCACTAAATCCATTTTAGCTTCTAATGCATCTACTTCCTTGGTGCATACCACAATCTTCTCTTTACCAAAACGCTTAGATACTTCTTCTAACATTTCTACATTACTTTCTTTTGAAAAATTAAGCATTGCCGCCTTGGCACCTGTATACAATATCTTTTTCACATCTTCTACACGCTTAACATTTCCACCAGCTATCATAGGTATATCAATCAAACGAACTATCTCTTTCATAATACCGATTGATTGTTCATGTTCTGCATCTGCAGTTGATAAATCAAATAGCAATAATTCATCTGCACCATTATTGCTATAATAGCAAGCCATATCTATTGCATTTTCATTTATTACATTCATATCCTCAAGACTTTTAACAGCTTTTCCATCTTTGAGATATAAACATGCCACTAATTTCTTCTTCATTATTTTCTCCTACATTAAAATTATAGACTTCCCTTAGTTGATAAAACATCTTTTATTCTTTCATCGTACATTGTAGCCGCATCCAAAGCTTTAGCAAATGATTTGAACATTGCTTCTATAATATGATGATTATTTACTCCTGCCATTTGCTTAATGTGCAAATTCATTCCTGCCGAATATGATACAGCATAGAAAAATTCTCTTACCATTTCTGTATCAAAATATCCAACTCTATCAGCAGTAAAATCTGCTTCGAATGCAAAATATGGTCTACCCGATAAGTCAATAGCACATAGCATTAAGGTTTCATCCATTGGCAATATACAACTCCCATAGCGTTTAATGCCTTTTTTATCACCTATAGCCTCTTTGATGGCATTTCCTAAAACAATTCCTGTATCTTCAATAGTATGATGACAATCAACAATTAAATCACCTGTAACTCTTACATCCAAATCAAACATACCATGTCTGGCAAATCCATCTAGCATATGGTCAAAAAAGCCAATTCCTGTATCAATTGATGAATTTCCATATCCATCAATATTCAATGTTAAACTAATATCTGTTTCCTTAGTAGTTCTTTTAATACTAGATTTTCTAATGTCCATATATGACCTCCTAGCCGAAAATATTAAATAATCCTACTTTTCAAATCTTACCTTGATTGAATTTGCATGAGCTGTAAGCTGTTCTGATTCTGCAAATTTTATAATATCCTTATGAATTGGTTCTAACGCTTCTCTTGAATAGTAAATAATACTTGACTTTTTAATAAAATCATCAACACTAAGAGGTGAAAAGAATTTAGCTGTTCCATTAGTTGGTAATACATGATTAGGACCTGCAAAATAATCTCCTAATGGCTCCGAACTATATTCACCTATAAAAATTGCACCTGCATTCTTTATCTTAGTCATTACATTAAATGCATCCTTTGTAATAATTTCTAGGTGTTCTGATGCTATTTCGTTAGCAACATCTACAGCTTCATCTATATCTTTTGCTACTAAAATATAACCGTAATTTTCTAATGATTTCTCAATAATTTCTTTTCTTGAAAGTTCTTTTGTGAATTTGTCAACTTCTTCAGATACTTGTTTAGCTAATTCTTCACTAGTAGTAACTAAAATTGCTGAGGCTAATTCATCATGTTCTGCCTGAGATAATAAATCAGCTGCAACGTATCTTGGATTAGCTGTTTCATCAGCAATAACCATAATTTCACTAGGTCCTGCTATTGAATCAATGCTAACATGTCCATATACTGTCTTTTTAGCTAATGCTACATAAATGTTACCAGGTCCAACAATTTTGTCTACTTTTGGAATTGTTTCTGTCCCAAATGCTAATGCAGCTATGGCTTGAGCTCCGCCTACCTTATATACTTCATCAACACCAGCTTCCTTTGCAGCAACCAAAGTATTTGGATATACTTTACCATTCTTATCGCATGGTGTAGTCATTACAACCTTGGATACACCTGCAACCTTTGCTGGAACAACATTCATAAGTACAGATGATGGATATGCAGCTTTTCCTCCCGGTACATATACACCAACTTTTTCAAGTGGAGTAACCTTTTGTCCAAGCATTTTCCCATCTGTTTCTGTATCAAACCAACTGTACTGACGCTGTTTTTCATGGTATGTTCTGATATTAACTAAAGCCTTTCTTATTACATCAACCAATTCAGCATCTACCATAGTGTATGCTTCTTCAATCTCTTCCTCTGTTACTCTCATGGTTGAAGCATTAATTTCAGCTCCATCAAATTTCTTTGTATATTCAAAAACAGCCTTATCACCATTGTTTTTAACATTTTCAACAATTTCATTTACACTTGCTGTATAGCTATCATAATTATTTGGACTTCTTTTCAATAAATCCTGTAACAAATTCTTTGTTGTATCTTTTTCAAGCTTAACAATTCGCATTATTTATCCTCCTCAACTACTCTCTTTAAATCCGCAATTAATTTATTAATTCTCTCATTTTCCATCTTCATACTAACTTGATTTACAACCATTCTGGCAGATAATGGACATACCTCTTCCAATACATCAAGACCATTTTCTCTAAGTGTTGATCCTGTTTCTACTATATCAACAATAACTTCTGACAAACCAACAATTGGTGCCAGTTCGATTGAACCGTTTAACTTAATAATTTCTACAGTCTGATGCTTTTTATTATAAAAATAATCCTTTGCAATATTTGGATATTTTGTTGCAACTCTAATCATCTCGTGGTGTTTTAATAATTCTTCTGCTGATTTAGGTCCTGCAACACACATTCTACATTTTCCAAATCCCAAATCAAACACTTCATATAAGTGTCTTCCCTCTTCGAGAATAGTATCCTTACCCACAACACCTATATCTGCTGCACCATATTCTACATATGTAGGTACATCAGGTGCTTTTGCCAGGAAAAACTTCAACTTCAATTCTTCATTAACAAATATTAACTTTCTTGAATCAGGATCCTTCATCTCTTCGCAGGTAATTCCTATTTTTTCTAACATTTCCAATGTTTTTTTTGCCAATCTTCCTTTTGCTAACGCAAATGTTAAATATCTCATTTAGCCACCTCACCTACATCAATATATCTGTAACAATATCATTTGCACTTTTTTCATATTTTTCATTGTTAATCATATCATTCACTTCTATTGCATCATTTGTTACAACATAAACACATTTAATATTTTCACTCTTGGCAAATTCTAAATAATTGCTAATCTCATCATTAATCAGACTCAATGTTGCTTTTACATTTGCCCCTCTTAATCTCTTTGCAAAATCTAATGCTTTTGCAAAGTCTGCTCTATTATATAGAACAACAACAGAATTATTATTGACAGTAATATCTTTTTTCTGTCTTGTCAAAGCTGACATTAATCCATCAACCATTACACATAGACCAATGGCAGCTGCTTCTTTTCCAAACCATCCTAAAAGCTTATCATAACGGCCACCATTAACAATTGCATCCCCTGTTCCAAATGTGTAAGCTTTAAAAATAATTCCTGTGTAATACTTATACTTGCTTAGCATACCAAGGTCAATTGATATATATTTTTCAAGACCATATACTTTAATCAGCTCATAAACTCGTTCAATACGTTCTAATGCAACGATAGCTCTTGGGTTTGATGTCAAACTTTTTGCCTCATTAATAACATCCATATTACCAAATAGTTGTGGTAATTTCATCAGGAGTTCTTTTAAATTGTCCTCAATAGCTAAATTGTCTAATATAGCATCTGTCCCAAAATAATTCTTTTCTGAAATTAACTCTCTAAGTTCAAGTTCTGTTTCCTCATCCATACCAGTCTCTTCAACTAAGCTTTTAAAGAAATCAATATTTCCTATATCTATTTGAAAATCTGTAAGTCCGGCTTCTAATAATAACTCAATAACCATCGCTATCATTTCTGCATCTGCTTCTGGTGAATCATCATTTATGAGTTCCGCCCCTAACTGTGTAGTTTCCTTTAATTTCCCCTGATGTTCAGAATTATTTATAAATGTATTACCTAAATAGCTAAGTCTGACAGGCATTTTTTCATCCATATAATATTTGGCAACACATCTGGCAATAGATGGTGTTATATCTGGACGTAATACTAACGTATTACCTTCTCTATCAAAAAACTTATATAATTCCTTTGATGGTGTTGTTCCAATTTCTCTACTAAATATATCAAAAAATTCAAATGTTGGTGTCTGAATATCATTATATCCATAAGAAGCAATTACTTTGTGTAATCTATTCTGTAATTCCAATTTTTTCTCACATTCTGAATTATATATATCTCTAACCCCTTCAGGTGTATGTAAAAGTTTCTTTCTCATTTATACTCTCCTTTGCACTTTAACACATTAAATTGCTAATTTGGTAATTCGCTACTAACTTAAAACATTATATCCTCTAGTTAAATGCTTGTCAATCCCTTAAATCCAAATCTTTTTGCAGCATTTCTAAAAAGGGAACCAAAACTCCTCCTTGACTTTTAAACATAAAATCCTCATCCAATTCTTCAAATTTAAAGCTTTTTCTGCCACCATTTTTACCTCTATCCCAAAATTTCTTCAACTCATTATATCTCATATAATAGAATAGATTTTTTTGAGAAAAACTAATTAATATAAAAGCAATACCTCCCTGACTTTCATAGTCCTGCATGAATGCAACCTGATGTTCATGAATATTCATCAAAGGAAAGGTATCCTTCTGACATTCCTTAGCATCAAAGCATACAGGAATCCCCTGAACAGCACCAATGTAATCTACCGTACTTTTTTGTTCAAAATATGCTAAAGTAATATGTCCTGTACTTTTATCAATTTTTATTGGCGTAATTGGCGTAGGGACCTTCTGTATAATTGCTAAATTTTTCTCTCGATATTTTTCTATTGTTCTATTTATAAATTCTTCAAAAGTAGAACCTCTCAATCCTCTGGAATTCCAAGACGGCATTATATCCTCCTCTACGCAAAACCTCCCCTTTTATTACTAAGTGGGGAGGTTTTTTTCTATTTTTTATTTAAACCCATATTTTCTTTTAAATTATCTAAAGCCTCAGACAGGCTCCTTGAAGTAGCTCCTGGGTTTCTTCTAAGTATAAGGTTTTTGCTACCATTAAGCTTGTTGACTAATTCATTATATCTTTCAGAAGCAACTAAGGCTTCTTTTCTAATTTCCAATGCTCCCTTAGTTTCTTCTAATCTGTCACTAATAGCATCTTTTGTTCCTTCGATTTTTTCCTCAAAAGACTCCTTCTTTTCTTCCCACGCTTCTTTTTTTTCTATCATTTTTTCTTCAAATGCTTCTCTTGATTCTTCTAATTTCTCGCCAATAGCTTCCTTGGTCCCCTCTAATTTATCACCAATGACCTCTTTTGTTTCCTCAAGTTTCTGATTAAGTTTCTCTTCAAACTCCTGCATTTCCTCTTTAGCTTTTGTGATAGCAATAAGAATAACACGCAAGTCCCAAGCTTCTTTTGCGGAAATAAATGCATCAACTGCAAATATAATTGTAATAACACTTGAAAGAATCAAAACAACAGTTGAACTCAATCCTGTAACTAATACAGAAATTGGTTCATGAATAATTTCTGCTAAAAGTACTGACAACAATCCCCAACATAATGAAGAAGACAAACATATATATCCTTTAAAGTTAAAAGGCTGATTGCTATAATCCCAGTACTTAACCTTAAATACTTGTTCCATAAGTGCTCCTACCACAAATTCCAAAGCAGTAGCGCCTATTAATCCCAAACAATATTCTAATACATAATTTCCTTTAAAAGGTAAAGTAACAAATAACATCATTATTGCACCTTCACCATAAATAGGTATTGCAGGTCCATTTAGAAAACCTCTATTAACAAATCTTCTCTTCTTTAATGAAACATATGTTGATTCAAATATCCAACCAAAGAAACAATATATGTAAAAAAATAGCATCCACTGACTAAAAGAATATGTATACATAGACTATTTCATCCCCTTCTTTTGTTCTTATAACAACTTTTTATACTATAAATAACACCTAATATTTTATGCTTTCATATTTTTGATATAAACAAAACTCCCCAGAATTCAGTTTGTATTAAAATAGATCACCTTTTACGAAAGTTCTGTATTTCTGAGGTAATTTAGCTTTTATAACCATTTGTGACATATCCGATAATTCATCCGACATAACAGGTAATTCTAATCTGTATGAGTGCAACATCTGAGATGTAATTCTATCTTGTTTTTTATATTTCTCGTTTATTTTTGAATTTCCATATTTATAATCGCCTATTATAGGATGTCCTATTGATGCTAAATGTGCTCTGATTTGATGTGAACGTCCTGTATGTAATTTTACTTCCAATACCGTATATTCATCATTACTTTCTAATGGAGTATATTCCGTTTTTATATAGTCAGCACCATCTACTTGTTTTTCAAAGACAGACACCTTATTTGTGGCTTCATCCTTAAGTAAATATCCTTCAATTAACTTTTTGTCAGTAATTTTTCCACTAACAATGCAAATATAGTATTTTCCTAAATCCCTATTATGTAAGAGTTTTGACATTTCCTGTAATCCCAATAATGTTTTTCCTGCAATGACAATACCACTGGTATTTCTATCTAACCTGTTACAAACAGCAGGCTTAAAACTCTTTAACTGCTCATTTGTAATCTCTTGCTTTTGTAACATATAAGAAATAATATGTTCATTCAAAGAAACATCAGAATCCTTTGCCTTTTGAGATAACATGCCTTGTGGCTTATTTATTATCAACACATGTTTATTTTCATAAATAACATCTAATTTTGGCTTATCAATCACAGTTATTTTAACTTCTGAAAACTTTTCAATAGTTTCATCTGCCAAAAATAACTTAACCTCATCACCGACGTTAAGTTTCTCACTTCCATCTGCTTTTTTACCATTTAAAGTAATATTCTTTTTTCTTAGCATCTTGTATATAAAACTTTTAGGTGCTAAGTTTAAATATTTTGCAAGCATCTTATCTAATCTTTGCCCTGCTTCATTTTGCTTTACTAATATGCTTTGCATAAATTCCTCCTAAAGAGAGATTGCACAAATTGTAGCAATTGTCTTTTCTTCTCTTTGCTTTTCTCGTTCTATAGCTTTTGTGCTCTTTTCCTCTGAATCCAAATTATTCTTAATTTCCTTAATTCGTGCAAGATATCCTTCAAAATCCTTATATATTTTGATTGAGGCATTGCAACCATTATTAGCTAAAATATCTTTAATATATTTAGAAGCTTTGTTTATATCCAGTTTATCATCTTTTGTATAAGCACATATTGTATTACCTTTTATTGCTAATGAATTGATTTCCATAACCTTATCATAAGATGTTATTACCAAATCATATATAATTCTAATATTATCATCTTCTAATGCTGCCACTTTATCATATACTTCCTTTGGCATAGATTTATGTGGAAATGCCATAACAAGATTAACAATAGCCCTTCCTGTAGGCAAAGCAAACACTACTGCTGCCACTGTAAAATAATTTAACTTACTTTTTGTAATAATATATCCAATTGCCACTAATGCAATTATTATTGCAATTTCTATACCTGCCTTAATTGCTGTTTTCTTCTTGTTATAATTTATATAACCATACTTTCCTTGTTCTATTTTCATTATGTGCTCCTCTTAAAATGTCTAATGCTTTTTCTTATGAACATTTCTTATAGTTTTCTTCTTAACTGGCTTTTTATCTTTTTGGGTACTTTGAGAATAAAGTTTATCTCCTTTTCTTGGTTTAATTAAACATTTCTTATCAAAACCAATTAAATCAGTTCTATTCGCGGTAACTAACGCTTCATATA
>CAYOMP010000100.1:0-10645 GCA_964405075.1 uncultured Lachnospiraceae bacterium
AAGGTTATAAGTTCAGTACTTATGCTACATGGTGGATTCGTCAGGCTATTACCAGAGGTATAGCAGATTTTGCGAAAACTATTCGTGTGCCGGTTCATATGGTTGAGACTATTAACAAAACACTTAGAACTTCAAGAGTGTTGATGCAAGAATTGGGAAGAGAGCCTTCTAGTGAAGAAATTGCAGAAAGAATGGACATCCCGGTAGCTAAGGTAGAAGAAGTACTTAAGATTTCTAGAGATCCAGTTTCTTTAGAGACTCCAATTGGTGAAGAAGAAGATAGCCATTTGGGAGATTTTATAGAAGATGATAATGCTTTATCGCCAGCTGATTCTGCTGCATTTACAATGCTTAAACAGGAATTGGCAGAGGCATTAGCTACACTTAATGATAGAGAAAGAGAAGTTATTAAGCTTAGATTCGGTCTTGAAGATGGAACTCCAAGAACATTGGAAGAAGTTGGTAAGGAATTTAACGTAACAAGAGAACGTATCAGACAGATTGAAGCTAAGGCACTTAGAAAACTTAGACATCCTAATAGAAGTCGTAAGTTAAAAGAATTCTTAGAATAAAAAATATTGCCCTATGTCCTATGTGGATGTAGGGCAATATTTTTTTATTCTTTTTGTACGCTTTTTATGGGAAGAAATTAATTGGAATGTAAAAAAGGCAAATTTAAACGGATTAAAAATATTATTTAATGGTTTTATATTTTTTGGTATATTATAAAAAAAGGCTTGTAATATGATATAATAGAGCAAATTGTATAAAAAGCATAAGTATTTGTGTTGTATTACAAAATTGATTCACTGGAATTGGGGGAAGATTATGAATAAAGGTATTAAAATTTTTATTGAAATTAGTATTGGGATATTAATAATTTTACTAATAATATTTGGGATTCGCTATGTGAAACAAAACAATTTGCTTGGAAAAGAAGAAATTGTCAGTTCCACAGAAGTAAATACAGTGGAAGAGCCTAAGGAAGATGAAACACAAAAAGAATTAAATGAAAATGTAAATGATGAAATAAATCAAGAAATTGAAGAAGGAATATCTTTAGACCCAGTGGAAGAAGCAGTTAATCAGGAAGTAAATATGGTATTTACCGGGGATGTACTTTTAACTGGATATTTATTATCCCAATATGATAATGGTGGAGTTAATACAATTGTTAGCAATGAACTATTAAGTGAAATGACAGAAGCCAATTTATGTGTTGTTAATGAAGAATTTCCATTTAGTAATAGAGGGGTCGCCGCAGAGGATAAGCAGTTTACATTTAGAATAGACCCTGCAAGAGTAAATGTATTTAATGATATGGGAATTGATTTGGTTTCTTTGGCAAATAATCATACATTAGATTATGGGGAGGAGGCACTTAGTGATACCTTCGATACTCTTGATAATGCTGGTATTGATTATATGGGAGCAGGAAGAGATATAAATGAAGCCAGAGCATTAAAAAAATATGAGATAAATGGGAAAAATATAGGACTTTTATGTGCCAGCAGAGTAATTCCGGTAGCTGAATGGGCAGCAGGAGCATCAAAAATGGGAGTTAACACTACATATGACCCTACAAATTTGATTGCAGATATAAAGAGTGCGAAGGAGAATTGTGATTTGATAATAGTATATGTCCATTGGGGAATAGAAAAGGCCCAACACCCAGAGGATTATCAAAGAACAATGGCAAAACAGTATATAGATGCCGGTGCAGATGTTGTAATAGGTTCACATCCACATGTATTACAAGGAATAGAATACTATAATGGCAAGCCTATTGTATATAGCTTAGGAAATTATATATTTGGGAAAGCTATTGAAAAAACGGCTTTATTAAAAGTGGTATTAAATACAGATGATACAGTGGAGATTAAAATTATTCCATGTAAAACCGATGGGGAATTTAGATTAAATATAGCTGATAATAAAGAGGATATATTTAATTACATAGAGAGCATTTCTTATGATGTAGAGATTAGTGAGGAGGGAATAGTTAGCCCTAAATAGTATCTGAATTTATAAAAAGGTAATTTAAACCTACTTGCAAGTCTTTTACGTCAAATTAAGATAAGAGTAGACTTACATATTTTCTATTCGAATTGGTGTTAATAATAAATAATATTATATAAAGAATCGAAAAAGGTTGACAAATAAATAATATGCATATATACTCCTGGTACTTTTTAGGCAGGTGATTGCGATTAACCAAATGGTTAATCAAATTATCTGGAAAAGAAAAAAGTATCAGGAGGTTTTTTATGAAAACAAACATATTTAGAGCAACTGTGAAAAAGAATTTAATAACACAGATGCGAGCTTATCCAATTAGCTTTATGATTGGAAATTTTTTGTCAGCTTTTTATACAAACCTAGGGGCATGGTTTATGTATAATTGTTTCTTTGAAGGGAATATTTCTGAGGATTTCAAAAAATATGCCAATACTAATGACTATATGAGCTATGTAATAATTGGTACAATAATTTATCTATTTGTAGTAAGAACATGTCTTAATGTTAGTAGAACATTGATTACAGAATTACGAGAGGGAACATTGGAAAGCTTAATGCTGGCACCTTTTGACAGGGGAGCATATTTTGGTGCAAGTATGTGCTTACAGACAATTACAACTTCTTTAGAAACCGTTGTAATAATTATTATTGGAATTCCTTTTGGATTAAGATTGAATTCGGTTAATCCAATACAATTTGCTATTTCGTTTTTATTGGCATTATACGTTTTCTTTGGATTATCAATGATTCTTGGTGGAATTATGCTTTATACAAGAAATACTTATATTACACAGAATACTTTATTTACAATGATTTTTTTATTATGTGGAATAACTTTTCCAGTGGAATATTTACCAAAGGGTTTACAGGTAATATCAAATATTTTGCCGGTAACAAAGGCTGTGGAGTTGTTAAGAGGTTCTCTTATAGGAGAAATTGATAATACGAAATTTATACAACAGTCATTAATTTTGTTTGTTATTGGAAGTATTTATTTGATGGTTGGATTTAAAGAAATGAAAAGAATAGAAAACAGAGCTTTGGAAAATATGGAGGTTTAGTCATGATAGAAGTTAAGAATATAAAGAAAACATATGTAACAAAAAGAAGAAATGGTTTTTTTAATAACAAAAAGGAAAGAGTAGAGGCAGTAAAAGGAATATCTTTACAGATTGAAAGGGGAAAGATTGTAGGATTACTTGGTATTAATGGTGCTGGAAAAACCACAACAATAAAAATGCTTACAACGCTTATATCACCAACTGAAGGAACGTATACATTTGATGGAATGGATGCAGTTAAGAATCCTTTGGAAGTTAAAAAACAAATCAATATGATTGCCGGTGGTGAAAGAATGATTTACTGGAGACTAAGTGCTTATGAGAATTTGGAGTATTATGGAAGTTTGTATGGTATTGAAAAGGAAGTATTAAAATCACGAATACCACAATTATTAGATTTTGTTGGTTTAACAGAAAGTGCAGATTTACCTGTTGAAACTTATTCTAAGGGTATGAAGCAAAGACTTCAGATAGCAAGAGGTTTAATAAATGATCCAAGTTATATTTTTATGGATGAACCAACAATAGGATTAGACGCAGTAGTAACTAATGAATTACATAAGCATATCAAGGCATTGGCGAAAGAGCAGAATAAGGGGATTTTGTTAACATCACATTACTTGGCTGAGGTAGAGGAATTGTGCGATTACATTTACATTCTTAGTAAAGGAAATATGCTTATAGAGGGAACAAAGGCTGAAATTGCAAAAATGGTATTTGATAAGGAATATGAAGGGGAAGAACCTTCCTTAGAGGATATTATTTTAGAATTGGCAAAGGAGGAAAAATAATGAATATCAGGAATTTTTGTATGGTAGTTTGGGCTGAGGCAAAAAAGCAGCATAAGAACTATTTTCATAATAAAACAATTTATATGTCATTATTTGTATGGCCATTCTTAAATTTTCTGACAGCATATTATGGATATAAATCATTTAAAATGGATGTTTCTTCTGTACCATTTTTAAATAGTGAAAACATTATTGTATATTTAATATTAGGATATATGTGTATGAGCTTCTTTCGCTCACTAGTGCAATCAGCGTGGAATTTTTCATTTGAAAGACAAAGTGGAACACTAGAATATATCTATCTTTCTCCTGCTAATAGATTTGCTGTATTACTTGGAAATGCAATATCATCAGTATTTGAAAGTGTATTTGTAATGTTTGTATTTGGCATTATTATTATTTTTATGAAAAAAGAAGTGTTGAAAATGAAAATAGCAGTATGTTTATTAGTTTTTATAATTATGACTGTAATGGCAGTATTGTGGGGAACATTTCTTAATGCTATGTTTTTATATTCAAGAGATACAGACATTTTGTTTACAATATTAGAAGAACCAATGGAAATATTTTCCGGAGTTAAGGTACCGGTATACCTATTTCCAGGTTGGGCAAAGATTATAAGTTTTATATTTCCGTTAACTTATGCATTAGAAGCAGTTAGACAGGTGGTATTAAATGGAGCTTGCTTTTATCAGTTGAAAACATTTTTTGCTATTAGTGCTGCAATAATTGTGTTGCTTTTTGGAGTAACATTAATTACTATTAGAATAGTGGAGAAACATATGAGAAAGACAGGAAACGCTACGTTGTTTTAGAAAAGGAAGAGAAAAAATGGTTATTGGTGTATGTTTTGACAGGAATGAATCCTCTGTCACATATGGAATAAAAGGAAAATTTGTTTTTTCGGAATTAAGTGAAATGTTGGCTTCTATGCATGTTATATGTGCACCAGGGCACCATAATTTTCGTCAAAAATGGTGGGAAAAGGTCAGGAAAGAATTAGATGCTGATATATTAGAGAGAATTCAGGTTCTATCAGATATTACTAACGAATGGTTAGTTATGATGGATTTTTCTATTAAAAGTGATTTTCTTGAGATGGATATTGAGGAAATATTAAAAGAGTTGGAAACACTTAAATTTAGTGAATGGGTTAATGTTTTTGAACCTTATGGGAAGAAAATAACGGTATCCATTAAGAATCAAATTATAAAGGTAATTAAAGAATATTATGAAGTTTTTTTCAAAAAAGAATTAATAATATTAAAACCAATTATTGTTAGAGAGCTTCAAAAACAGTATGAAGATGTTAAGATACATGGTTTTGAAGGTTTTTTAAGAACAATTCATGAGAGATTAAAAGTTGAAAATGAAGAATTAGTATTTGTTAAAAATCGTGAATATCGATATAAGTATTCTGAAATTGATACTTTTATTTTTGAAGGGTCAACCTTTTTAAGTCCACATTTAATTATGGATGATAGAAAAGAAAATGTACTAATAATGAAGCATTTCTATGCTGAAAAGGATAGAAATATTCCTCCAATTGAACTGGCTGGAATCTATAATGCATTGGGGGATACGACTAGACTAATGATTTTAAAGGAATTAGGGAAGAGAGAGAATACTACAAAGTTTTTAGCCAAAAAATTAGCTATTTCTGAGGCAGCAGTGTCTAAACAGTTGAAAATGATGTTTGAGGCTGGATTGCTTAAGAAAAGAAGAAAAGGGAATTATATATTTTATTACATAGATTTTGAAAAGCTGGATATGCTGACTTATAGAGCATATGAATATTTAAGTGAATAAATAAAAAATGAGAGGTAATTTCTTACAATAGATAAAGGGCAAGGAATTACCTCTATTTAATGAGAAAAGGTTATTCGCAATTTTCTGGTTAAATAAATGGAATGCAATTTTAATTCTTTTTTGTTACAATATTAAGAAGTATTTAAAGATTTGATACAGATTTAAAAAGAGCTTTTGTGTTTTTTAGGAAGGGGAATTAGTAATGAAGGATGTATTTTTAGTTTATGACAATAGCTGTTTTTATGAAATTGTAGTATTGAATTACTTTTTGAAATTTACAGGAAGTGATATGGTTCTATGTTCATTAGATGGAAAGGCTGTTAAAACAATGGAAGGGTATAGTGTTAATGTGGATATGGCATTTGATGATGTGGACTGGAATAGTGTGAGAAGTTTTGTAGTAACTGGTGGAATGGTTACTAATGTGGATAAGAAAGAAGTAAGAGCGAAGATAGTTGAATTAAAAAATAAAGGGGTGCTGATAGCGGGAATTTGTGCTGGAGTAGACTTATTAGATAATTCAGGAATATTAGAGGGAATAAAATCCACACATAATACCCATGAGAATGTAGTAAATGATAGTAGGGTAATCACTGCAAGGGCTAACGGATATGTGGATTTTGCCATAGAGGTAGCAAAAGAGTTGAACTTGTTCAAAGACGAAGAGGATTTACAGGAAACAATTAGTTTTTGGAAATATCATCAACCAATGCAATAATGGAGGCAAAGCGAGGTGATAGAAACAATTAAATTTTGTGATATTTGTAAAAGAATTTTCATTTCCAATACAGACACGCTTGCGCTTGATACATACGTAACAGTACTAAACTCGCAATAAATTGCTCGTTAAGTGCTGACGTATGTATGACAGTCTGATATGGAATATGAAAATTATAAATTTAATATGCACAAAAATTTAAAATGAACATGGAGATGGTGAGAGGGGAGTGGAAAAGAATTTTCATTTCCAATACAGACACGCTTGAGAGCGAAAAAGGAGAGAAATATGAGTTTATTAAATGAATTAGAAAATTATGAACCAATAAATGAACAAGAAGAAAGAGATAAGCTTGTTATGATGAAGTTTATTCAGGATAATCCAGACTATCTTGAGAGGACTAATTTGATAGCTCATTTTACAACGTCTATATGGACTGTTAATAAGGAAAGAACTAAAACCGTTATGATTTATCATAATATATATAATTCATGGTCTTGGATTGGTGGACATGCAGACGGTGTTGAAGACTTGAAACAGGTAGCATTGCGGGAATTGCAAGAGGAAACAGGAATAGCCAATGCTAGGTTAATTAGTGATAAAATATTTAGTGTTGAGGTTTTGACTGTAGATGGTCATATAAAAAAGGGACAGTATGTGCCTAGTCATTTACATTTGAATGTTACATATTTGGCAGAAGCTGATGATTCAGAATCATTTGTGCTTAATGAAGAGGAAACTAGTGGTGTAAGATGGTGTACACTTGATGAAGCACTTACCCTTTCGACAGAACCATGGTTTGTTGAAAACATCTATAAGAAATTAATTGATAAAATGAAAAATATGTAAAACTAAAACAATTAAATGGTGGAAATAAAGGAGGCAGAAAATGCCAAGAGTTTCAGAGGAATATATAAACAAGAAAAGAAACGAGATATTGGATTGTGCCCAGGAACTAATAAAGGAAATGCCATTATACTCAATAACAATGAGGGATATGATTAAACGTTTGTCATATAGTCAGGGTGCCATATATCGTTATTATAAATCAGTGGACGAAGTATTTGCAGATTTAATGAATAGAGAAATTGCAGATATTGGAGTATTAGAAGAGTTTAATAAAACAATAGATATGCAGTTAAGTTTTGAAGAAGGATTGTATCGATTATTTGAGTTATTTGGTAAATATGTGTATGAGGTACAAAGAAAAGTTGGTGGCAAGTTTTACTATGAAATACAAGTTGCATATATGTTTGATTATGAGAAGCAGCAGAAACTATTTGAGCGATTAGAATTTAAAAAGACGTTAATGCAAATACAGGAAAAGCTGGTACAGTATATTATTGAAAATGTTAAAAAAGAAAATAGACAAATGAAGTATCCTTTGGAGAATTTTATAGAATATGTTTGTGCAACTATAGATGGAATTTGCAATGCACAGGCTGTTCTTATGGAAAATAAGGGGCAAGATACCAAAAAAGATATACTTGAAAAATTTAAGATGTTAGCAGAGTATTGTCAGTTGTGCTTTGAATGAGGTAAGCTAAGAATGGGGAAAAAATCAAAAGTGCGAAGAATGGCAGGCACGTAGTGACAGGATTTCGTAGGCGAAATAGATAGAAAAATTGGAATTTGTGGATTTGGTAAATTCAAATTTTTCATATTATTGTGGTCATAGATGGATATAAAACAGAATGTAACCATTGTAATTACATCAATTGTTTGATATGATTGTCATTGAAGAGAGGTGTTAAAGATGCAGATTTCCAGCAGATTCACAATGGCAATTCATATGTTTGCCTGTATAGATACATTTTCAGACAAAAAGATGACAAGTGATTTTATGGCAGCCAGTATTGGTACAAATCCAGTTATCATACGAAAACTTTTGCAGCAGTTAAAGGCGGCTGGGTTAGTTGAAGTTTCAAGGGGAACCGGTGGTGTAACAATTACAAAACCACTTGAGGAGATTACTTTCCTTGATATATATAGGGCAGTAGAATGTGCTCCTGATGAGGAATTGTTCCATTTTCATGAGAATCCGAACCAGAATTGTCCAGTAGGAAAGAATATTCATTATGTGTTGGATGATAGATTGCTACAGGTTCAGAAAGCAATGGAAGAAAAACTTGCACAGATGAATTTGGCTGATGTAAAAAATGATGTTGCGTTGTGTATAGAAAAAGAGCAGTAGATAGGGGCTTCAGATTTGATAATCTGGAGCTTTTTTTCAAAGTAAAACAGATGTAACAATAAAAGTTACAAAAAAAGATGTAACTATTGACATTACAACAAAACTCTGATATTATTCCAAATGTAACGATAATGGTTACAACAAAAATAGTTAGGACGGCCGCCTGCTGTTAATAAAGAAATATCGGAGGTAATGACAATGACAAATAAAGAGAAAGCATTAGCACTTATTAACACATTCGTAACAGGTGATACAAAAACTGCAGGAGAGCTTCTTGCAGAGAACTACATACAGCATAACCTGGCATATGGAACAGGACGTGAAGCATTTGTAAGTTCTATAGCATATCTTGCAGCTGCACCTGTTAAAACCACTGTCAACAATATTCGTGCCTTTGAGGACGGGGACAAGGTCTTCCTTCAGACTGTTTATAATTTCGCAGGCGCAGGAGCGCAGGTTGCATTTGATATTTTCAGAATTGATGATAACGGACTGATTGCAGAGCACTGGGATAATCTTGCTGCTGTCAGTGAGCCAAACCCTTCCGGTCATACACAGATTGACGGTACAAAAGAAAAGAAGAAAGTAGATGTAGAAGAAACACGCAAGGTAATATCAGGCTTTGTAGGTGATGTCCTTCGTGGAGAGAACCCGGATAAACTTACTTCTTACTTTGATGGAGATAACTATATTCAGCATAACACGGCTATTGCTGATGGACTTTCAGGTCTTGGGGCAGCTCTTTCAGCTATGGCAGAGCAGGGTATCCAGATGATTTATAACACAACTCATCAGGTGCTTGCAGATGGTAATTATGGACTTTCTGTATCAGAAGGAACATTTGGCGGTGCTCACACAAGCTATTATGATTTGTTCAGAGTAGAGGATGGAAAGATTGCAGAGCATTGGGACGTTATGGAGACGATTGCCCCAGAAGATACATGGCAGAATCAGAATGGTAAGTTCTAGTTGAGACATATATATGGAGCGGCGGCATCAGGCATATTTTGTCTGGTGCTGTCTGCACATGGAGGAAAGCAATGGACTATATAAAATTATTGGTGGAAGAAATACATTCAACAACAGTAGCTACAATAGGAGCAGATGGACATCCCCAGACAAGAATCATTGATATGATGTATTACGATGAAAAAGGTATATATTTTCTTACAGCAAAGGGAAAAGCGTTTTATGACCAGCTTATGGAACAGCAATATGTGGCAGTATCTGCAACTAAGAGAAAAACGGCAATATCGCTTCGTGGTAAAGTAAAAAATATTGGAAAAAAGAATCTTGATATCATGTTCGAGAAGAATCCATATATGAAGGAAATTTATCCAGGTGATACGAAAGAAGCATTGGAAGTATTCTGCCTTTATGAAGCGCAGGGAGAATATTTTGATATCAGTAATCCTTCCAATATTGTTAGAGAAGCGATAAATATTGGTGGAGGAAGTTCTCTTGGTAATGGATATTATGTGGAAAAAGGATGCAATGGATGTAATTTATGCCTTTCCGTCTGTCCGCAAAAGTGTGTTGATATTTCTTTGATTCCGGTTGTGATAAATCAGAAACATTGTCTTCATTGTGGAAGATGTGCGGAAATTTGTCCGGGACAATGTATTAAGAAAAGAGGTTAGATATGGTCTTTCAGAAAATAAGAAATGGTCATGTAGACTGGAAAGATTTTTTATGTGGTACACCTGCAAGAGATTATGTTTTTCAAAAGGATGCATATGAAGACCAGATAAAAAAATCTGTAGAATTTATTATAAATGCAGATGTAGTAATCATAGGAGCCGGTGCCGGTGCATCAACTGCAGCAGGGCTTAATTATAGTGGTAAAAGATTTACGGATAACTTTGCTGAATTTATAGAAAAATATGGTAGTCAGTATATGACAGATATGTATGCCGCAGGATTTTATACGTTTCCTTCTGAAGAGGCAAAATGGGGGTACTGGTCGAGGCATGTACTTATGAACCGATTTGAACCACCGGCATTACCTCTATATGCACAATTGTATGATATAGTTAAGAGTAAGGAATACTTT
>CAYOMP010000101.1:0-10632 GCA_964405075.1 uncultured Lachnospiraceae bacterium
ATATAAAAGTAAGATATTTATGATGAAATTTTTAAGAAATATTAAGAGTGATTTTAAAATATTGACTAATGGTCAATTTTGAATTATAACAATAAATGACCGATGGTCATAAATGAATATAAATTCAATAGGAGTGAGAGTTAAATGAAAATAAAATTTGGAAAAATGATAGTTAAGCACAAATGGACAATTTTTATTATAAGTATTGTATTACTTATTCCGTCAATTATAGGGTATGTTAATACAGGAATTAATTATGATTTATTGTCATATTTGCCAGAAGAAATCGAAACAATGAAAGGGCAGGATATATTAATTGACGAGTTTGGAACTGGTGCATTTTCTTGTTTTGTAGTAGAGGGACTGGATGAAAAAAGTACATTAGCTATAAAAGAAGATATAGAACAGGTTTCAGGTGTAAAAAGAATATTATGGTATGACGCAGTAACAGATTTGACTGTAACGCTAGAGGTATTCACGGAAAACATTCAAATAATATTTAAATCAGATGAAGCTACAATGATGATGATAATATTTGAGGATGGAACATCTGGAGAAGAAACATTGAAGGCTGTTGATAAAATAAGAGAGATAGCAGATGAACATTGTTTCTTAAGTGGAATGTCAGCAGTAGTAACAGATACTAAATATTTAACAGAGACAGAAACACCAATATATGTAGCTATTGCAGCTGGATTATCATGCTTGGTTTTGGGTGTGATTATGGAAAGCTTTATGATTCCGGTGCTATTTTTATTAGCTATTGGAATGTCTGTAGTATATAATCTTGGAACTAATGTGTTTATGGGAGAAATTTCATATATTACAAAGGCATTAGCGGCAGTATTACAGTTGGCAGTTACAATGGATTATGCAATTTTCCTTTGGAACAGTTATAAAGAACAGCAAATAAGATTTGATGGCGATAAGCCAAGGGCAATGTCACATGCAATATCTAATACAATTTCATCAGTTGTAGGTAGTTCAGTTACAACAGTAGCAGGTTTTGTTGCCTTATGCTTTATGAGTTTTAAGCTTGGAATTGATTTAGGAATAGTTATGGCAAAGGGTGTTGTATTTGGTGTAATTATTTGTATAACAGTATTACCTGCAATGATACTTATCTTTGATAAAGCTATTGAAAAAACCAGACATAAGGCTTTAACTCCTAATTTGGAATGGGTGTCTAATATAGTAGTAAAACATTATTGGATATTTGCAATATTATTTGTAGTAATTCTATTCCCAGCAATATATGGAAATAACAGAACACCGGTATATTACAATATTTCAGATACTTTACCTATGTCATTAGAAAGTACACAGGCAAATAAGAAACTTGAAGATAATTTTTCAATGAGTTCAACACATGTAGTTATGATAGATTCCAATATTTCTTCAAAAGAAAAAAGAGAAATGTTAGATAAAATCGAAAAATTAGATGGAGTTGAATGGGCATTAGGACTTGAATCTATTGTAGGTCCAACATTTCCGGAAAGTTTAGTTCCTGATGAAGTGAAGGAAATACTAAAGGATGAGAATTATGAATTATATTTTGTCAGTTCTGAATACAAGGTAGCATCTGACGAAGTAAATAATCAATGTGAACAGATTAATACTATTATTAAGCAATATGATTCAAATGCTATGTTAGTAGGAGAAGCCCCTTGTACTAAGGACTTAATATCAGTTACAGATAACGATTTTAAAACTGTTAATACAGTATCAATTATAGCAATAGCAATAATTATAGCTTTGGTATTTAAATCAATTTCTTTACCAGTAATATTGGTTGCAGTAATTGAATTCGCTATATTTATTAATATGGGAATTCCATACTATACAAATACAGAGCTTCCATTTATAGCATCAATTGTTATAGGTACTATTCAGTTAGGAGCAACTGTTGACTATGCAATCTTAATGACAACCAGATATAAGAAGGAAAGATATAAAGGAGCCAGCCGAAAGGAAGCAGTAATGATTTCCCATAAGGCATCTATAGCATCAGTTATTGGTAGTGCATTAAGTTTCTTTGCAGCAACATTTGGTGTTGGAATGTATTCTCAGATTGATATGATTGGTTCATTATGTATATTAATGTCAAGAGGTGCCATAGTAAGTATGTTTGTAGTAATTTTTATATTACCATCTATGTTACTTATTTTTGATAGATTGATTATATATACCAGCTTAGGATTTAGAATCAAAGAAGAATTGAAAGAAAAAAAAGAAATAGCAGTAAACTAGGAGGAAAAAAGTTATGAGAAAAAATATTGTAAAATTAACAGCTGTAATGACAACTGTTTCGTTAGTTACATTAACTGGCTGTGGTGCCAATGGTGCAAATGTAGATACATCAGCAGTAGTAAATGAAGTGACTGAAGCAGTTATTGACAATGTAGATGAAGAAAAAGTTAATGAAGTAGTTAACAAAGTAAAAGAAGTGGCAGGAGTAGAATCAGATTCTAATGTGGATAAAGATGAAACAGTATATGTATCTGCCAATGCAGATGGTTCCATAAAAGAGATTATAGTTAGTGACTGGTTAAAGAACACATCTGGTGAAGCTAAAATAGATGATGTTTCTGACTTGGATAATATTGAAAATGTTAAAGGATATGAAGAGTTTACTCAGTCTAGTGATGGAAGTATAGTATGGAATTCAGAAGGTTCAGATATTTATTATCAGGGAACAAGCAGCAAAGAATTACCAGTGGATGTTAGCATTACTTATACATTAGATGGAAAACAAATAAGTGCAAAGGATTTAGCTGGAAAAAGTGGAAACCTTGTAATGAGATTTGATTATAGAAATAATTCTAAACAGGTAATAAAAATTAATGATAAAGATGAAGAAATATTCACACCATTTACTATGGTAACTGGCATGATACTTCCAGAAGAAAAAGTAAAAAATGTTACAGTTTCAACAGGAAAAGTTATATCAGATGGTAGTAAAGTGGTAGTTGTTGGTATGGCAATGCCAGGATTAAAGGATAGTTTAGGATTAGAAGACAAAAATGTTGGTTTGGATTTAAATGACTATGTAGAAATTACAGCAGATGTTGAAGATTTTGAATTAACAACAACAGCAACTATTGCCATGGCAGATTTAATGAATGACATTGATATAGATAGTGCAGAGAGTTTTGAAGATATAGAAGAGGATATTGAGACACTAACTGATGCATCTAATCAGTTAGTAGATGGAACTGGTGAATTAAAAGATGGTGCTCAGAAACTAAAGGATGGTTCTAATGAGTTAAAAGAAGGTGCCAGCAAGTTAGATGATGGTATAATTGAAGCCGATGATGGTGTAAAGCAAATCATTGCTAATTATCCAGCAGCTGTAAAAGGTGCTAATGATTTGGCAGAAGGTTTAAAAACATTGAATAAAGAAGTAAAATCATTCGGCAAATTAGGAAAAACATTAGATACTACTAAAAGTGATAATGATAAGAAAGCTTCAGAAATGGAAAGTACAACATTGCCGGCAGATCAGGCAAGTGTTAGCTCAGCAGTGACAGGAGTTATAACAAATGCAGTTACACCAGCAGTAGAGGCAGGTGTAGCAACAGCAGCCAATGCAGCAGCAACAGCAGCGGCTGCAGCTACAACAGAAACAATAAGTTCTTACATTTCAGAAAATGTGGCTGCACAGGCAGATACAATAGGTGTAATTGTACAGCAACTTGCAGCAGCAGGTATTGATGTAGATACAGCAACAACTTATGCAACAGCTATTGTTACAGCGCAGGTATTAAATACTGTAGATGCAAGTAATGAAGCATTTATGGCTAGTCTGAATGCTAACGTTGCATCAGCAGCAACAGCGGCGGTTGGTAACAGTCAGTCAGATATTGCAGCGGCAGCACAGCAGGCAGCAGCAAATGTAGATTCTTCATCTGTGACTACAGCAGTTACTCAGTTGGCTACAGATTACGCAACATATGGTTCATATTTAGGAATTTCTGGTGCTGTATCTGAAATTAGAAGCAATTTAGATGATGAAACAATTAATAAATTAACAGATGGTGTTAGTCAGTTAAAAGATGGTTCAGTACAGTTAGCAGATGGTATTGAAAAATTGTCAGATGCTACTGGACAGTTAAGTACAGGTTTAGGACAGATTAGAGAAGGCTCAGGACAGTTAAAGGATGGAACAGTTACTTTGGATAATGGTGTAGGCACATTGAAAGATGGTGTAGGTACATTAGATGATGGTATGAATACATTTAATGATGACGGAATTGAAAAATTATCAGATGTATATAACAATGATATCAAGTCTTTAAAAGACAGAGTAACTGCCATAAAAGATGCAGGAGCTTCTTATCAGACATATACTGGCTTAGGAGATAATAAAACAGGAAGTGTTAAGTTCATTATCACTACTGAAGGAATTGAAAAATAATTTTTAATTTGATAGGAAAGTTGTTTACTAAAATTAAGAAGAATTCAAAATTTGGATTCTTCTTAATTTTTTGTACGTTAAAGGTTTGAGTTTAGCCTTTCTTTAGATTGTTATTTTAAATACTTTACTTTTCAGTAGGGTAACTCTGTGTTAGAATAGAAGGGAATAGATATGCTTTAGAGATTCTCTAAAGCAAAATTTTTTGCACATAAAGTAATGTAATATGTGAAATTCTAAATATATACAGAATACATCAACAGATAAATGGAGGTAATTATGAATATTAGAGAGTTGTTAGCATATGAGGTAATAGAAGAAAGAAAAATTTCAGACTTGAATTCTCAGTCATATTTATTGCGACATAAAAAGAGCGGTGCAAGAATCGCTATATTAAATAATGATGATGAAAATAAGGTGTTTTATATTGGATTTAGAACGCCACCAAAGGATGATACAGGATTACCACACATCTTGGAACATTCAGTTTTATGCGGTTCTAAGAAATTTCCGGCAAAAGATCCTTTTGTTGAATTAGTAAAGGGTTCATTAAATACATTTCTTAATGCTATGACATATCCGGATAAGACGGTTTATCCTATTGCCAGTTGTAATGATAAGGATTTCCAAAACTTAATGGATGTATATATGGATGCAGTGTTTAATACAAACATATATGAAAGAGAAGAAATATTTAAACAGGAAGGCTGGCATTATGATTTGGAATCAGAGGATGCGAAGCTTAAAATAAATGGCGTGGTTTATAATGAAATGAAGGGAGCATTTTCTTCACCGGAAGGGGTTTTAGATAGAGAAATTCTTAATTCTTTGTTTCCGGATAATGAGTATTCTAATGAGTCTGGTGGTAATCCGGCAAATATTCCGGAATTAACTTATGAACAATTCCTAGAGTTTCATAAGGCTTATTATCATCCATCAAATAGTTATATATATTTGTATGGAGATATGGATATTGTTGAAAAATTGGAATGGTTAGACAAAGAATATTTATCTAAATATGAAAAAATTGAATTAGATTCAAGTATTAGTCTACAAAAGCCTTTTGATAAAACAGTGGAAGTATATAAAAAATATTCAATTACTGAGGAAGAAAAAGAGGAAGATAACACTTATCTTTCATATAATATGGTTATTGGAACCAGTCTTGATACCAAATTATATCTGGCATTTCAGATATTGGAATATGCCCTTTTATCAGCACCAGGTGCACCATTAAAGAAAGCGTTACTGGATGCTAAGATAGGTAAAGATATTATGGGTTCATATGATAATGGAAGTTATCAGCCAATGTTTTCAATTGTGGCTAAGAATTCTAACCTTTCTTCTAAGGATGAATTCGTTAAAATTATCAAGGATACATTAATAAATATTGTTAATAATGGTATGGATAAAAAGGCGTTGAAAGCCGGCATTAATTATTATGAATTCAGATATAGAGAAGCAGACTTTGGCAGTTATCCTAAGGGACTTATGTATGGATTACAGATGTTAGACAGCTGGTTATATGATGATACAAAACCATTTGTTCATATTGAGGCGATAGATACATTTAAATTCCTAAAGGATAATGTAGATACAGGTTATTTTGAAAATTTAATTAAGGAATATTTAATTAATAATACCCATGCATCAGTAGTTGTTATTGAACCGGAAAAAGGCTTAACAGCTAAGCAGGAAAAAGAATTAGAGGATAAACTCCAAAAATATAAAGAAAGCTTATCTACTGAGGAAATTAAGAAAATAGTTCGGGATACAAAAGCACTATTAAAATATCAGGAAGAACCATCTACAAAGGAAGAGTTAGAAAGTATTCCAATGCTTACAAGAGCAGATATGAAGAAAACACCAGCACCTCTTTTTATTGATGAAAAGAGTGTAGAGGGAATTAAAGTAATTCATCACAATATGTTTACCAATGGTATCGGGTATTTGAACATTTTGTTTGACACAAAGAATATTTCAAATGAATATATTCCATATGTAGGTATTTTGAAATCTGTAATTGGTTATGTAGATACTAAAAACTATTCGTATGGGGACTTATTTAACGAAATTAATATGAATACAGGTGGAATAACAAATGGAGTTAGTGTTATTCCAAATATGCTTGACTTTGAAAAATTTACAAGTGCATTTCAGATTAAGGCAAAGGCTCTTTATGAAAACTTAGATTTTGCTTTTGCAATGATAAAAGAAATTATTATTAATTCTAAATTTGACGATGACAAGCGACTATATGAAATTATTGCACAGTTAAAATCAAGATTGCAAATGACATTTAATTCAGCAGGACATTCAGCAGCAGTAATGCGAGCTAATTCATATTACTCAAAGGCTTCATATTATAATGATTTAGTAAGTGGAATAACATTTTATAAATTTATCGAAGATTTGGAAGCTAATTTTGAAGAAAAGAAATCAGAATTAATTTCTAAATTAAAAGAAGTAGTTAAAATGATATTTAGACCGGAAAATGTTATAATATCAATTACTGCGGATGAAAAAGGTTATAAAAAATTTGAAGCAGAAGTAGCCGAATTTAAAAAATGCCTGTATACTGAAGAAGTTGAAAAAGGAAAGTTCATACCGCAATTGGAACGCAAAAATGAAGGACTAAAAACATCTTCGCAGGTGCAGTATGTAGCTAGATGTGGTAATTTTAGAAAATTTGGATTAGAATATACAGGTGCATTAAGAATTCTAAAAGTAATGTTAGGATATGATTATTTATGGAATAATGTACGTGTAAAAGGTGGCGCATACGGTTGTATGAGTAATTTTAGCATGACAGGTGATTCATATATGGTATCCTATAGAGACCCTAATTTGGATAAAACTATGGATATATTTGAGCATACACCAGATTTCTTAGAAAATTTCAATGCAGATGAAAGAGAAATGACAAAATATATTATTGGAACAATTAGTGATATGGATGTTCCAATGAATCCTTCTGCTAAGGGTGGTCGTTCTATGTCTGCATATTTAAGCCACATTACAATGGATATGCTTCAGAAAGAAAGAGATGAAGTATTAGCAGTTACACCGGAAGACATCAGAAAATTAGCATCAACTGTTAAAGCAATGTTAGATGACAGAAATATTTGTGTAATTGGTAATGCAGAAAAAATAGAAGAATCTAAGGCTATGTTTGGAAAGACAGAGAATTTATTTAAGTAAGAAACATAAGAGATTAAGGAGATTAAATGAACGAGAGTACAAAATCAGGATTTGTAACATTAGTAGGGAGACCTAATGTTGGAAAATCAACATTGATGAATAGATTAATAGGACAAAAGATTGCTATTACATCTAATAAACCACAGACTACACGTAATAGAATACAGACAGTATATACTTCTGAGCAAGGACAGATAGTATTTCTTGATACACCAGGTATTCATAAGGCTAAGAATAAATTAGGCGAATATATGGTGAATGCAGCAGAGAGTACATTTAGTGAAGTGGATGTTATTTTATGGCTGGTAGAGCCTACTACATTTATTGGAGCAGGTGAAAGGCATATTGCCGAACAGTTAAAGAAGGTTAAGACTCCTGTAATATTAGTTATAAATAAGGTTGATACGGTAAAAAGAGAAGAGATTCTTATTTTCATTGATACTTATAGAAAAATCTATGATTTTGATGAAATTATTCCAGTATCAGCATTAAAGGGTGATAATACAGATACAGTAATTGAGCAGATTTTTAAATATCTTCCATATGGGCCATGCTTCTATGATGAAGATACAGTAACAGATCAGCCAATGAGACAAATAGTTGCTGAAATGATTAGAGAAAAGGCTCTTAGAATTTTGGATGAAGAGATTCCACATGGTATTGCAGTGTCAATTGACAGTATGAAAGAAAGAAAAAATGGAATGTACGATATTGATGCAACCATTGTGTGTGAAAAAGATTCGCATAAGGGAATTATTATTGGTAAAGGTGGTGCAATGCTTAAGAGAATAGGCAGTGCAGCCAGAAGAGATATAGAAGATTTGATGGAAACAAAGGTTAATCTACAGTTATGGGTTAAGGTTAAGAAGGATTGGAGAGACAGTGACTTCTTGCTTAAGAATTATGGTTTCGATAAAAAAGATTTGTAACTCAGAGGGGATTTTTCCCTCATCTAATGGATAAGGCGGATTGGTAATATCCGCCTTGTCTATGTGTCAAGGTGTTTCAAAAAAATAAATTGGCAGATATTATTCAGTATATGTCGACATAAAATGTAAAAGATATTAATAACAGTTTCTTAAAACGTGTGAGTATCATATTTAGGAGGCGAAGATTAATGGAAGAATGTTGGCAGAGGTTTGTTCAAAGTGGCAGTGTAATGGATTATCTTGATTACAAAAGAAAAGAACAGGAAGAAAAGAATGTTTTAACTAAGATAAATTTGGCCAGAAGGGAGGTAGCAGCAGATGAGTCAACAGGTAGTGCTTACTGGGATGGTGATATATTCAGCACCTAGTGGAGAATACGATAAGAGAGTGGTTATTTTAACAAAGGAACGCGGTAAAATAACTGCTTTTGCAAGGGGAGCAAGAAGGCCTGGTAGTAGTTTATTAGCTGCTACCAATACTTTTGCTTTTGGGGAGTTTGAACTATTTGAAGGACGAAATGCATATTCTTTAACAAAGGCAGTAATCCAAAATCATTTTTTGAATCTTGTTAATAGTTTTGAAGCACCTTTTTATGGATACTATTTTATGGAAATAGCAGATTATTATACCAGGGAAAATAATGACGAGAAAATGATGCTAAAGCTATTGTATCAAAGCTTTCGGGCATTAGAAAAGGAAAATATAGATAATAGATTAATAAAAATAATATTTGAATTGAAGGCATTAACTATTAATGGGGAATATCCTCAGATGTTTCAGTGTGTAGGATGTGAAGAAAATAAAACGGATTATTGGTTCTCCATGAAGGCTTGTGGAGTATTATGTGAAGAATGCAAAAAGAGAGCAGATGATGCTTTCAAGATAACAGAGTCTACAGTGTATACAATGCAGTACATAATTACGTCTTCTATAGAAAAACTATTTACCTTTAAGGTTTCTGATCAGGTGTTAATGGAGCTTAATTATATAATGAAGAAATATATGAGAGCGTATATAGACAAGGAATTCAAGTCGTTACCTATATTAGAAAATATTATTGGATAAATTGTTGATATAGGAGTTTATTGTTAAATGAATAAGAGATAGATATAATAAGTTAAAGAGAATGAAAATGGAAATATAGCATTTAGAATGATGAAAAATTTGGAATACAATTTAGAGTTGAAAATGTGCTTTAATGACGATATAATATATAGGATTAAATTTAGGAGGAGTTAGAAATGAACAAGATAAGACAGTACTTGTTGGCAATAGTTATGGTTATTGGTTTAGCAGGATGTTCATTCGGTGATTCTGACACTAGTTGTATATATCTTAATGATAAGGGCAAAGTAAAGGGAACAATCGTAGAAGATTTTTCAGAAAGCTATTACAGTGAAACGGAACTTGAAGCACTTATTAATGAAAGTGTTAGTGATTATAACCAAGATGGTGAGCATGTTAAGGTTGACAAGTTTAAAGTAAATGATTCAGTAGCAACACTTGTTACAGAATATGATACAGTGGAAGATTATGCTAAGTTTAACGGAGTAGAACTTTTTTTCGGAACAGTAAATGAAGCTGTAGAAAAGGGATATGACTTCGACGTAGATTTCGTCAGTATAGATGATGACAATACAATTGCAGGTGCTACTATTAAGAGCCTTGGCAATTATCATGTAGCAATATTTGAAGAAAATGTTACATTAAAATTAGATAAAAAAATATTATTTGCAAGCCAGAATACTTCTGCACAGGGTAAAAAGGCAGTTACTATGTCAGAGGATGCAGAAGGGTTAGCATATGTTATATTTGAGTAAATAAGGTGTGGAGGAAATATCATGGAAAAGACAATGGAAAAAATCGTTGCGTTAGCGAAGAGTAGAGGTTTTGTATACCCAGGTTCAGAAATATATGGTGGACTTGCTAACACTTGGGATTATGGTAATCTTGGTGTTGAATTAAAAAATAACGTAAAAAAAGCTTGGTGGCAGAAATTTGTTCAGGAAAATCCATACAATGTAGGTGTTGACTGTGCAATTTTGATGAATCCACAGACTTGGGTAGCTTCAGGTCACTTAGGTGGCT
>CAYOMP010000102.1:0-6802 GCA_964405075.1 uncultured Lachnospiraceae bacterium
TCGCAAAATGCGACGCAAAAGCGGCGCAAGAATGTGCCAAGGCACATTCTTTGTTCTATCATAGGAAATATCTTGATAATTAATATGAGAAAGTATTTGGATTTCCTATTACATAAAAAACACTCTGTGCAATATGCACAACTCGTGGCGAAGATGTTTGCCATAAAGGCATAGCTCGCGCACGAAGGGTTTGCTTGCAAACTCTTTATTCTGATTTGCGTTAGTGACATCAAAGGTAAATACTTTAATGTACATTTCATAAAAATGGTGAAATTTTAGGAGGTAACAGATGAAATATGTTTTTGTAACAGGTGGAGTTGTATCGGGATTAGGTAAGGGAATCACAGCAGCATCACTTGGTAGATTGTTAAAGGCAAGAGGTTATCAGATAACCATGCAAAAATTCGATCCATATATTAATATGGACCCAGGGACAATGAATCCAATTCAGCATGGAGAGGTATTTGTAACTGATGATGGGACAGAAACAGATTTGGATTTAGGACATTATGAAAGATTCATAGATGAAAATCTTGATAAGAATTCAAATGTGACTACAGGTAAAATATATTGGTCTGTTTTAAATAAAGAAAGACATGGTGATTATGGTGGAGGAACAGTACAGGTTATTCCCCATATTACAAATGAAATTAAGGATAGATTTCAGAAACCAAAAACAGGAAAAGACAATGAAATAGCAATTATTGAAGTCGGTGGAACTGTTGGAGACATAGAAAGCCAGCCATTTTTAGAATCAATAAGACAATTTCAGGCAGAGGTTGGAAGAGAAAATGCAATAATTATATTAGTGTCATTAATTCCTTATTTAAAAGCATCCGGAGAGTTGAAGACTAAACCAACACAGATGAGCGTTAAGACATTACAGAGTATGGGAATATGGCCTGATATTTTAGTGTGTAGATCTGATTATCCATTAGAAAATGATATGAAAGAGAAATTAGCTCTGTTTTGCAATGTAAAAAAAGAACATGTATTACAGAATTTGGACGCTGATTCTTTATATGAAGTTCCTATTATGATGGAAAATGAGAATTTGGCAAAAGCAGTTTGTGAAGCTTTGAATATTCCTTGTCCAGAACCTGACTTAACTGATTGGAACGAAATGCTTACTAATATGAAAGAGGCAAAGAAAGAAGTAGACATTGCTATCGTTGGTAAATATGTAGCTTTACACGATGCATATTTAAGCGTAGTTGAGGCATTAAAGCATGGTGGAATGGCAAATAGAGTAAATGTTAATTTACATTGGGTAGAATCGGATGAAATAACTAAAGAAAATGTAGATGAAATATTAAAAGATATGGATGGAATTCTGGTTCCTGGTGGCTTTGGAAGCAGAGGAATAGAAGGTAAGATTGAAGCAATTAGATTTGCGAGGGAAAAAGATATTCCATTTCTTGGAATTTGTCTTGGTATGCAGTTGGCAATTGTAGAATTTGCAAGAAATGTAATTGGCCTGACTGATGCAGATAGTATAGAAATTAATCCAGAGACAAAGAATCCTGTAATTGCACTTATGGCAGAGCAATCTGGAGTGGAGAATATTGGAGGAACTTTAAGATTAGGTGCATATCCTTGTGTATTAAAGGAGAATTCTTTAGCAGAAAAATTATATGGAAAGTCTAGTATATCAGAAAGACATAGACATCGTTATGAAGTAAATAATGATTATAGAGACATTTTAGAAGAAAAGGGTATGACTTTATCAGGACTTTCACCAGATAAAAGAATTGTAGAAATGATAGAATTAGAAAATCATAGCTTTTTTATAGCAACGCAGGCTCATCCGGAATTTAAATCAAGACCGAATATGGCACATCCATTATTTAAAGGTTTTGTAGGAGCAGCCAGTAGAAATAAGTAGGAGGAATAATTAGTAATGAAACAAGATATTTTTCAAAATGGGTTATATGATTCAAGTTTTGAACACGATAATTGTGGTATCGGTGCTGTAGTTGACATCAAGGGGAGAAAAAGTCACAAAATAGTTGCTGATGCATTAAGTATTGTTGAAAATTTGGAACACAGAGCAGGTAAAGATGCAGAGGGAAAAACTGGCGATGGTGTAGGTATTCTTACACAGGTTTCGCATAAATTCTTTAAAAAGGTTTGTAAGGAATTAGACATTCAAATAGGTAATGAGAGAGAATATGGTGTCGGAATGTTTTTCTTCCCTCAAGATGAGTTGAAACGTAGTCAAGCTAAGAAAATGTTTGAAATCATTGTTGAAAAAGAAGGAATGAAATTCTTAGGCTGGAGAGAAGTTCCAACTAATCCAAATGTTTTAGGAGAAAAAGCACTTGCATGCAAACCAGCTATTTATCAGGCATTTATAGCTAAACCAAAGGATGTTGAAAAAGGAATTGCTTTTGATAGAAAATTATATGTAGTCAGACGAGTTTTTGAACAGAGTAACAATAATACTTATGTTCCTTCATTATCTTCAAGAACAATTGTATATAAAGGAATGTTCTTAGTAGGACAGTTACGTACATTCTTCTTGGATTTACAGGATGAAGATTATGAATCAGCAATAGCTACTGTTCATTCAAGATTCTCAACTAATACAAATCCTAGCTGGGAAAGAGCTCATCCAAATAGGATTATTGTTCATAACGGTGAAATAAATACTATTAAAGGTAATGCTGATAAGATGTTAGCCAGAGAAGAAACTATGACATCATATGCATTGAGTGATGAGGATTTAACTAAGATTCTTACAGTAGTAAATGTAAATGGCTCAGATTCAGCTATGTTTGATAATACCTTGGAATTCTTGCTTATGAATGGTATGGAATTACCATTAGCAGCCATGATTATGATTCCTGAACCATGGGCTCATAATGATACTATTTCAGTAGAAAAGAGAGATTTTTATCAGTATTATGCAACTATGATGGAGCCATGGGATGGTCCTGCATCAATTCTTTTCTCAGATGGAGATGTGCTTGGAGCTATTCTTGATAGAAATGGTCTTAGACCATCAAGATACTACATAATGGATGACGACAGATTAATATTAGCATCAGAAGTAGGTGTTTTGGATTTAGATGAAGAGCATATTGTATGTAAGGAAAGACTTCATCCAGGAAAAATGTTATTAGTAGACACAGTACTTGGAAAAGTAAGATCTGATGAAGAATTAAAAGCTGAATATGCAAATAAAGAGCCATTTGGAGAATGGTTAGATAATAATTTGATTAAATTAGAGGAATTAAAGATTCCTAATAAAAAGGTAGTAAAATATTCGGATGAAGAGCGTTCAAGATTACAGAAAGCATTTGGATATACTTATGAAGAATATAGAAATAGTATATATTCAATGGCGTTAAATGGGGCAGAACAAATCGGAGCTATGGGTATTGATACACCAATAGCTGCATTATCTAAGGAATATCAGCCATTATTCTACTATTTTAAACAGCTGTTTGCACAGGTAACTAATCCACCGATTGATGCGATTCGTGAAAAGATAGTTACATCAACAACAGTTTATGTTGGTAAGAATGGTAACTTGTTAGAAGAAAAACCAGAAAACTGTAGGATGATTAAAATTAACAATCCAATTCTTACAGATTTGGACTTATTAAGAATTTGTGCAATGGAAAAGGAAGGCTTTAAAGTTGCAAAAGTACCTATCATTTTCTATAAGAGTACGCCAATTGACAGAGTATTAGATCAGTTGTTTGTTCAGGTAGATAAGGCATATAAGGATGGAGCTACTATTCTTGTGTTATCTGATAGAGGAGTAGATGAAAACCATGTAGCTATACCTTCATTATTAGCAGTAGCAGCAGTTCATCAATATTTAGTACAGACTAAGAAATGTACAGCTATGTCTTTAATTATTGAATCAGCTGAACCTAGAGAGGTACATCATTTTGCTACATTGCTTGGTTATGGTGCAAGTGCTGTAAATCCATATTTGGCACATGCAACTATTGAACAGTTAATAGATGATGAAATTCTTAATAAAGATTACTATGCAGCAGTAGAGGATTATGACAAAGCTATTTTAAGTGGAATTGTTAAAATTGCTTCAAAGATGGGTATTTCAACAATTCAGTCATATCAGGGTAGCAAGATTTTTGAGGCTATTGGTATTTCCTCTGAGGTTACAGATAAATATTTCTCAGGTACAGTTAGCAGAATTGGCGGTATTACATTAGAAGACATTGCAAAAGCAACAGATGAACAACATTCGAAAGCTTTTGATCCACTTGGATTGGACAGTGATTTATCATTAAATTCTATTGGTCGCCATAAGATGAGAAGTCAGGGTGAAAAACATAGATATAATCCTAAAACTATTCATATGTTACAAGCAGCCACAAGAGAAGGTAATTATGAAAAGTTTGTAGAATATACAAAAATGATAGACGATGAACAAAGTGGATATCTTCGTAGCTTAATGGATTTCAATTATCCTGAAAAAGGAGTTGATATTTCAGAAGTAGAAAGTGAAGAAGAAATCGTTAAAAGATTTAAAACTGGTGCTATGTCATATGGTTCAATCTCAGAAGAAGCTCATGAAGCATTAGCAGTAGCGATGAACCACTTGAAAGGTAAATCTAATAGTGGTGAAGGCGGAGAAAGTGATGAAAGATTAGAAACTGCCGGAACTGAAAACGATAGAAGTTCAGCTATTAAACAGGTAGCCAGTGGTAGATTCGGTGTAACCAGTAGATATTTAGTAAGTGCAAAAGAGATTCAGATAAAAATGGCACAGGGTGCAAAACCAGGTGAAGGTGGACATTTACCAGCTAAAAAGGTATATCCTTGGATTGCGAAAACAAGACATTCAACACCAGGAGTTAGCTTGATTTCACCACCACCACATCATGATATTTATTCTATTGAAGATTTGGCACAGTTGATTTATGATTTGAAGAATTCAAATAAGAATGCCAGAATTTCAGTAAAATTAGTATCAGAAGCTGGTGTAGGTACAGTAGCAGCAGGTGTTGCTAAAGCAGGTGCTAATGTAATATTGGTATCAGGATATGATGGGGGAACTGGAGCAGCACCGCTTAGTTCTATTCATAATGCCGGATTACCATGGGAATTAGGTTTGGCTGAAGCACACCAGACATTGGTAGCTAACGGACTTAGAAACAGAGTTCGTGTTGAAACTGATGGTAAATTAATGAGTGGTAGAGATGTAGCAATAGCAGCAATTCTTGGAGCAGAAGAATTTGGATTTGCAACAGCACCATTGGTAACATTAGGTTGTGTTATGATGAGAGTATGTAATCTTGATACTTGTCCAATGGGTATAGCTACACAGAATCCTGAACTTAGAAAGAAATTTATAGGAAAAGCAGAGTATGTAGAGAACTTTATGATTTTCATAGCAAGACAGTTAAGAGAATATATGGCTAAACTTGGTGTTCGCTCAGTTGATGAATTAGTTGGTAGAACTGATTTATTAAAGAAGAAAGATAATTTAACTGGAAATGCCAGAAGAATAGATTTAAGTAAGATTCTTTTACAGGATGAAGAAATATCAGGAGAAGCTAGTGTATTTAATGAAGAAGCTTTATATGATTTTGAATTAGAAAAAGTAAAAGATGAAGCAGTATTACTTAAAAACAAAGAGATTAAGAATGCTATTGAAAAGGGTAAGAAAAAGGAAGTTAATATAGAACTTACAAATATTGATAGAACATTTGGAACATTAGTAGGTGCAGAAATCACAAGAAACCATTCTAAGGGATTAGAAGATGACACAATTACAATTAACTGTAAGGGTGCCGGTGGTCAAAGTTTTGGAGCATTTATTCCTAAGGGAATGACGTTAAATCTAAGAGGCGATTGTAACGATTACTTAGGAAAAGGATTATCAGGTGGTAAAATTATTGTTGCAGCACCAAAACAGGCTAAATACGCACCAGAAGATAACATCTTAATTGGTAATGTAGCACTTTATGGAGCAACATCTGGTGAAGCATATATCGCAGGTAGAGCAGGTGAAAGATTCTGTGTTAGAAATTCAGGTGTTACAGCAGTAGTCGAAGGTGTTGGTGAACACGGATGTGAATATATGACAGGTGGTAAGGTAGTAGTTTTAGGACCTACTGATAAGAACTTTGCAGCTGGTATGAGTGGTGGAATTGCATATGTTTTAGATACTCATAATCAGTTGTACAAGAATTTGAATAAAGAATTAGTATTAATGGAAAAGATTGAAGATAGACGTGAACAAGAAGAACTAAGAAGAATTATTGAAGCTCATGTAAAAGCTACAGATTCAAGAAAAGGTAAAGAAATTCTTGAAAGTTTTGAAGATTATCTTCCTAAATTCAAAAAGATTATTCCAAATGATTATAAGAAAATGGTTTTGGCATCAGCTAGCTTTGAGGAAAGAGGGCTTAAAAAGGAAGATGCACAGATAGAAGCCTTTTATACATCAATTGGTGCAAGAAGGGCATAGGAGGGAATAATAATGGCTAAGGCAAGTGGATTTTTAGAATTTGAAAGAAAAAATGGATTTGAAATACCTGTTAAAGAGAGAATAAAGAACTTTAAGGAGTTTCATGAAAGTTTATCATTAGTAGAACAGAGTACACAGGCAGCTAGATGTATGGATTGTGGTGTACCGTTTTGCCAGGCAGGAACTATGATTTCAGGAATGGCATCAGGATGTCCTTTAAATAATCTTGTTCCGGAAATGAATGATTTGGTATATCAGGGAAATTATAAAGAGGCTTATAAGAGATTATCAAAAACACATTGTTTCCCAGAATTTACTTCAAGAGTATGTCCTGCCCTATGTGAAGCA
>CAYOMP010000102.1:6812-10472 GCA_964405075.1 uncultured Lachnospiraceae bacterium
GGAAAATCAGTATCTACAAAAGAAAATGAAAAAGCAGTTATTGAATATGCTTTTGAAAACGGCTTAGTTAAAATGGAAGAGCCAAAGACTAGAACAGGTAAAAAAATTGCAATTGTAGGAAGTGGACCTGCCGGTTTAGCTGCAGCTATGCAGCTAAACCAAAGAGGACATAGTGTAACAGTCTATGAAAGAAGTGATAGATGTGGAGGATTGCTTCGTTACGGTATTCCTAATATGAAATTAGAAAAACGTATTATTGACAGAAGAATTGAACTTATGGAGAATGCCGGAATTAAGTTTATCTGTAACACTAATGTAGGTGTTGATATTAGTTGTGATGAATTAAAGAATCAATATGATAAAGTAGTTCTGGCATGTGGAGCTTCAAATCCTAGAAATATTAATGTACCGGGAAGAGAAGCTAAAGGTATATACTTTGCAGTAGACTTCTTATCAAAAGTAACAAAATCATTATTAGATAGCGATTTTAAGAAAGTGCCATACGAATTGGCAAAGGATAAGAATGTATTGGTTATTGGTGGTGGAGATACTGGAAATGACTGTGTGGGAACAGCTATTAGATTAGGTGCAAAGAGTGTGGTACAGTTAGAAATGATGCCACAGCCACCAGTTGAAAGATTAGACTCTAATCCATGGCCAGAATGGCCTAGAGTTCTAAAAACAGATTATGGTCAGGAAGAGGCTATATATGTTTATGGAAAAGACCCAAGGCAGTATGAAACTACAGTAACTGAATTTAAATCAGATAAAGATGGAAATGTATGTGGAGCAACGCTTACTAAGCTAAAGCCAGAATACAACAAAGAGACAAAAAGAACAAATATGGTACCTGTGCCAGGCAGTGAAGAACAGATTGATGTGGATTTAGTATTAATTGCAGCAGGTTTTTTAGGCGCAGAGGGTTATATTGTTGAGGATATGGGTGTAGAATGTGATATGAGGACAAATGTCAAAACATTACCTGATTCATATGAAACCAGTGTAGAAGGAGTCTTTGTTGCAGGTGATATGCATAGAGGACAATCATTAGTTGTATGGGCAATAGCGGAAGGAAGAAATGTTGCAAGACAAGTGGATGAATCCTTAATGGGCTACACTAATCTATAAAAGGAGAGGTCTAAGGATGACAAAAAATGAAATTTTAGAGTTAGTTGAAGAAGAAGATATAGAATTTATACGTTTACAGTTTACTGATATGTTTGGTAACTTAAAAAACGTGGCAGTAACATCAAGCCAGTTAGAAAGGGTTCTTGATAATAAATACATATTTGAGGGATATGCATTATTTGACGAATTTATGTCTAGCGAAGATGATATGTATTTACATCCGGATTTAGATACATTTGTAATATTGCCATGGAGACCACAGCAAGGCAAAGTTGCAAGATTATTATGCGATGTATATTATGAAGATCGTAGAGAATGTAATCTTAGTCCAAGAACTATTTTGAAAAATGTATTGAAAGAAGTTAAAGAAAAAGACTACGAAATATATGTTGATCCTGAATGTGAGTTTTTCTTATTTCATTCAGATGAAGATGGAAAACCAACAACAATCACTCATGAAATGGCAGGATATATGGCAGTTGGACCTATTGACTTAGGTGAGAATGCCAGACGTGATATGGTTATGTCATTAGAACAGATGGGTTTTGAAATTGAATCATCACATCACGAAAAGGCACCGGCACAGCATGAAATAGATTTCAGAGAAGCAGATGCACTTACTATTGCAGACTCTGTAGTAACATTCCGTAGTGCTGTTCGTTCAATAGCAAGAAGATTTGGCTTACATGCATCCTTTATGCCAAAGCCTAAAAGAGGTGTATCTGGTTCAGGAATGCATTTGAATATTTCTGTATACAAAAATGGAAAGAACATTTTTAATTCCCATAACGGAGAAATCAGAGATGAAGCCAAGTGGTTTATGGGTGGAATAATGAAGCATGCTAAAGGACTTTGTGCAATTACTAATCCTTTAGTAAATTCATACAAGAGAATCAATTCAGGATTTGAGGCACCTAAGGAAATAACCTGGTCAAAGAAAAATCAAAATACACTTCTTAGAATACATTCTAGAGTTGGTGAAGATACTAAAATTGAAATGCGTTTTCCAGATTCAGCTGCTAATCCATATTTAGCTATAGCAGCGTGTGTTGCAGCTGGTATTGATGGTATTGAAAACCAGATATCTGCTGGAGAAGTGTATTCAGAAACACTTAAAGCAAATGGACAGATTGAAGAACTTCCAGGAACTTTAAGAGAAGCCATAACAGAAATGGAAAAGGATGATGTTATGGAAAGAACGTTAGGTCAGGAATTTATGAAGATATATTTGTCAGCTAAAATGGCTGAATGGAATGAGTATATGGAAGAAGTATCTGACTGGGAACTAGACAAGTATCTAAATCGAGTATAACGAGGTGAACGCATGGGCAGTATTATTGTGGCAATGCCCAAAATTGAAGATGCGAGAAAAATCAATGAAATACTAAAGTCACGTGGAATGCAGATGATAGAGATTTGTACAACGGGAGATAGTGTTTTGTCAAAAGTTCACCAGTTAGATAGTGGAGTAGTTATTTGTACAAGGAATCTTAAGGATATGTATTGTAATCAGATTGCGGAGAATTTGCCTGATTATTTTGAAATGTTGTTATTAACATCAAAAGAAGGAATAATGGATTGCCCACCTAATGTAGTTACAGTAACAATGCCATTTAGAGTATCGGATTTAGTAAGTTCTGTGGAAATGCTGCTAATGCAGATAGAGCGTAGAATTCGAAAAGATAAAACAAAGGTAAAGAAACGTAGTAAAGAAGAGCAAGAAACCATAAATCAAGCAAAGGCGGTTTTGATGGAAAGAAACAATATGACTGAGCAGGAAGCTTTTAGATATATTCAAAAGTGCAGTATGGATTCAGGTACGAATATGGTGGAAACTGCCCAAATGATTTTGATATTACAAGTTGATTAATATTGCATATTTTAAGGAAGGGTAAGAAATGTATTCAATAAATGAAAATTATTTAAAATTACAAGGTAGTTACCTTTTTTCAACAATTGCAAAAAAGGTAAATGAATATAAAGAAAATAACAAGGATGCCAAAGTTATCAGACTAGGCATCGGAGATGTAACACAGCCAATAGTTCCAGCTATTATTGAAGCTTTACATGCAGCAGTTGATGAGATGGGAACAATAGAAGGATTTCACGGCTATGGTCCAGACCAGGGATATGAATTCTTGAGAGAAACTATTGCCAGAGAAGATTCTAAGAGCCGTGGATGCAATATTGATGCTGATGAAATATTTGTATCAGATGGTGCTAAATGTGATGTGGGAAATATTCAGGAAATATTTGGTGTGGATAATAAGGTAGCAATTTGTGACCCGGTTTATCCAGTATATGTGGATACTAATGTTATGGCAGGACGTAGCGGTGAATATAATGCTACAACTAATGGCTTTGACAAGTTTATTTATATGCCATGTACACCAGGAAATGGTTTTGTGCCAGAGTTGCCAACTTAGGTTCATTATATTATTTATTTGTTTTTCCATAATAATCCACCAGGAATGGCAATTAATAAATGAGAACTGAAGCATTGTGTGTATTACTCTAATAAAAATGGTTCTA
>CAYOMP010000103.1:0-10218 GCA_964405075.1 uncultured Lachnospiraceae bacterium
GTTTGAAAAAATATAGCGAAATGGCGTTTTTGGCCTTATCTAAGGGAAGATGTTCTCAGGATTCCTGCTATTTGGAAGAAATACCAGAAGAAGAAATATCGGAAAACATTGTAAGCCGTAGAAGAAAGAATGTGCAGGAGTGCTTTGTAACAGGAGATAGGCAACTGCTATGTATGTTTAAGGATAACACGGTGAGAAAGGTTGACCTTACAAAATTGGTTGACAAATATAAGGGTGTGACACATGTCATAAATAATGAGAAAATGCTGCAAAGTGCGAGTGTAGGTGTGGGGGGATACGGTGTTTTGTTTAATGGTACAATCGAAATCCCTACATTCGAGCTAAGAAAAGTCGGTGTGTTACTGCCTTTGACAACGGATGATTTTTATGAGTTTATACGTACGAATGTAATAGATACAACCGGCTCCTGTGATAGAGTACAATGTTCAAGGCAGAATCTATCTTATCTGGTAAAGGAAGGAAAAATCAACCCAATCATTCGTGGGACTAAGGAAAATTTATTTTTAAAGGGTGAAATTGAACGGATAATGCAAGAGTAATTTTATAACTTAAAATAAGACATAAATGTCCGGTGAAAGCTGTAATTATTCATTCTATGTCAGATGTGTTAAATAACGAATAATATTTCCAAATTTCCACATAATAACTCCATATCTTGAAAATTAAGGCAATGGAGGAAATATAATTATGAAAGCAACCGGAATAGTAAGAAGAATAGACGATTTGGGAAGAGTTGTTATTCCAAAGGAAATAAGAAGAACACTTAGAATTAGAGAAGGTGACCCTTTAGAAATATTCACAGACCGCGAAGGGGAAATTATTTTAAAGAAATATTCACCAATAGGTGAATTGGGAATATTTGCTAAACAGTATGCGGATGTGTTGGCACAAACATCAGGGCATATGGTTTGTGTAACAGATAAGGATATTATTATTGCGGCAGCCGGTGTTTCAAAGAAAGATTTTATTAATAAGTCTATTAGTAAAAAGTTAGAGGATACTATAAATGATAGAGATATTATCGTTGCTTCAAAGGAAGAAAAGAAATATATTCGTATTACATTAGATGATGTTCTTGATTTTCAATCACAGGTAATAGCACCTATTATATGTGAGGGTGATGCAATTGGTGCTGTCATTTTATTAATTAAAAATGGTCCAGCCGACAAGGTCTCTGAAAAATTGGCAGTTTCGGCTGCTGGATTTTTAGGAAAGCAAATGGAACAATAAAACAAAATAAAAAAGATTCTAGATAGGGAATAGTTCTTAGTTAATAATTGGAACAACACTATTTAGAATCTTTTTTAGTTTTAAAAATTTTAAAGGTTAAATGCCCATTGATATCATTGTCATTTTTTGGAACATATTATCTGGTAAAAATGTTTTTAAGATTATTTGGTGACTGTAGTAATAGATTTGGAAATTGACAAAGGGTGTTTCAAATAGTTGTAAGAGAATCGTTAACAAAAAGTAAACAATTATATTTTGTTTGCTGTATAATGATATTAAATAAAGACGAAAAGGGTGGATAAAGGAAAAAATGTAATTGTGCTGGGTTTTGGATTTGAAATCAGGGGATGAAATTTTACATTATGATAGAATTGAGAGAATCTGTTTGAAATACAGTGTGATAAATGTGGAAAATATATAGGATGTTGAGGGACATATAGAGGATTATGGAGCAAGAAAGAAAATACGGAAATTATAATAAATATAAGAAATATAGAAGAAAAACAAAGGAACAACAAACCAGAGACCTACTTAGAAAAATATTGATAAGTAGTTTAGTGGTATTTATTGTAATAATATATGTTTTTATTTTTAGAACCCAATTTTTGAAATTACCTAATGCTACTAAAATTTTGGAAGATAGTAATGCTGCAACAATGAATAGTAATTGGTCAGTGAATGATATAGAGAAACCAGATTGGATTGAAATAAACCATATTGAAGTGAATCCATATTCAAGACCAGGAGATAAGTTGGAGGCAGTTAATGGAATTGTAATTCATTATACAGGTAATCCGGGAACCACTGCTGAACAGCATCAGCACTATTATGGGGAACTGGCAAAGACAGGGGAGCGTTCAGCCAGTAGCAATTTTGTTATAGGCAATGATGGTAAGATAATCGAATGCGTTCCAGAGGATGAAGTGGCTTATGCATCTAACGATAGAAATAGTGATACTATATCAATAGAATGCTGTCATCAAGATGAAACAGGTAAATTTACAGAAAAAACCTATGATAGTCTTGTTAAGCTATCAGCCTATTTGTGTGCAAAATATGATTTGAACGAAGAACAGATTCTGAGACATTATGATATTACCGGTAAGGAATGTCCCAAATATTATGTTACATATGAGGCAAAATGGACAGAACTAAAAGAAGACATTATGAAAGAAAAGAATAGATATAATTAAAAAATGGTTTTTGATAAAAATATGGTATTGTGTGAGATTGTGTGGTATTATATTGATATATGATTAAGAAGGAGTTGGGATTGTGGATTTTAACGCTTTTAATAACAATCAAGGTAAAATGCGAATAGTCCAGGAATTAGTTCCTGGTAAACAGGTGACTTTGGCGCACATTATCGCCAGTCCGGATGCCATTATATATAAAAAATTGGGATTAAATCCAGAATTAGATTATTCTAAGGCAGCTATAGGTATACTTAGTATGTCACCGGCAGAGATTTCAGTTATTGCAGGTGATATTGCTATTAAGACGGCCAACGTAGATTTGGGATTTATTGACAGATTTAGTGGAACTTTGATTTTTACGGGAAGAGTTGCAGAGGTAGAAGCAGCTATTACAGCTATATGCGAATATTTAAAAGATACATTAGGATTTACAATATGCGAAGTAACAAGAACTTAAGTTATATTAAGTTCTTGTTTTGATATGTAGGGATAAAGGTAGTCAGAATGAAAAAAATTATTTTAATGGGGCGAAGCGAATGTGGGAAAACTACATTGCGTCAGGCCCTAAAAGGGGATACAATTAAATATCATAAAACTCAGTATATTAATCATTATGATGTTGTAATAGATACACCGGGAGAATATGCAGAAACCAATAGACTAGGTAGGGCTCTTGCGTTATATTCCTATGAAGCAGATGTGGTAGGTTTGCTAATTAGTGCAACAGAGAGCTATTCTTTATATCCACCGTGTGTTACAGCCTGTAGTGCCAGACCGGTAATAGGAATTGTAACTCAGATTGACGATAAAGATGCTAATGTGAATCAGGCTAGGGAGTGGTTGAAATTAGCCGGTTGTGATACAATATTTGAGGTTAGTTCCTACACTGGAGAGGGAATATGGCAAATATTAGAATATCTTAGTGAGGAAGGGGACGAGCTGCCTTGGAAGAATGAGGAAGAGGCAACACGTCCACGAAAAGTATTGTCTACAAAAAGGTAGTGATAACTTGTTAGATAAGTCAGTAAAATATAAACCTATAATAATGTGTTTAAAAAAAGAAAAGTATAAACCTAGAAGAATAATTTTGTTGCCAAGAGGATATAAATTCAAATTCTATGAAAAAGGTGACGAAAAATATTGGGCAGAGATAGAATATAGTGTTGGTGAATTTGATTCATATGAGGCAGCACTAGAGTATTTTCAAAAGGATATGAAACCTTATGAAGAAGAGTTAATGAAAAGAATGGTCTTTATCGTTAACAAAGATAAAATACCGGTAGCTAACGCCTGTTGCTGGTATAAGGATATTAAAGGAGTGCATCAGGCACATGTGCATTATGTGGCAGTTAGACCAGAACATCAAAATAAAGGGTTAGGAAAAGCAGTTTTTTTAAAGATGCTATCTTTATTTGAAGCTTACGAACCTAATCAGGATATATATCTGCATACCCAGACATGGAGTCATAAGGCGATTAGAATGTATTTAAAATATGGTTTTGAAATGGTAACAGATGAGTTAGCTAATTATCACGAAAAGCAAAGAGAAGAGGCTATCCAGGTGTTAAAAGAAATAATACCGGATATGTTTTGAAAAGAGTTGAAAAAACTTATATGTGATTTTTGCTGTGATATGAATGTGAAAATGAAGTGTTAATTTGTGGCAGTGATAGTAGTTTGTAGATTAAGGAACATTATTTAAGAAAATGATTGACTAAAAGACTTAAATCAATTAGAATAACTTTAGTTGCAAAGACAAATATTGATAATAGCGATGATAAGAAGAAGTAGTTGTAAATGGAACTTACAGAAAGGTGCCGGTTGATGAGAGGCCTAAGGAATATTTATTACGAATACATCTTTGAGCTTCACACCGAAAGTTAATTAAACCAGTAGGCTGTGACGTGATGCACACGTTATAGTGCCAGAGTATGTATGTACTCCATAAGGTAAACAATGTGAGTTGTTTATGAACAAAGGTGGTAACACGATAATTCGTCCTTTCTAATAGAAATATTAGGAAGGTTTTTTTTATCGCACGCAAAGAAAAAGGAAGCACGAACAAAGTGAGTATTTACTTTTTTTGGTGCGATACCGACAAAATCAAGAAGTGCGTTAGCACGACAGATACAAAGTATCTGGATTTTGGAGGAAAAAAATAGAAAACTTGTAATTTATTTAGGAGGAAAGAAAATGACTGTATATGACGAGTTGGTTGCAAGAGGACTTATTGCACAGGTAACAGATGAAGATGAAATTAAAGAATTGGTAAATAATGGTAAGGCTACATTTTATATAGGTTTTGACCCAACAGCAGATAGTTTACATGTAGGACATTTTATGGCATTATGTTTAATGAAACGTTTGCAGATGGCTGGTAACAAACCAATAGCCCTAATTGGTGGTGGTACAGCTATGATTGGTGACCCATCAGGTAGAACAGATATGCGTCAGATGATGACAGTTGAAACTATTCAGCACAACTGTGAATGTTTTAAACAGCAGATGAGTAGATTTATTGATTTCTCAGATGGAAAAGCGTTAATGGTAAATAATGCTGACTGGTTAATGGATTTGAACTATGTAGATGTTTTAAGAGAAGTAGGTGCTCACTTTAGCGTTAATAGAATGTTAAGTGCTGAATGTTACAAACAAAGAATGGAAAGAGGATTAAGCTTCCTTGAATTCAACTATATGATTATGCAGAGCTACGATTTCTATGCATTATACCAGAAATACGGCTGTAATATGCAGTTTGGTGGAGATGACCAGTGGAGTAATATGTTAGGTGGAACAGAGCTTATTAGAAGAAAACTTGGTAAGGATGCATATGCAATGACTATTACTTTACTTCTTAACTCAGAAGGCAAGAAAATGGGTAAAACACAGTCAGGTGCAGTTTGGTTAGATCCTAATAAGACTTCTCCATTTGATTTCTATCAATATTGGAGAAATGTAGCTGATGCCGATGTATTAAAATGCTTAAGAATGCTTACATTTTTACCATTAGAGCAGATTGATGAAATGGATAAATGGGAAGGAAGTCAGCTTAACCAGGCGAAAGAAATCCTTGCATTTGAATTAACTAAGTTAGTTCATGGGGAAGAAGAAGCTGCAAAAGCTCAAGAAGGTGCCAGAGCATTATTCTCATCAGGAGATGCAGCAAATATGCCAACAGCAGAAGTTTCAAAAGAAGATTTAAGAGAAGGAGCAATGGACATTGTTACAATTCTTGTAAAATCAGGATTAGTGCCATCACGTTCAGAGGGTAGAAGAGCCGTAGAACAGGGTGGAGTATCAGTTGATGGTGAAAAAATAGCTGATTTTAAAGCAACAATTGAAGAAGCTAAATTAGCCGAAGGAATTGTTGTAAAAAGAGGTAAAAAGAACTTTAAAAAGGTAGTTTTGGCACAATAATATGCCAGATAAAGTGAATACACAATTAAGATAAAGTAACAAAATGGATTGATAATATCTGTTTTGATTAAAAGAGTAATATATTCTAAGTGTTAAGATTAAAAACATTTAGGATATATTACTTTTTGTTTGCGCCAGCAACCAGGAGAAAATGTGTTAGTTAGGTAAATGTATAAAAGATTATTTCATTTTTATTAATATAAATGTAACAATGGAAACAAATAAAAGTGTTATAATCGTTAAAAAGCATTAAAATGGAGTGACAGAAAATGAGAAGAAAGAGACAAATTAGAAAAAGAATAGCAATAATTCTAGGAGTAACATTAATAGCTGTATTAGCACTATATGTAGGATTATCTATATTTTATAATTCTCATTTCTTTCCCAAAACAGTTATTAATGGAATAGATGCATCAAATAAAACAGTAGATAAAGTGAAGGAGTTGATGCAGCAAGAGCTTCAGGGATATGAATTGATTATACTAGAGCGAGATGATGTTAAAGAATGTATCGGTAGCACAGAGATTGATATGGAATTGATTTTTGACGGAAGTCTGGAGAGGACATTAGCCGATCAAAATGGTTTTGCATGGGTAACAGCATTTGCCAAAAATGAAAGTAAAGAAATGGCAAAGGCTGTGGCTTATAATGAGAGCAAACTAATAAAAAAATTGGAATCCTTAGATTGCTTTGACAGTGAAAAGGTAATTGAGCCAAAAGATGCCAGCTTGTCAGAATACATATCTGGTGAGGGGTATAGTATTACAAAAGAAGAAAAAGGAACGTTACTAGATAAAGATAAGGTTATCAATGTAGTAGAGCAAGCTATTGTTTCATTAGAAAGTCAAGTTTCATTAGAAGATAATGAATGTTATGCATCCCCTGAAATTCTTTCTGATAATGAAAAATTAGCTGATATGTGTGAAACTGCCAACAAATATGTTGGTTCGATAATTTCCTATGACTTTGACGGACAAAAAGAAGTAATTAATGGTGATATGATAAAGGACTGGTTAGTATTTGGTGATGATTATTCAGTTTCCATTGATACAAAAGGTATATCTGACTTTGTAGATGTGATTGGAAAAAGATATAATACTATTTTTACTAAACGAACATTCAAAACCTCTTATGGAAAAACAATTGAAATAGAAGGTGGAGATTATGGCTGGTGGATGAATAGAGGAGCAGAATGTAATGAATTATTAGAATTAATTCGGGAGGGAGCAGTTGTAGAACGAAAACCTGTATATTTTCAGGAAGCAGCATCCTTTGGAGAAAATGATTATGGTGATAGTTATATTGAAATCAATTTGACGGCACAGCACTTAATTTTGTATAAGGATGGAGAAGTAGTACTTCAAACAGATTTTGTATCGGGAAATTCGGCAAAAAATTACAACACAGAAACAGGCACTTTTGGAATAACATATAAAGAAAGATATGCAACATTAGTCGGTGAAGATTACGAAACACCAGTATTGTATTGGATGCCATTTAATGGCAATGTTGGATTACACGATGCGTCATGGAGATATGAATTTGGTAAGGATTTGTATCAGACCAGTGGTTCTCATGGCTGTATTAATTTACCATGCCAAATGGCAAGAAAAATATATGAAAATATTGAAAAAGGTATGGCAGTTATTGTATATGAATTACCTGGTTCAGAAAGTAAAGATACTACAACGCAAACCAGTGCAGAAGTGGCAGAAATGGTAAGTCATGGAATTGATGAAATTGGTGAGGTTACAGAGAGAAGTAAAAAGGCATTAGAGTGGGCCAGAGCAGCATATAATGAATTGTCAGAAGAAGAAAAGAAATTAGTGACTAATCTAAATGTATTAGAGGAAGCTGAAAAAGCTTACGCGGCTTTGAAGAAAAATTAGAGGTTACTTGGGAAAATTTTTTGTGATATTTATATAGAATTTTCATTTCCAATACATACACGCTTGCGCTTGATACATACGTAACAGTACTAAACTCGCAATAAATTGCTCGTTAAGTGCTGACGTATGTATGACAGTCTGATATGGAATATGAAAATTCTATTTTTAATATGCACAAAAAGATTTTGAACGAATGTGGAGATGGTGAGAGGGAAAATGGAAAAGAATTTTCATTTCCAATGCAGACACACTTGCGTTTGATATATACGTAGCGGTGCCATTCGCATTGCGCTTACGCTGCATGCTCATACCGCGCTGTCGCGCTATCAATCTGCATTGGAATGTGCCTGTCTGTGAGCAAGCTCACGCCATTCAATCCAATGCAGATGCGCACCGCTTGTAGAAACGCGCAAATTCTAAAATAATAATAAATTATTAGAAAAAAACATAAATAGGAATGAGTTGTGTGATAAAATAGTTGTATATATTTTGAAAACTTGTAATTATTGATTGGTTAAAATTGTGTTGTGCGAGTTATGAGGGATGATTATGGGCAGGTTTTTAAATGATTGCAAAGATATTGCAGAATGTATCGTTAATACACTGTTTATAAAAAGAGATGTGTCTGGAATACGTCCATATATTACTGATGATATTTCTGATTTCAAGTATGAGTAATCAGACTGTTTGTGGTGCGCAAAATGTTATTAAGATGATAAATGTACGAGTTAGTAAAGAGAGCATATTAAGATATCAGTTATTTAATAAAAAAATCGAAGTGTTGAATTCAACTGATAATATGGCTATTTTTTTATTGGAATTTTCCTTAACCATCTTCAGGGAAAATATGGATTTTGAGTATTTTAATGTTCGAACAACATTTGTAATGGGAAAAGAGGGAGAGTGTGTCAAATGCAACCATATACATTTGACAGTGATTGAGGATGAGAATGTTCTTAATAGAGCCGGAAGATTTGCATATTTAAGAAAAGCAGTTGATGATAAAACAGAACAAATGAATATGATGCTACAGGCTATTAATGGTGGATTTAAGGAAAGCTGGTATGATTCCGAATTTACTTTATTATATGTTAGTGAAGAATTCGTTAAAATGCTTGGATATACTAAGGAAGAATTTGATGAAACCATAGAGGATATAGGTTTGAATATTATATATTATTCGGACAGAGAAAGAGTTTGTCAGGAATTAGAAGAAAGCATTAAGTCTTCTAATAATTACTCTGTGGAATATAGAGTTAGTAAAAAAGATGGAAGTATTATTTGGGTTTTAGAAAGTGGAAAAATTAGTTTAAATGAATATGGTCAAAAAATAATGCATTCCTTGATAATGGATATAACTGAAAAAAAGACTATTCAGCTGGAACTTGAAAAAGAACGTCGAAGATATGAAATAGCATTTGAAAGTAGTACAGATATTATTTTTGAATATGATGTAGAAAGTGACACATTTATAGGATATCAGAATATTTGTGACGGAGAACGTCATAAATTAGAAAGAACTGTAATAAAAAATTATACAAATGCTATTGTTGAACGTAATCTTGTTAAAAAAGAAGATAGAAAAGCAGTTAGTAAGTTCTTTGTGAGTGGCGGTTCTAAAGTAATAGAAGCACGTATGAGAAAAAATGGTGCACCTAAGGACCAGTATAGATGGATGCAGGTTAGAGGAACTATAACATATGATGTTGATGCTACACGAAAGGGAATAGTAGGTACCATTAAGGATATTGAGCAGTTTAAAAAAATGGAAGAAGAAAGAAAGGAATTTCGAGATAGATTTGCTATAGCAATAAGTAATTCCTATGATGATGTATATGAAATAAATATTGCAAATGGGGAATGTTATGCAATATTTATTGGTAGTGCAGGTATTGAAAAACATGATAAAACAGAATTCTACGAGAGAGCTCGTAGCAAAATTAAAAATATTGTAACAGATAATGAGCCAATAAAAGAATTTATAAAACTGTTTGATAATGGATATTTATTAAAACGTTTGGATGAAGAAGGTGGCAGTATATATTGCGAAGTTCAAAATGCTGATAAATATCCGGAATTGGTATGGAATTCCATTCAGATTACAAAGGCTTCTTGGGATGATAATGTTATTTTGGTATTTTTAAAGAATATTGATGAGGTAAAGCGAGAACAAGAGGCTCAAAGAGAGGCATTAAGTGATGCGCTATTAGCAGCACAACGTGCCAATATGGCAAAAACTGACTTCTTATCAAGAATGTCCCATGATATTAGAACACCAATGAATGCAGTAATAGGTATGACGGATATAGCTAATAAGTTTATTGACGATAAAGAAAAAGTGCTGGATTGTCTCAATAAAATTGATATATCATCTAAGTTTTTAATTGCTTTAATAAATGATATTCTGGATATGTCAAAAATTGAAAGTCAGAAGTTGGTTTTAGAAAAGAGAAATATTAGCATAA
>CAYOMP010000104.1:0-9961 GCA_964405075.1 uncultured Lachnospiraceae bacterium
AATCAATTACAGCTTTAAATAATGGACTAATTAAATTCGGTGGAGTTATTCTTTTTGCTTCTCACGACCACCAGTTCGTTCAAACTACAGCTAACAGAATTATGGAAATTATGCCAGGCGGACAGTTAATCGATAAGATTACTACTTATGATGAATATCTTGAAAGTGATGAAATGGCAAGAAAACGTCAGATTTATACAGCTGACAACGAAGGCGATGAAAACTAATATGTTTGATAAAATTAAAAGAATAATCGCTCTAATTGGAGTAATTGTATTGGTTTGTTTATATGCTTTGACTTTCTTCTTTGCATTAACAGATTCCACTAACACAATGTACTATTTCAAAATGGCGTTATTCTCAACAATACTGTTTCCGGTTTTACTATTTGTATATATCTCAGTGTACAAATGGCTTAAAAGCCGAAATGATAAGGACGATAAATAAATTGTTGTAAAAAAAGCTCCTAATCTGCAAATTTCTCACTCTTGCAGATTGGGAGTTTTTCTAACTCTAAATTATGTACTAATATAAAAAAAGCTTATTAAATTCTAAGTTTTCTTTTTCCTTGAACGTAATAAACCATTATAAAGCAAATGCTAACTGATATGCCTTATTATTTCTGGTGTTCAATATATTATTCACAGCCTCAGGTATTGATATCAACTTCTTACAACTCATTACTATCTGGTCACAATTGATACAATCCAACATTTGAACATCTTCATCGAAAAATCCCGCATCTTTATCAATGGCTCTTTTCACTGCTTTATTAAATACTACATACTCTTTACCCGATGAAAATATCTCTCTATCATATTCCATAACAGTTGCAGCTTCCAAACCATTTATAGTCAAATACAAATAGAATTCTCTAAACATTGATACATTACTTTTTTTCATCCACTCTATGTCGTTATCTAATAATTTCTCACACTGTTCTCTCGTTATTTTCTGGTATGACTTATAAATACTGTCGTTTTGTCTGCTCTTCTTTTCCAAGTATAATTGCTCATCCTTGTTTTCATAGAAAAACATACACAAATTAAACACTGGTGTTTCATCAATCTGGTCATATGTAACTAACTTAAATCGGTTTTCTACAAATTGTACCTTCCTAACATATGCCTTTAAAGATTTATATCTACGTTCATCAAACCTATCTAATAACTCATCATAATAACTATAATCAATAACACAATTTTCTTCATTATATCTGGTATATTTCACAATGCAACCTCCTTTTCATTTCCATTTTTTCTTGGCTACACTAACATAATACACAAACTTTTTGAAAATTTAGTGTTCACTTTTTGACATTTTTATTAATTTTACTATTACTTAATTATTAAATTCCTAATTCCATTAATTTTTTATCGGCATCTTCTTTATTCTCAAAAAGTATAGTTTTTATTCCAAGTTGTTTGGCTGCGTCCAGATTTATCTGTTTATCATCAATAAAAACACAATTTTCCGGTACCAAATTATATTTATCAATTAAGGACTGGTATATTTCCTTTTCCGGTTTTACCTTTTTTACTTCCCACGAGAATATTCTTCCATCCATCATTTCTAAAAAGTCTAATTTTTCCTTGGATAAATTATATGTATTTCTAGCATAATTTGACAATAAATATACCTTCAATCCCTTTTTCTTTAGATCCATAATCCACTGTCTTGTATAGTCGCGCTCAACAACCGCTTTACCTTCATTATGAAACACTTTCTCGAATTCAGCTCTACATTCAGGAATATCCTTCGTAAACATTTCTATTAATTCCATATCGCTCATACTACTTCTATCATATTCCAGACGCTTTTTTTCATCATAAAAAGAGCCAACTATTTTTTCATATACCTCCTGTTCGAAACCAAATTCTTGTACTATTTCACAATCATAAAAATCAACCAAAACTCGTCCTAAATCAAAAATCACCGTATCTATCATTTTTTTCTCCTAATAACTTATTGCTAATATTTATCAATATAGCATTTCTAATATTGTATTCAAAATGCAACACTTTAAAAATACATAAATAACAATACTAGACTTATGTATTCTATGCAACACTAAATATCTAATTGCTTTATATTATTTATTAAAAACACGCTTTGCGAGTTTCGCGGTGTTCATCAAAAACTTATGTAAATATAATTTTATCCTCGTTGCTCTCGAAAAAAAAAACCTCCAGGATGCTTGTTAAGCAAAATCCCAGAGGTATCTTATTTAACTTTTATAATTATTTATTTCTATATATAATATCATCACGACCTGGACCATTAGATACCATTGTGATTGGGAATCCAATCTGTTCCTCAATAAATTCTATATATTTTCTACAGTTTTCTGGCAAATCTTCGTATTTCTTAATTCCTCTAATATCTGTTTTCCAACCTGGTAATACTTTAAGAACTGGTTTTGCCTTTTCTAACTGATATGTTGTTGGGAATTCTGTTGTAACTTCTCCATCAATCTCATATCCTACACATACAGGAATCTTATCTAAGTATCCTAAAACATCAACTACAGTAAATGCAACATCTGTTGTTCCCTGTAATCTGCATCCGTATTTAGAAGCAACACAGTCAAACCATCCCATTCTTCTAGGACGACCTGTTGTAGCACCATATTCACCGCCGTCTCCACCGCGTCTTCTAAGTTCATCAGCCTCTTCGCCAAAGATTTCACTAACAAATGCACCTGCACCAACTGCACTAGAGTATGCCTTACATACTGTTACAATCTGCTTAATTTCATATGGAGGAATACCAGCACCAATAGCACCATATGCTGCCAATGTTGAAGAAGAAGTAACCATAGGATAAATTCCATGATCTGGATCCTTTAATGTTCCTAACTGTCCTTCTAATAATACTGTTTTACCTTCCTTGAGCGCTTTATCAAGATAAGCAGAAACATTACATACATATGGTTCAACCATTTTCTTATATTCCATTAATTCATTGAATAAATCTTCTGGATTGATTGTTGGTTTATGATATAAATGTTCCAAAATAACATTTTTAGTTTCACAAACTCTTTCAACCTTTTCTTTTAAATATTCCTCATCAAATAATTCACTAACCTGAAAACCAATCTTGGCATATTTATCTGAATAGAAAGGTGCAATACCTGATTTAGTAGAACCAAAAGACTTACCACCTAATCTTTCCTCTTCATACTGGTCAAATAAGATATGATATGACATAACCATCTGAGCTCTATCTGATACCAAAATCTTAGGAGCAGGAACTCCTCTGTCTACAATACTCTTAATTTCATTAAATAAAACTGGAATATTTAATGCAACACCATTACCGATAACACTTGTAGTATGATCATAAAATACACCTGATGGAAGTGTATGTAATGCAAATTTACCATAATTATTTACAATAGTATGACCTGCATTTGCTCCACCTTGAAATCTTACGATAATGTCAGATTCTTTAGCAAGCATATCTGTAATCTTGCCTTTACCTTCGTCTCCCCAGTTAGCTCCAACGATTGCTTTTACCATAACATATCCTCCTGTTACTACTACGCGTAATTTTTTTCCATTTATCAACGCTTATTTTTCTAACCTATCGTATTATACACCAATCCTTATCATAAGTAAAATCAATATCACTTATAATTGATATAAGTATTTATTATATTATTTTTTTCGAATTTATCTTATGACAAAAGTCACCAATGTCCAACGTCAAGTCATAAATAACATTACTAAAGTCCAACAGATTTTTAACATCAATATAAATCCCTTTTAAACCATATTATTTCAATACCATCTGTATCAAATAGTTTTGTGCAAAATAAAACATCTGATAACTTCGCCTTTAAACCATATCCAAAAACTTATGCGCCACTGAAGAAATTGGACTTTCTGCATCTGTCACAATTAAGAAATTTCGTTTTGGTATTCTTTTTTCAAATCTTAATTCGAATAACTCTCCACTCTCAATATATTTCTGTGCAAAGTCTCTCACTATATTGGCAACACCAAGATTTCTCAATGTAAACTGTACTATTATATCACTTGTAGCTAATTCAAATTCCGGATTAAGAATAACATTGTTTTGTTTAAGGAAATCATCTACATATCTTCTGGAACTTGTATTCTTTTCTAAACAGATTATTGGCATATTTTCAAGCTGTTTATACTTCAACTTCTTTCCTTTCAAATCAAAATATTTACTGCCGGCTACAAAAATATCTTCTATCTCTTTAACTTTTTTAATATTGATTCCTTTTTTATCTAATATAGGTGAACTAACCACTCCAAAATCTATTTTTCCTTCTTGCAACAATTTAATTGTTTCAGGTGTAGGAGCATTAGTTACATTAACCTTTATTTTGGGATATTTCTCATGAAAACGTTCAAGAATCGGTAGCAAGTAAAACTGCAAAGTCATATCACTTGCACCGATTCTTATTTCCCCATAATCCAGATTAATCATTTCTTTTAACTTCTTTTCACCCGATAGAATATATTCATATCCTCTCTCTATATAGGAAAATAATACTTCGCCTTCCTGTGTAAATCTAACTCCCTTTGGTGTCCTGATAAAAAGGGGCACACCCACACACTTTTCCAATTGTTTGATAGCCTGACTAACTGCCGGTTGTGATATTGACAAGTTCTCAGCTGCCATAGATATGTTCTTATATTTTCCTACATAATAAAATATTTTATAATATTCCAGGTTAATATTCATTCAATTACTTCCCTTTACTTCCATATTGTTCCATAGAAAAATTCCAATTGTTCTTCTGTTAAGAATCCCTTTGATGCACTGGCACTACCAATCTTATAAGATGCAAATAGTATCGCCGCTTTAATTGCATAATAAGGATTTTGAGTTTTTGTATAAAAATGCACAAATGCTGAAAACATTGAATCTCCAGCTCCCATTGTACTTACAATCTTACGAGTTTTTACAGTTCTATATGGTACAAAGGCGTCATCTGCCTTAACATACATAGCCGCCCCTTTCTCTGCTAATCCCATTACTACTATTTCGTTACCATATTTCTTTGCAATTTCTCTCATTACAAACTCATAATCATCACCAATATTTTCATGACTTAAGAAAAGTACATCCGCTTTTTCCATAAATTCTTTATTATATTCGTCATCAACACCTGTAGCACCATGAACATCGGTAAATATCTTCTTTCCTGCTTCCTTTGCCATATCAAAAAAAGGACGACAATAATTCGAATTACACAAAGCTGCAATGTCGCAATTCTTTATATTCTCTTCAAAAGTAACTGTATCTAATTCTACTTCCGTACTTTCCTTTAAATCTGCAATAATCTGTCTTTGCAACGACTCATCATCATATAATATTATCTGCTGTGGTGTTTCACTTAAAGATGCTACTATATTATCAGCTTCTACACCTAGTTGTTCCATTGAATTGATTACAGTTTTGCTTAAGCTGTCATTCCCTGTTACAGATATAAAATCAATATCATTTCCCAGTGTTTTCAATGCTCTGCTTACATTAAAGCCATGACCAGACAAACCACTTTTTATTCCGTTTTTGTCAAATATTACCGGTCCATTATCTAAAGGAAATTTTTTAACCTTTACTGTTGTTTCCACATATACAGGTCCCATAACCAACACCTTGCTCATAACAAAAACCTCCTTCTAAAACCCACTTTTATCAAATACTTTTTCTTACTTTTATTATGCAATATTTTAGCATTTTTCTCAACCTTGTTGTACAAATTACTAACATTTATAATATTTTTTATACAATTTTCATTAAATGTAATCTATTGATTCTAGCAACAACTATCCATAAAATCAGCAAGTTATTTCTCATTTATCTTATGGATAAAAATACCTATATTCTGTGGCAATTCCAATAAAGCCATTCAAAATATATTTTGCAATTCCCGTGATTTTCGTGGTGTTCATAGAAATCCTATTTAAACATAACTTCCCCCTGGTTTTTCATATAAATAAAAGCAGCAAATTAATTTGCTACTTTTATTTATATTCTATTAACTTTTGTTACAAAAACCTTTTTATACATCTAGCGAAAGCTGAATTTCTTCTTCTGCTTCCATCTTAAAATCTTCCAATTTATCCTGATTCATAATAGGCAAATCATCTAAGGACTGCACTCCAAAACTTCTTAAAAAATCTTCCGTTGTTCCAAAAAGAAGTGGTCTGCCCGGTGCGTCTAATCTGCCTAATTCACATACCAAATTATACTCTACTAATTTGTTAACAGCATGGTCACTCTTAACTCCACGAATTTTCTCTATTTCAACCTTAGTAATTGGCTGTTTGTAAGCTATTATAGAAAGTGTTTCTAATAAAACATCTGTTAAAATCTGTTTTTTTGGCTGTTTTGCAACTTTTATTAAATATTCGTATGTTTCTGCCTTACTACACATCTGAAAAGAATTCTCTAATTCAATAATTTGAATTCCTCGGTCTTCGCTTTCATACTTGTCCATCATATTGTATATAATTTTCTTAGTAGTATCTTCATCATGTTCAATAGCTGCTGCTATCTTACTTAATTCAACAGAATCGCCCATTGTAAATAGTATAGATTCTATTGCCGCTTCTATTTTTTGCATAATTACTATGTAACCTCATTTCTAAATGTTAGCACATATCAATATATCATCAAATATATTCTCCTGGCTAATGTTTATTATCCCTGTTTTCATAAGCTCTAATATTGCCAAAAATGTAACTATAATCTCCATTTTGCCACACTGCTCTTCTAGTAAACTTCTAAAACTGAAACTTTTATTATGTAGAGCATATTCCCTAACATAATCCATTTTGTCTCCCAGACTTACTTCTTCTTTTTCTATTTTTCCAAACTTACTTCTAATTGGGTCGACTTTATTTTCCTGTTTCTTTATTATTGATTTAAAAATACTATGAAGCTTTGATAATGTAACATCCTCCAACAGTTCCGTTACATCAACCGGGGGAACGTACATCTCTACCTCGTCAGGTAAAGTAGTTTTTTTATATAAAACTCTCTCAGCATCTATTTGCTTGTCCTTTAACTCCAATGCCATAAACTTATACATTTTATATTCGATAAGCTTTTCGACTAATTCCGCTCTTGGATCAATCTCTTCACCATCTTCATCTACTTCTTTAGGAAGTAACATTCTAGACTTGATATCTATAAGTGTGGCTGCCATAACCAAAAACTCACTCATAATATTCAAATCATCTCGTTCCATATTACGAATATATTCCAAATACTGTTTCGTGATTTCCACAATAGGAATATCATATATATTAACTTTATTCTTATCAATTAAATACAGTAGTAAATCCAAAGGACCTTCAAACACCTGTAATCTTACTGGTATTCCCATAACGTTTCCTCATTCCAATATTTTTTCATACAGACTTATTTTACTAATTATCATCTTGCATTTCAAGAAAATTCTGTTCTATTTTTACTATTTGACTCCAAATACTCATAAGTGAACTATTAGATAAATACAAAACAGCTTAGTATTCTCTCAGTTCTTCTCATTAATTAGATAATATGTAAGCTTGCACTTACTTGAATCTTTTATTTACAAATAATAATCTACTAACCAGTACACCGAATAATAAGTAACTAACACCTTGACTTGCCTGATTTTTCATCTGCTGTGTTGTCGTTAATCGACGTAGCCACCGCTACGCCTCATTCCTCCGCCTGGCATATGAAACAATCATTCTGCGTCAATGTATCAGAAACTTATTTTTCGGTGTACTAATAGACTTTAATTTAATAACTGATAACTCAGCCGGATTATTCACTCTTACATTTATTGTATGAGTTCCCAAACCACAGCTTAATATCATATTTTTCCCATTTATTGTATATTTACCATCGCTATATTTAGGAAAAATCTCAATCTGAGGTGATGCCACTCCACCAATGAATGGAAGTCGTACCAGACCGCCATGTAAATGCCCCGATACTGTAACATCAGCTCCCCATTTAGCATAATTTTCAAAATATTTAGGGTTGTGTGCAATCAAAATATTATAGTCACTTTCATTTATTTTTCCCAGAATATCCTCAATATAAGTATCTTCCATTTTAATCTTAGCAAATCTCTTATAATATTCTCTCTCAATTTCCAAACCATAAATGTTGATGTTTTGATTATTAACCTTAATACTACATTTACTGTTTTCTAGCAGATTAACACCCATTTTTTGCAATTGCGTCTTATATTTTTCATAAGTATTTCCATAATCTTCTGTATATATTTTCATTCGGTATTCATGATTACCATTTCCATAAAAACATTGGTATTTTGCAGCAAGTTTTTTCATAAGATTTAATGCTTTCTCACAATCAAGCCCTGGTTTTGCCACCATCAAATCTCCTGCAATCAAAATAAAATCCGGATTTATTTTATCGATTTTGGCAACTAACTTTTCATTATCCTTCCCATATTCTTTGTTATGAAGATCTGTCAATAAAACAACCGTTACGTCTTTTTCAATCCGGCTAAGTTTCTTAGATTCTATTTCATACTCTCTTACAATAAAATGTGTCTGTGCATATATCTGATATAAAATAAATATTGCCACTATCAAAATTAAAGCTATTATAATATATTTCAACATATTTAATCTCCTTTTATGCACATCATATATTATCACACCCTCCCTAAAATATCCATATAAACGACGAAGAAGTTCTCACCATTTCACAATTAGGACAAAAATGACAAATAGATAAAGTAACTATTATTATCTTTATCTATTTGTCATTATATTCTTAGCATATGTATTTTATCGCGTTCAAAGAAAAAGAAATCGAAAACTTCTAATTCATATACACCTCTACAAAAAAATTACAATTTAAATACAGAAAGACTATTTTCTAATTCTTGTGACAAATCAGAAAGTTCTTTAACTTCTGAAATAACCTGATTCATCATATCATCCTGAGTTCTGGCAGTGTTTGACACATCCCTTGTACTTTCTGTAACTACCCCGGCTATAGAGGAAATATCTCCAATAGCACTATATAACGCTTCTGTTTCTGATGTTATACCTTCTGCTACACTTGAAACATTCTGCATTGCTTCTGATACATTATTAATTTTCACAAGAATACCATCAAAACTATCCTTCGTTTCTGTTACTAATTGCATACCATCCTTAACAGACTTATTACCTTCTTCCATTAACTTAACACATCTTTCGATACACTGCTGAATCTCTTTAATGATATTTGTAATATCTTCTGTTGATTTTCTTGATTCTTCAGCAAGATTTCCTACTTCATTAGCTACTACTGCAAATCCTTTACCCTGTTCACCAGCTCTTGCTGCCTCAATAGAAGCATTCAATGCTAAAAGATTCGTCTGGGATGCAATTTCAGCAATCAACTGAACAACATTTTGGATTACACCTGACATTCTATTTAATTCTTGAATCTGAGTAAATACATCGGAAACATTTTCCTCAATTTTACCCATCTGTTCTACTACTACTTCCAGCTTCTGAGCACCCTCTCTAGCTTCATCTGCAGTCTCATTAGAAGCAACACTAATATTTGAAATACTGTCTGCTATCTGTTCCATATCCTTAGAAATACCTTCCGTCATTGAAAGATTTGATTTAGCCAAATCATTCTGCTTTTCAGTTTCTTCAACGGCATTTTCTGAAACAGTTACAATATCCGCTGCCTTTGCCTGTGTTCCTTCAGCACTATTAAACAAATCACTAGATATATCCATAATTTTTCTTGAATGAGAATCAGTTATAGATATTAGTTCACTTAGATTGGTCTTCATAATCATCATAGCTGATGCCATTTCACCAATCTCATCCTTTTTCTTAACAAGTCCTTCATCAATTTCGCAAGAAAAATCTCCTGCTCCCATAGCCTCACATATCGTAACCAATTTACTAATCGGGCTAAGCTTAATACCACAATATATTGCAAT
>CAYOMP010000105.1:0-9956 GCA_964405075.1 uncultured Lachnospiraceae bacterium
AATTGATGGATACATACAATGAGGCACAGAAAGAAGTTAAGAAAATGCAGGTGGAACTGGAGACGGTAAATAAGTATAAAATCACTCTCAATCCCAGTAAATACAATGGGTTGAAGGTGTCGTTTTTGTCAGATTTTCATGGCGTTTTAACTATTAATTTATGCTTATAATAAATTTTTAAAATGAATCCTTGCCTACGCAGGCTCCAGCAAGCCCTTTATCGTTGATGTAACCAACAGAATTACAGAAACGGTATCAATAATGTTCTAATTGTATCAAATCTATTCTAACAGTAGTGGAAGATAAATGGTATTTTAATGATATTATCAGAACAACGCAACAATAAGAAACGGAGGAGAAATAATAATGGATTTTTCTAGTGTAAAAGGAAAGGTAGCAATTGTGACAGGAGCAAGTAGAGGCATTGGAGAAGCAATTGCTAAAATCTATGGAGAATATGGTATGAAGGTTGTCTGTGCAGCAAGAAGTACAGAACAGGGACAGGCTGTAGCAGATGAAATCTGTGCTAAGGGAGGAGAAGCAATTTTCATTCAGACGGATTGTAGTGATAGCAGTCAGATAAAAGAATTGATTAATAAGACTGTAAAGCATTATGGAAGATTAGATGGAATTGTAAGTAATGCAGGTATTGGACAAGGCGGAAATCCTTTGCATGAGTATGAGATGGAAGATTTCGACAAAATTTTTGCCTTAAACAGCAAAGGTGTATTTGCAGGAATGAAATATGGAGCAGAAGCAATTTTTCAATCTCACAGTGAGGGGGGCTTCTTGATCAATGTGGCTTCAATCGCCGGAATTATGGCACAGAGAGGTCAGGCTCTTTATACTGCCACAAAACATAGTGTTGTGGGTATGACAAAATCTGCTGCATTAGATTATGCTCCATACGGAATTACTGTCAATGCAATTTGCCCTGGATATACGAAGACTTCCATTTTTGGTGATGCACCTGAGCAGGCTCTTGCATTTTTTGCAAAAGACTGTCCAGCAGAACGCATTGGAAATCCGGAAGAGTGTGCTTATCTTGCATTATTTCTTGCCAGTGATATGGCCCGTTATATATCTGGTGCTGCAATTCCAGTGGATGGGGCATTATCAGCAGGACATCAAAATGTATCAACATGGAAACATCCAGAGATTTTGCAATAGCGTGAGTTACTTACTTTTTGCTGTATTCTTTTCTTAGGAGAGTCTCTGGCATAAAGGGAAAGATTTATTACTTAAGGGAGCATTTTGCTCCCTTATTCTCGAATCGCAATAATTGTTCTTAGTTCGAAAATAGAATAGCATTAAAGAAGGTAAATTATATGGTTACAGTATTGTTGATAGAAGATGATGTAAATGCCAGATTAGTAACAAAATTACATCTCAGGAATGAATATAATGTATTAGAAGCGTCAAATGGAATAGAAGCATTGGAGATTTTAGAATATTCAAAAGTGAACTTGATTATTGCAGATGTTATGATGCCAAAAATGGATGGTTATGAATTTGTTAAGCAGTTTCGTTTAGTTGATAAAGTGACTCCAATTCTTTTGCTGACTGCAAAAAATGGATTGCAGGATAAAAAAGAAGGATTTGCTTTGGAAATTGATGATTATATGACAAAACCAGTCCATTACGAGGAATTGATTTGGAGAGTACGGGCTTTATTAAGAAGAGCACAGATTAATTTTGAAAAGAAGATTATTATTGGAGAGTTAGAAATAGATGAGAGTAGCAATTCATTACGTCGCGGCAAAGAAAGTGTTACCTTGCCCAAAAAAGAATTTGAATTGTTATATATGCTATTATCGTATCCAAACAAAGTTTTTACAACATCAGAATTGTTGGATGAAATATGGGGATATGAAACAGATTCTGATGAAACTACTGTCAGGACACATATAAATCGACTTAGGAAGCGATTTGATGATTATTCGGAATTTAAACTTGTAACAATACGTGGATTAGGATATCGAGGTGAAATAAATAAGCAATGAATAAATTCGCAGATGGAAAGAAAAGATTTGGAATAATTCGTTGGGCGATTATTCTAGCTGTAATAGTTGATTGTCTGGCCGTTTTTTCTTATTTGGTAACAATAGCAATTAGATATTATATGTTCGGAACTGCAAGTGACAATGTATTTATTTGGAGTTTGACAATTTACCAGATAATGGGTTCTTTGTGCGGAATTATTATTACTGTTATTTCTGTTATTTTATACCGCAGAATGGGAAAATTATTGAATGGAATGAATGAGGTGTCGAATGGGAATCTGGATGTGGAACTTTCGTTGGATCATTCAGGTGAGTATAGGGTAATGTATGAAAATTTTAATCATATGGTACGTGAATTAAAAAATGCTGATGAACAACAAAAACAATTTATGAAGGACTTTTCACATGAGTTTAAAACTCCGATTCATTCTATAAAGGGGGTTGCAGAGTATTTATCAGAAAATGATCTTCCAAGAGAAGAGGAAAAAGAGTATTTGAAATTAATGGCGAAGGAAGCAGGGCGTTTGGCTAAACTATCTCAAAATACGCTTCTTCTTTCAAAACTAGATAATATGGAGATTATCAAAAATAAGAAAAAATTTCGTCTTGATGATCAGATTCGAAATTGTGCAATTCTTATGCTTCATCAATTTGAAGAGAAAAGAATTCAACTAAATGTACAGCTTCCAGAAATAATTTTTTGGGGAAATGAAGAATTATTACAAGAGGTATGGATAAATCTATTAGAAAATGCTCGCAAATACTCTCCTGAGGATTCAGTTGTTTCAATAATTGGAAAAGTAATTGATGGACATATTAGTATAGAGATCAGAGATGAAGGACAAGGAATGGATGATGATACAAAAAAACACATATTTGATCGATATTATCAAGGAGATTCTTCACATGAAACAATGGGATTTGGGTTGGGGCTTTCCATTGTAAAACGTATTGTTGAACTGAGTAATGGATCGATAACAGTGGAGAGCAAAGTAGGAGAAGGATCCACAATATATATTTATTTTAAGTAAAAAGCTTACCAATTTTGGTAGGCTTTTTTGTCATATAGGAATTTTTGAAAGTTTATGTTGAGTTTATATTGGCATGATAGCTTATTCAAAAATAAGTATAAGAAAGGACAAAATAGTAACCATGAAGGACGATAGAGTTTATTTATTAACAGGAGCAGCTGGTTTTTTAGGGAATAATATTGCGAAACAGTTAATGGAAAAAGGCTGTTATGTACGAGGTCTTGTATTGAAGGGAGATAAGGCGGTAAAGCATGTACCCCAAGGAGTGGAGATTGTTTATGGGGATTTAACTGATAAAAAATCATTAGAGAATTTTTTTGATGTGGATAACAAAGAGTTGATCTGTATACATTGTGCAAGCATTGTCTATTTAAAAGAAGAACCAAGCGAATTTGTATATCATGTAAATGTAGATGGTACACAGAACATTATTGATCTGTGTCTTGAAAAAAACGTTCAAAAGCTTGTATATGTAAGTTCAACAGGAACTGTATCAGAACTACCACATGGAGAGAAAATGAAAGAACCAACAGAATTCAATTTAGATGATATCGTTGGATACTATGGAAAGACAAAAGCAATGGCAACACAATTGGTATTTGATGCAGTAAAGGAAAAAGGATTAAAGGCTACTGTAGTATATCCAACAGGGATATGCGGACCTAATGATTATGCTGGAGGACCAGTATCTACATTTATTGAGCAGTACTGCAATGGAGGAAACAAGATAGGCTTCCCAGGTTCTTTCAATTCAGTAGATGTCAGAGATTTAGCTTTTGGTACAATAGCAGCAGTTGATAGAGGAAGAATTGGAGAAGGATATATTCTAGGTAATGATGTTGTATGGATGAAAGATATGTTTTCTCATATTAGCCATGCAAGTGGAGTGAGTATGACAAACATCATTCTTCCTATGTTTTTGACCAGAATAATTGTAAAAATAAGTGTGATGATTGGAAAAATGACCAAAAAAGAACCGTTAATCACAGAGCTAATGCTTTATAACCTTGTAAGAAATAATGAATTTGATAGCAGTAAAGCGAAAAGGGAACTGGGCTATAAAACAAGACCATTTGAGAAAACAATTTATGATGAAGTAGAGTGGCTAAGAAGGGAAAATAGAATAAAGGAATAGAAATCAGGAGGAGTTATGAAGAAGAAAAAAATTATTTCAGTAGCAGTTATTTTGTTGTTATTGGTTATAGTGGTTGTTGTGAATAAATTAAATCAAGGTGAAGCTACACATTATTCTATTCAGAATAGTACACAAGTTACCAGGTCAGTAGAGCAGTATGGAGAGAAGATTTCAATAGCTGTTCAACAGATTATGATTGGTACAAAATGCAAAAATTATGAAACAGCTTTAGAGACTTTAAAAGAGATAAAAGATGCTGGATATGATGCAATCGAAATCAATGATTTTATGATACATAAAGCAGGATTGACCGTAAAATTGATGACTAAGTTCGGAGGAATGCCTGTAGGAAATGGAGGAAAGCTTGATTGGCCATCACTTATTGAAGAAAGTGGTCTGGCTGTAATCAGTTTACATAGCTATTTGAACAGTATTGAGGATAATCCTGAAGAAGTGGCAAATGAAGCTAAATGCTTTGGAACAGATACCGTTGTCATTACAGGCATGTATAATTTTGATTATTCAGATGAAACACAAGTACGAGAATTAGCAAAACGTTTGAACGTAGCTGGCAAAGAATTATCAAAATATGGAGTAAAATTGTTGTATCATAATCATAATGTTGAAATGCAGAAAGTAAACGAAAAGCAAACTGCATATGAAATAATTGTAGAAGAAACAGATCCTGCCTATGTTAATTTTGAGTTTGATAGCTATTGGATGACCGATGCAGGGGTAAATGTTCCAGAATTAATGGAAAAGATGGGAAATCGAATAAAGTTATGGCATATTAATGATCGAGGATGTAAGAAAACAGGCCCATATTATACTCCAATTTTGAAAGAAGATGCTACAGAGTTGGGGTATGGAAATATGGATTTAGAAACATTAACGGAAATTGCAATAGAAAATGGAGTAGAAGGAGTTGTATTGGAAACACATCAAAATTGGATCAATGATGACCCTATCGAAAGCATAAAGGTAAGCTCGGAATTTATGGGAAAGCACTTTCGACAGTAGTCATATTAATTTAAAACGGTATTGAAGCTTTTTATTATTACTGTCCGTCATTTTAAATTGAAGAGCGATATGCGGAAGGAGTCATCCCATATCGCTTTTTGAATACTTTTACGAAGTAGTTATTATCAGAATAGCCTATATACATAGCAATGTCTGATATGGAAAGACTAGTTGATTTCAGCAATTCAGCAGCCTTATTTACTCGAATATTTCCAATATGAGTTGTTATACTGATTCCCATTTCTTTTTTAAAGGATCTAGATAAATGCTCTTCACTGATATGGTTCATATCAGCTAACTCAGACAAGGAAATATTTTGGGAATAGTTTGCAGAGATATAGTTTAAGGTATTACGGATTACAGGCGAATAGTTCGCCAGTTTTTTTGTATCAGCTACAGCTTTTGTAAGCTTAATTAACATATCTTTTTGAACATTATTTAGTTCACTACCAGTTCTTGCAAGTGCATACTGCTGAATGCTCTCGTGAATGATTTCATCTATTTTGACTACGGAGCAACCTCCTTGTTCTGCCGCTTTTCGGGCAAGAGTACGAAGCACAGCAAAACCATTCCAATCAGTGGAATAGAGAGAACGCTGAGATTGTGAAGTACTGGCATAATAATTACTGGCAATGTTTTCGAATGCTAACTTAACACCTGTAACATCACCATCAGATATTTTTCGAAGAAAAAAGTTTTCCATTTCATATTGATCCATAATTTGTGAATAGGTTCTATTTGATTTTTCAATCAATTTATGTTCTTTTATCTCTTCATGAAATCCAGTAAGCTTACGGTATTTATATTCGGGCGTGTTTGGCACAAAAGTTCTCATTGCCGCCATTACTGTACCACGAATCATTTGATAGCTTAACTTAGGAAATTGATTGTAATAAAGTTTTATTGGCATAAAAATTCTAGCAGGCAGCTTATGAGAAGCAAGAAGTGCCTGTATCTCATGTCCAGAAAAATTGTTTTTCACATAAGGTCCGATTATATACTGTTTGCCTTCAAATTGAAAAAAACAAATATTTGTGTTGAGATAATCAGTTATCTCATAAAAAGTATTGAAATCACTATGATTTAAGATATATTCCAGGTATTTTGCAGTGTACATTGGTTGAAGAGTTTTTTCAAAACAACATTCTTCTTCAAAGGTAGAAAGAGAATGATCAGAAGGGGAAACACAGTAGACATGTATACCCAAAATATTGGAAATAAAACTAATAAATATGATTTCGTTCATAATTAATCCTCTTTTTTTAATATTTTCATGCTTAAGAGATACCATCAAAGCTATTTGTTGCCAATTAGAAGCAAATAGCCGTGCGTAAAATGTGTCAAAAAAATACTATATATATCAAATCAATTCTAACTGTATCACAAACAGAATGATATTGTAAAGATATAAAATGGTTCTATGAGATTGGGGCATAGGACAGGTATAGGAGGTTACTATGAGTAAGAAACAAAAAATAAGCCAAAGCGAAATTGATGGAGTACAATATCGTCGAGCGAAATTATGGCAGATTATTTTGGTAGCTTTTAATGCATTAGTAGGAATGTCTGTTTATTCCTTGATTGGAATGGCAAGCTACAGTGCTAGTATTGGATATGGAATTTCAACCGCAGTAGTCGGGGTAATCTTGACATGTACTCGTATTTTGGATGGGGTTACTGATCCAATACTCGCAATCCTTTATGACAAGGTTTATAACAAGATTGGTAGACTTCGTATTTTATTAATTGGTGGGTATGTTGTTGAAGCGGTTGCATTACTTGCAATGTTTGATTTCTGCTCTTCAAAGGGGCTAGGAATTGTTGTTTTTATATTGCTTTATGTATTGTATGTTATTGGATACACTATTACAAATATGACTGCACAGACTTTGCCAGCAATAATGTCTAATGATCCAAAGCAACGTCCAACTATTGGTGTTTGGCAGACTGCATTAAATTATATGGTACCAATGGCATTGAGCATTGTGCTTAATATGGTGTTACTTCCAAAATTTGGAGGAACTTATAATCAGGAATTTCTTTCAGCAGCTGTTAAATTGGTTGTAGTAATTGCTGCAGTTGGTATTGCACTTGTATGCATTGGAATTTCTGAATATGATAAACCAGAATATTATCATGGAATAAAAAAAGAGGAGCCATTGAAAATAAAGGATATGGTGGCAGTTTTAAAAGAAAATAAACCTCTTCAGGCATATATTGCAGCCACAGCATCGGATAAACTTGCACAGCAGACAGCAGCACAGGCAGTTATTACAACTATGCTGAATGGTATAATTATTGGAAATATGGGTATTGCAACTATGCTTACAGTTGTCAGTATGCTTCCATCCATCATATTTGCTGTGATTGGTGCAAAATATGCAGGAAAGAATGGTAGTCAGAAAGCAATTGTTATCTGGACAAAGATATGTATGACAATTGCAGTAGTCATGGTTGTATTCTTTGTTGTGATTGATCCAAGTACTATTGCAAACTTCGGTGTTACTATGATTATTTACGTAGTGCTGACATTAGTATTAAATGGTGCAAAAATGTGTGTTACTACAGCAGATGCCTCATTTATGGCAGATATTATTGACTATGAATTGGATCGTAGTGGAAGATATGTTCCAGCTGTTGTTACCGGTACTTACAGTTTTATCGATAAACTGATTTCTTCTATTTCTGCATTGATTGCAACTGGTGCAGTAGCATTGATTGGATATACAAGCACAATGCCACAGCCAGGAGAAGCATTGACGACTCCAATTTTCGTTGTAACTATTGCTGTTTATTTTGGTCTTCCATTATTTGGATGGATAGTGACCTTAATCGCAATGAAGAACTGCAAGCTCACAAAAGAAGAAATGATAGAGGTTCAGAAGAGAATATCTGCTAAGAAGGAAGAAATAAAAAAGAACGCATAAGAAAAGAATATAGGAGTATGTAGCATATTATGAGAAAAGAAGTTTTATTTCATGAAGACTACACATTCAAGAAAGAGGGGGTTGCTGAAAATGTGACTCTTCCTCACACTTGGAATGCAGTAGATGGACAGAGTGCTTCCGATTATTATCGTGGAAATTGCACCTACACAAAGAATTTTGCAAAACCGGTATTAGGTAAAGACGAGGAATTATTCCTTGAAATTAATGGTGCTAATTCCTCATCCAAAGTAAGTTTGAATGGAAAAGAATTAGCTTGTCATGATGGGGGTTATTCTACTTATCGTGTGAAATTAACAGATAATTTACTAGATGAAAATGAACTTCAGATTGAGGTAGATAATTCGGTCAATGATCATGTATATCCACAAAAGGCAGACTTCACCTTTTATGGTGGATTATACCGAGATGTAAATCTGATTACTGTTTCAAAGACACACTTTGATCTAGAATATTTTGGTGGTAAAGGCTTCTATATTACTCCAGAAGTAAAGGAAAATAAAGCTATCGTGAAGCTGGATGCATATATTAGAGGAAATGCTGACGAAGTTGTAGTTTACATTGATGGGGTTGGAGAGACAATACTTGAAATTCCACAAAAGGATAATCAGACACTTTATGAAGAAGATGCGCTGAAAAATGTAACACATTTTTCAGGCAGTGTAATTATTGAGCAACCACATCTTTGGGATGGCCTTAAGGATCCATATCTTTATGTTGCTACAGCTAAACTTTTTGTACAGGGAAAAGTGATTGATGAAGTTACAAGTAAATTTGGATGTCGAACCTATTATTTTGATCCAAATGAAGGATTTTTCCTAAACGGAAGAAGTTATCCACTTCGTGGTGTGTCTAGACACCAGGATCGACTTGGAGTGGGAAATGCTCTTACTAAAGAAATGCATGAGGAAGATATGAACCTTATTCTTTCGGTCGGAGCTAATTCTATCAGACTTGCTCACTATCAGCATGATCAGTATTTTTATGAATTGTGTGATGAAAAAGGTATTGTTGCTTGGGCAGAAATCCCATATATCACTGTTCATATGGAAGGTGGAAGAGAGAATACCATTTCTCAGATGAAGGAGCTCATCTTACAAAATTATAATCATGCTTCCATTATCTGTTGGGCCATTTCCAATGAGATTACACTTCAAGGTGTTACTGAAGATTTGATGGAGAACCATAGAATCTTAAATGATATGATTCATACAATGGATAAAAAAAGAGTGTCAGCAATGGCAAATCTGTTTTTACTAGAGACAGATAGCTCATTGATAGAATTGCCGGATATTCGTGGATATAATCTGTATTACGGCTGGTATGTAGGTGATATGGAAGATAATGATACTTTTTTTGATCATTTCCATAAGGAACATCCAGATACTGTCATTGGTTTGACTGAGTATGGAGCAGACTCTGTTATTACATTACAGTCTCCAAAGCCAGAAAAAGGAGATTATACAGAAAGCTATATGTCAGTTTATCATGAGCATATGCTTCAGATGATTTCTGAGAGGCCATATCTTTGGGGAACCTACGTATGGAATATGTTTGAATTTGCAGCAGCTGGTCGTGATGAGGCTGGAGATCCAGGAAAGAATCACAAAGGGTTGATCACTTTTGACCGCAAACAGAAAAAAGATGCCTATTATATCTACAAAGCCTGGTGGAGCGATGAAGCATTTGTTCACCTCTGTGGAAGCAGATATGTGGATCGTATTGAGCCTGTGACTGATGTTAAGGTATATTCCAACCAAAAGAAGATTGCATTATATGTGGATGGAGTTCTTTTTGTAGAAGAGCAAGGTGACCACATTTT
>CAYOMP010000106.1:0-9764 GCA_964405075.1 uncultured Lachnospiraceae bacterium
TCAAAAATACGAGGTCAAAATGAATCTATCTGGAATTTAGTTTTTCATTTGACCAAAGAAATTAAATTTTCTCTTATATAAGGAATCCGCCACACAGATTCCTTATATTTGTGTGTTCATCATCTTCCTCTTTTCTACTTACTCTTTAATCCTTAAATTATTTCATTTTCAAAACTAAAACTCCAAACTATCCGCATTAAGTAAGAAATACTTCATACCCATAATTACAAACCCTTCATCATTTCTCCAAGGCTTTTTGGTTCCATTTACTATAATAATCTTCCTTAATTTCCATAGTGTTACTCCATATTTTTGTGCATTGCACTAATTTTAATAATAATATTTCACCGCTAAATTATTTTTACTTCAATAGACATTACTATTTTTGTGCATTTGCACTTTTTTATGCAATGATAATTCATATAAATATTATATGACTAAAGTATAGATTCTATCCATTTTTTGCTACAGATGATTCTCTCACTTTTTAACATTGATATGCGTGGAAATAACCCTAAACTTGCATCAGACTTTTCTACGTGAAACCAGTATGCAAATGACTACTGCTGCCACAAAATATAAACATGCAAACGGGATGAAAACTTCCAATAAATCACCTGTGTACAAGACATCCAATGAAAAATTTACCATCTGATGTATCAAAATGGCATACCAAATATTTTTGTACTTCTGATAGATCACACTCATGACCACACTACAAGATACAATTGAAACCATGAATGTGACGCAGTAAATCAGCAAATCAAGTCCCTTATATCCCGAAATCATCCACAATGGGAAATGCCACATTCCCCATACAATCCCGGTGATAAGTCCTGCAGGAACTACTCCATATTCGCTTTGCATATATGGAAGTGCAAATCCTCGATAGGCAGGTTCTTCACCCAATGGTCCTGCAATTAACTGTCCAAAGAAACCCACAATCAAAACTGTAGGTGAAAAGCAAAACAAATCCCCGAAAGCTATCTGATTTTTCACGGCTACACATCCTACAGCTATCAAAAATAAAACAAACTGCACTGCAATGATGCACCCTATCAGTTTCCAGTTTATCTTTTCTGCAAATAGTCCCTTAAGAAATGTCCACCTCGTCTGTCCAGGCATCAGCCTTTTAAACATAGCCATCAGTACAAAAAAGGACGTCCACGAACAAATTGTGACACATATTTGAGCTACCACCTTACTGGATGTTACAAAAGTTGTTATGAGTCCCGTAAGCATAAACAGGATCAAAAAAACAACATAAATCATCCCTGAATACAGTACCATATTTTTCTTACTTGTTTTTTCCATTTTCTTATCTCCTTAATCGTTTTATTCGTAATTGATGTAAGGATAAACTATGGTATTGCACCAAGGTCAATATGTTTTTTTAATATTGTTCTGTTGTATCTAGTACAATAAAAAAGCAAGTGTTTTTACAGTACAATTACATTCTATTACTCTATTGGTCCTTTTATTTCCAGATAAGACTGTATTTTTCCATTCCTGCAATGTAACAAAAGCATTCCGACAAATACTTCTCCAGTTGGTTTTAATTGATTTTCTTCACAATAGCACATACACTTATTAAATGTATCCATCAATGGATTTTCCCCATTTTCCCCATCTTGTACTACTGTATATACACATCTTTGTTTTTTCTGCTCAACAGATTCGTTTACCGGTTTTGTAATGACCATTTTATTGCTGTAAATACCATTTTGATTGAAAAGAATCCTTCTCTGCATTTTGAAAACGATTGGGCGCTCATCTTCTCCTAGTTCAAAAAGTTTCGCGTATTCCTGATAACTTCTATAATCATCCATCTCAGCAATCACTTCATAAGGCTGAATGTTCGTAACACTTATTTTATTAAGATGTTTCTCTATTATCTCGCAGGAATGAAGCATCTCCTTCGTTCTGCTTTGAAGCAATGCAAGGTGTTTCATCTGTTTTTCTATAGATTTCTCATTTTCCTTTAAATATAAAGAAATATCTTCAACCGTACTATCGGAACAGATTTTTGAAATTGTCGGAAGCTGTAATTCTGCTGCCCTGTATAATTCCAAAGCCAGTATACGATCAATCTCTCCCTCCGTATAGAATCGGTACTGATTACCCTCTTCCCGTTGCGGTTCAATGATTCCCAACTTTTCATAATTGCGCAGTCTATCCCTTGAAATTCCTGTTATTTTTGAAACTTCTCCAATAGAATATCTCTGAATATCATTATTATTCATTTGCTTACTCCCTCTTTTCAAGTCTGATAGTATTTCTTTAATTGAATATGGCATTGCACTATTCAATCGTTAGAAACTATTCAGTACCAATGTCACTTAGTTAAGCTTAGCACAAGTTAATAAATTTGTGCATATATATTTTGTTGTCTTTTTCTCGCTTTTGTAGTACTATTTTTTTCGAATAAGGTAGTCTAATGGCTGATGATAAATGTAAAACCATTTTTGCAAAGGACCTAAAATATTACAAAAGAGAGAGGGAATGAATTATGGCATTCGGAGTAAAAAACATTTTACAAGGTGGACTTGCTGGAAATTATAGCGAAGTATCACCAGAAGAATTAACTAACGAATATGGTATGTATTTAATGGATGGTGAAACAATTACTATGGGATTCAAATTAGTAAGAGATTCTCTTATCTTTACAGACAAACGTATCATCTTTACTGATAAGCAGGGAGCTACAGGAACAAAGATGAGTGTACAGTCTATCAACCTATTTGCCGTTGTTGATGTACAGATGGAGACATCTGGTTTTGGTTTTGATGATAGTGAATTAACTTTTACTTACATTAGCACACCTGAACTTAAAGGACACCATGTTGAATATGCTTCTAAGAAGTTAGAGTTTCCAAAAAAATATAATGTACAATCACTTTACAAGGTTCTTCAGGAACTTGCCTATGAAAATTGCATCAGATTAAATGGTCTGGCATAGTACAACATTATAGTTTGCAAAAAATAAAATGGTATACATGAATCAAGGGTATAAAGCTAAGAAACTAAGCTTTATACCCTTTAATTATTATGGATTTTAACATAATTAGAGACTTATTCTCCTAACAGAATAGCTATCTACTAAAATATGTGTTATCTTCTTGGTTTGATGCTCCTTTCCGTGGATGATTCCTTTATCTAATGACATATTTGCTCCAATCCCGACTGTAAAATTACGCAATCAATGGCTTAATTGCATCCTCAATTGCCTGATACCTTGAAGAATCAAGTACTTGTATCAATGCCTCGTAAGGGTCCTTCTTTGTTTTATCAGTAGCAACCTTCATTGCATTCTGCGAAAATCCTGAAAGCAGACATAAGCCTTCCTCATTATTCACCATAGGAATCGTATCTGTTCTTCCACAAACATTCCAGAAAATTAGACGTGGCATCTTATAACCTGTGGCTTCGTACTTTTTTGCTATCTGTCGAAACAAAGTGTCATTAGCTGCTTTCCAATTTTCGTTTGCATAATAGCCAGAAGACGTCGCCGCATCAAATTCCATATCCGAAATAATGAGTATCTGCTTTGGAAGTTCCTCTCTAGGAACATCATTACACTTTGCCATTTCAAGAATCAGATCAAATACAGCCTCAATGTTTGTATTTGCCACCTCATCATGTGCAAACATGATTTCCAGCTTATCCTTAAGACTTGTGTTCTCTTTAAGGTCAATAAACTGTGGACGACCACTAAATGTAATAGCCTTATTATGAAAAACTCCCTTAAGTTGCTCAGCAAAATATATTGCCAATGAATTGCAAATTTCAATTGCCATAACAGAACTGCTTCCGGATGCATTCTGAAACATACTTCCAGAGCCATCTGCTACCACAATTGCATCCTCAAATCCCCAGTCATTCTTAAACCCTTCGTTTACTATTTTCTTCCACATCAGTTCTGAAAGAAGATTTCCCTTTAATCCTCTTCCATAGCTACTTCCACCTGTTATTCGGTGAACAATCTCATATGGCATCAAACCATTTGCGTTCACTTTTCCCTCTCCTAAGAATACTTTTTCAAGATACTCTGTTCTTCTATCAAGGTCATGCTTTTCAAAAGCTTTATCATACTTCATGTTCGCTTTTGCCGGAACAATCTCATAATCAATTTCTGACCATGCAGAATCAGACATCTTGGTTTCAACTACGTTGGAATATGCCCTCAGTTTCGACAACATCTGTCTGTATTCTCTTGGAGACATATGAAAATGTTTGCACAGTCTCTTGGCATATTCCTTTGTTTTTGCAGATGAGGTGTTAATACTTGGGAGCCATTTACCAAGAAGTGATACCGGCTTTCCATCCTCCATTGCTGTCAAATCCTTATCAAGCTGCTTTTTATACATTGCAGCAACATCACCAGCTAATGAGGTATCCAAAAGGACAAGAACATCATCATATCTACCGTATTCGGGTACATACTGTATTACAGCCTGTGCAATCTTTGGCTGGGAAATAGCAAGATATTTAAGGCACACTCTAAATGTTCTTCTTTCACCCAATCCCTCAAAAATATCTCTTAAAAAGAAAAGCCATTTAACGGCATATTTTGGAGATTCCTGAAAGGCTTTGATGAATTCCTGCACAATGTATTCCTCATCTCTTGCCCTAAGAGAAGAAACCTTGAAATTCAAATCAAGTAATGCTTTTGTGGTTGTCCTATACCCGGTAGCTCCGTTTTCAGTTATTGATTTATTATTATAGTTCTTTGCAAAATGAACTGCGTGAGATTCTGTTGTATCAACTGTTGCAATCTGCTGATTTATATATTCTCCGTCAAACCAAAATGCTCTTTTCATAGGTTCCTCCTTTATGGTAAAACACTAGACACATTCAAATCAGGGATTTTATCCCACCACTGTTGTTATTTCATAATTTAAAAAATAAATCTGCTGTAAGTGTCTATTCGTTGCTTAGTTACTCCAGACGCTCTTTCTATCGGACTTGTCATCCAAAAAAATACCATTATCTTCTTATTTTGATTTGTAAAATAATCTGCTGTAAGCGCCTGTATTAAGTTATATGTTCATCATACATCTCATAATGTCTTTCGTCGAGCAACCTATGGTTCACATGTTCTGTACCCCTCTTGCCTCTGCCATATTCTTATTAAAATTCTCGCAAAACTCCTGATAATCTTCATATCCTCTGAGAATCATCTTGTTATACATCTCTGATAATGCCTTCAAAAAACTCTGCTCATATTTCTTCCTAATCTTGCAGCTTATAATTCTATATCTAGAATCATCTCTTACAAATTCTATCCCAAATTTTACGGGTACTTTGTGCTTTACAAAAAGCTGATCTGCCAGGTATTCATCACAATCAATGAAAATATAAGAACAACTGAGTGGACAAAAAGTTTTTAATTTCAAATAGTTCTCCAACATTCCACCTCCATCCTTTTTTCTTTATTTTAACTTCAACGTCTCCCCTAGTCGAGCAACCAGTGGTTCACGCTACTAAATATTCCTTTAAACGACTTGAAGAGGACGCAAGGTCCTCTTCAACTAAAAGCTCCATTGGGCTTACATTATACAAAATTGCTAAGGCTACTAAGTTATCGGCCTGTGGATAGCATTTTCCAGCTTCCCACTTATACACGGCCTGGGTTGATTCAAAACCCATATAATCCATGACCTGCTTCACAGAAATATTCCTCTGCTTACGAATCTGTTTCATTCGCTCTCCGCTGGCCACAATGTCGAAACGTGGTCGTTCCATATCGCGCCTCCTTTTTGAAAAATCATCACTATGTTCTACAAAAATACCGCATAACAATATCATAGCATAAAACTGAAATGATGTGTTATAAACTTGTGGTTAAATTGATGATTTTATTTTATACACTTTTTTATATAACTAATTCATTTATTCGAATATAAATATCGCAATATGTAAAATCAAAGATTTCTCCATCTTTTCACAAAATCTGACAATACGACTCATATCTCCGTGTATATCACCTGTTATATAAATCATGACTGCTTCTTAACTGAATTATCTAGGCTTCCTCATCCACCATCTGATTTATTAAATATTTACTATGCTCATACAGCGCGTCATTTATCATAAATGCCTTACACATCTCTACTAAACCGTTTGTATCCAGCTCAACTATAAATAAGCTATAATATCTTCCAAATGAATTAATATCGTTCTCTATATTCGTAAATACAGTTTCCCAATCAGTATCACGAATAAGAAAATATCTATTTTTCTCTACAAGCCACTCGCAACATTCTTTAGCTGAGCAAGTAAGCAATCTTTTATACTCATCCTCATCAAGTAATGAAATCAGGAATTTCATCGAGTTAGCAATGGACTTTTCAAGCGATGGATGAATCGTATCACCTTCTTCATAAAAAATAAGGTCCTCATAATCGTCAATGTCGTATTTATCCCGCACTTCTTTTAGCTGTTCTCTTTTAATATCCATGATTTGATTAAAAGTTTCTGCCGGATCAATGGACACCGCTTTTTCAATATCCTCTTTAGACGCATCCCTATCTATCTTTATAGAAATCTGCTTTTCTTCTTCCGCTAAATATTTGTCTATTATTTCTTCAACATTACATTTTGAAGATAAAGAGTCTATTAAGTCCCTCTTTATATCTTCAATCGGAATAAACCTATTAACTTTTTTATTGCTAGCGCCAGCAAAAGCAAACCGAGCAAAAAGAGTAGCTATTCCATAAGGCCGTTCTTCCTCTTGATTAATTTTCAGTGAATCAGCACAATTTTTATCCTCAAGGTGGAGTTTAGCGTCCATAATACGAATTACAAATTTTTTATATTCAAACTTTCCATCTTTTGATTTAAAATTGACATAATCACATAATTCCCTTATCTCAAATCCCCACAACAAATAATCATTTAGCACCTCATCGAAGCCCCTTGTATCTATTGCATAATTCCTAAATCTCTCCTTCCAATAATCCGAAATCACATCATTTGAAAACATCTGACGCATATAGTTTCCAAATTCAGCATCTTGTGTTCCTAGTATAAACTTGTCGAATACAGCCAACTGTTCATGAGGTTGCAGGGGAAGCTTACAAACCCTTTTTAATAAACGGTCCATATAGCATCTATCAGGAAGTTCAATTGGTTCCTTCAGAAATTGATTTGCAATTTCTACAGCTCTTTTGAACTGTCCTCTAGTAATATCACCATATGTAAATGCTTTTTCTCCAAGCCTTGCTTCAATTAATGCAGCTACTGACAATAGATAAATATGATATGGCTCACCTTGTGTTTTTGCTCCCCATAATTCATAGGCATGATTAAACCTTTCATCTTTCCAATTGTAATCCATATACGCTGGAAGTGCGGCGAACAAAGCATCTCCAGCATCTGGTTCAACTTCATTATTCTTAATTAAGTCTCTTGGCAAGTAATAATCTTCTGCTGTAATCATACATTCATAATCGCCAACAGCTTTCCACCCTACTCTTGTCTTTTCATTATTCCAACCATAGCTTTCCTCATGTTCTTTCGTTTTAACTAAGCAAATGGTGTCTATTCCATGTATTTTAACCTTCATTTTTTCTGCTAAAGGCAAATGTTCAATTAGCTGTAAAGTCTCTTCATAAACCTTCTCCCACTCTTCCTTTGTAACAGATTTTGAGATTAATAAATTTATAAATATACCCATAATTTCACCTCACATATTTTTTTCTATTTATTTACTATTCTACTTTTTATACTATTGTTTGTCAGTTAACGCGTAGCCTTTCGACTGCGCGTTTCCTTATAAATATTTCTTGAATATAATTCTATGAGATATTCTTAAATTTGTCATTGAATTTGTAGTATAAAATGCTCCTTATGCAACATCTACAAGCCTAATATAGTACTCCATCATTCGAGTATTGAAATCACAGATATTACTGGCTCCTTTATACTTTCTATTGCCACATACAAGATAATCTATTGGAACTTCAAAAAGTTCACTTAATGCATATAGATTATCTATTGTCGGCATACTCGTACCATCAAGCCAATGATATACGCTTTGTACACAAGACAAATTCAAATACTCCTGAACTTGTTTTACAGTGATATTCTGTTGTTTCATTATTTTTCGAAGTCTTTGTCCAGTACGTTGCTTATCAATTGTTGGGAACATTAGATCGCCTCCTTTAGCAAAATCACGATAACTTATTCTATATTTCCACCTTATTCTGATCAATAATCTTCTTGATATCTGCATAGATCTTCTCTCTAATATATGCTTCCTTTGCATACTTTTCAAAATTTGAAACCACGAGATTTATCTTAGAAATAGTATCCATACACTTTTTAAAAAGTCCCCATCATATTCAAATGATGCATATGGCTTATCTAAATCTTGATGTATAATTCCTACTCTCGTTACCCATAAATATACTTCTGCTGTCGTATTCACTTATTCTTCATCTCCCCATTTGAAAGTACCATTAGTTCCTTCTTTTTTGCAAACTCGCTGCTTCGGTTTATTATTATCATTTAGATAAAATGATGGTCGCTTTGTCTGATCTGAAATAAGTAAATCAAGCCTGCAGCATTAGCTTCTGGTTGGTGTTTTCAATTCCAACCCAAGGTGTCTGTTGCTGATACCCTTTATCCGTTTCAAAGATTGATCCACTGGAAGAAATATGCTTCTGCGCTTCCTTCCATCTTGCGTATGACTGACAATATGCAGCAAAGGCTGCCATGTCCACTTCAGTAAAAATACCCATCTGATTCATCAGTTCTGCCAAGCATTCCCATTCATTCCTTCTTTGCTTCTGGCATTGACCAGTCAGGACAAGCAGGCATTCCCTTTGCCGGAACCGACTCCTTCTTATTCAATTTTCTTTTTCCAGGATTGCCTTCCAGCTTCTTAGCCGCTGTAGGCTTTGGCTTTCTTCCTGCCATTGGTCATACCCCCTTCCATCAATATTTCGACTTGACCTGTACTTGCACAGCGCAAGTTAGCAGATCCTTATATTCCAAATTTGTGCATTATTATAAAAGCGCCTGCATTTCTACAAGCGCTTCCTCAAGCTAAAAAATAATATGAACTGTTTTATCTGAAACAAGCTGAGCGAACAATTCGTTATCCACTAATTCTGTGACTAATATAATTGAATGATCGTCCTGCTCTTTACTATAAGTAATCTTACGTACATCTTTTCTATAATCACCAATATTATCTATGCTAATCTCCCCTTCTCTTACAAGCTGGCATAATATAGCATCATTACTCTTATATGAAACCGGCACTGGTGTTCTTGTCGCAAATACATGTCTCAAATCAGCCTCTGCTTTTCTCTGAAATTCATATGTATCTCCATCTTGGGAATATATGGTTAATGCCTTAGTTTCAGGATAATACCACGATACAATCTCAGCCAAAATTGTAATTGACACTTCACCAGCATTTTTCTTCCTTGTTCTGCCACTTGATAACATCTCTCCAGGAATCGGCCACTCATCATACAGCTTTTTAATCCAATCTTTATATGCATCCATATCAAGCGGATCTGCTTTTTCGACAACCTTACGCAAATAGCTTTTAATTCTTCCTAACTGACTTGTTGATGCAAGGACTATCTGGTAGAGGTTACCATCTTCATTGTTTGCAAAATCCGTATATGTTCCCTCTTCAATGCAATATATCGGATATCCCTGTTCTATCAGTTCTTGTACATAGTCTGTTCTTCCAGGAGCATCATTAATTTCAGTTAAGACCCATTCTGGAATCAAAACCAAATCAT